>CAIUUT010000155.1 GCA_903902445.1 uncultured Candidatus Marinamargulisbacteria bacterium
ATATGATAATCAACCTAAACGGTTGATAGCATTGGGCTAGAAATTAACTTATGAGGAGACTGTAAGTAGTGACGTTAACCAATGAAGAACTAAGGATCATTATTGAGGAAGGCGAAGGCTATCGTTCCGAATTTAAAGAACGAGTGTCCGATCTTGATCGTGAAATGATTGCCTTTGCGAATGGCTCCGGTGGGCGTATTTTTCTTGGTATTTCTGATGATGGTAATATCAAAGGTATCTCTATCGATAATGGTTTGAGAAGCCGTATACAGGATATCGCAAATAACTGTGACCCTGCGGTAAAAATCATTCTGGAGGAATTTAATAATATTCTTGTTATTCATGTCCGAGAAGGCGTAGACAAACCATACCGCTGTGCCAGTGGCTTCTATACTCGCACAGGACCAAATGCCCAAAAGCTTAGTCGAGACCAAATTGTGGCTTTTATTCAAGCTGAGGGTAAGGTTCGTTATGATGAATTAATGAAAAACGATATAACAATGAGTGATATTGATCAAGATAAAATGGCTCGCTTTTTGAAGCTGTCGGGAATATCCCCCGTGTTAGATAAACCGCTATTATATAAAAATTTAGATATTGGCGAGCTTCAAGATGGCAGAGTTTATTTTAATAATTTGGCGGTACTGTTCTTTTCAAAAAACTTAAATGATATTTACTATCATACAGTTGTGACGTGTGCCCTATATCAAGGAACCCAAAAGGCTGTTGTTCTTGATCGCAAAGACTTCAATTCCGACCTAATTTCTAATGTTGATTTAGCCATGAATTTTATCAAACAATATTTGCCTGTACGCTACGAATTTACAGGCGAGCTAGCTCATAAAGACATTCCACAGTTACCCTACGAAGCCCTGCGAGAAGCCTTGCTAAATGCAGTGGTGCATCGCGACTATTTTGAAAAAGGCGCCAATGTGATGGTGGAAATCTATGAAGATCGTATCGAAATTACAAACCCAGGTGGTTTAGTAAAAGGCTTAACGCCAGAAACGTTTGGCCAAATTAGTATGCTACGCAATCCGGGTATTGCTAATATATTTCAGAGAATTGACTACATTGAAAAGATGGGAACGGGTATCGAGCGTATTCGCAGAGCCCTTCGAGAGGCTAACTCTTCGGAGGTTAAGTATGATTTCTCCACAATATATGTAAGAGCCATTTTTCCAAGAGTCCTTGAAAAGGTCCCTGAAAGAGTCCTTGAAAAGGTCCCTGAAAAATTGACTGATAATCAAACAATAATTCTGGAATTACTAGCAAATATGCCCTATACAACAATACCAGAATTATCCATTTCAATCGGCATTTCTGAACGAAAGATTCGAGAAAATATCTCAAAATTAAAAGATAGAGCCCTGCTTCAACGTATTGGCCCAGATAAAGGTGGTTATTGGAGCGTGAATTAGCTTATAATGTGCACATAGGTTTTGCAAACTATAGGAAATCTGAAGATAATCACCCCCTTTTTGCTTCAATAAAAATAGTACCCTAATCCTTCATTTTCTTTTATAATACAACTACTTCAATCACTCTAGGAGGTAGTTATGTTAAGCAAGAAATCAATAAAAGACGTTCCCGAATCAGAGATACAAGGCAAACGCGTTCTCGTGCGTGTGGACTTTAACGTTCCTATGAAAGACGGCGTCATTCAAGACGATACCCGTATTACCGCAGCTCTACCAACACTCAATTATATTCTCAGCAAGAACCCCAAAACGTTAATCCTAATGTCTCACCTTGGCGACCCAAAAAAAGACACACAGAAGGCTAAAGAAAAAGCCGAAAAGGCCGGGAAGCCTTTTGATGAAGCCGCCTACCTCGACGGCAAACACCGTCTCTCACCAGTTGCTGCACATTTATCGCAGCTGCTCAACCGTCCCGTACAGCTAGCTCCAGCCGCCCTTGGTGAAGCTACCGATAATATGGTTAAAAACCTAAAAAGCGGAGATATCCTGATGCTAGAAAACACTCGTTTTCACAAAGAGGAAACCTCCAAGGATGCAGCAGAAAGAGAAAGCATGGCTAAAGAACTTGCCAGCTATGCTGACCTTTTCGTAAACGACGCTTTCGGAACAGCTCACCGCGCACACGCTTCTACAGAAACCGTTGCCCATTATTTACCTGCGGTTGCTGGTCTACTCATGGAAAAAGAAATGTTGTATTTAGGTAAAGTTATTGAAAATCCCGATCGCCCTTTTGTGGCCATTATTGGCGGCGCCAAAATTTCCTCTAAAATTGCGGTTCTAGAACAGCTGTTGCAAAAGGTTGACCGCCTTATTGTGGGCGGCGGAATGGCTTATACCTTTCTGAAGGCCAAAGGACTCGCCATTGGAGATTCTCTGATTGAAGATGATATGATCGATAAAGCTCGAGAAATTTTACAAATAGCCTATGAAAAACATATCTATATATATTTACCGATTGACCACATCGTTACCCAAGATTTTGGACCAGAAGAAGAGTCTCGTCACGTGGCGCGAGGCAACATCGAAGATGGCTGGATGGGCATGGATATAGGCCCGATGACCATTCAAAAGTTTGAAGGCGCCTTAAATGGAGCAAAAACCGTTTTTTGGAACGGACCTCTCGGCGTTTTCGAATTTGAAAAATTCGCCAAAGGCACTATGGCTATAGCTAATGCTATTGCCAAGCTTCCCGACTGCACCACAATTATTGGTGGTGGCGACAGCGTTTCAGCCGTAAACAAATCGGGCGTAGCCGACAAGATGACCCATATCTCCACTGGTGGAGGAGCCTCTTTGGAGCTCCTCGAAGGAAAAGTCCTTCCAGGGATTGCGGCTCTTTTAGACAAATAGTGAACAATTTTCTTTTCTTACTTTTATTAATTTTAGACCAAGTGAGCAAGTATATATTTGCTCACTTGCGTCCTGAAATCCTCTCGCAAAACACAGGAATAGCCTTTGGCTTATTCAACGAGAGCACCTACCTGATTATTCTTTTTAACTGCCTTCTACTCCTAGCCTTGTTTTTCTTTCGTAAACAAATTTTCGGCAATTCTTCTTGGCAAAAATTAGCCTTCGTATTTATTATGGCAGGCGGCCTTGGCAACTTACTCGACCGAGTACTGCTGGGGTATGTCCGAGACTTTCTAAATCTCTTAACCATTCCCACCTTCAACTTGGCCGACGTCTTTATAAATATCGGCATAGCACTTCTCCTCTTTTCCCTTTTCTTTCCAAAAAAAGAAGTCAGCCAGTAATGCAAATAACCTTCAACGAAACAGAGTCAAAACGGGTAGATATATATTTAAGCGAAGCCTTGGCGGTTAGTCGCTCTTTTATAAAAAACCAGTGTTCCGAAGATAAGATCTTGGTCAACGGAAAACTGGCTAAACCCAGTCTGCTACTTAGAGAAGGCGAGATCATCACCTACGACTTAAGCGTAGAGCCACTCGACCTTGCACCCACCAAAATAGACTTAGACATTGTCTACGAAGACAACAGTCTGCTGGTTATAAATAAACCTGCGGGGCTTACGGTACATCCAGGTGCGGGAAACAAAACAAACACCTTGGTGAATGCGCTGCTCTATTACAATAAGAACCTCTCCAGCATCGGTGGTATGGAGCGTCCAGGAATTATTCACCGACTAGATAAAGACACCTCTGGCTTAATTGTGGTGGCAAAAAATAACAATACGCACAACAAACTGGCTGACGATTTCAAGAACAGGCTGGTTACTAAAAAATATGTAGCGCTGGTGTACGGCTACCTGAAGGAGCAGCAAGGCTCCATCGAGCTACCCATTGCCCGACACCTAAACAACTACCAGAAGTTCGTGGTCGATGCCACTCGCGGCAAGTACGCACGGACCGACTATACCGTCCTCAAAGAAGCTAATGAAAAGTCACTTCTCGACATAGCGCTCTACACGGGACGAACGCACCAAATCAGGGTACATTTAAGCCATCTAGGCTACCCTATAGTGGGCGACGGTCTCTACAGTAAGAAGAGCGGTGACCACCAGCTTCTTCATGCCTACTGCCTTTCCTTTACCCACCCAGAAACCCATAAAGTAGTGGAATTCACCGCCCCCTTCCCTAAGTGGGCCAATATCTAAAGCTAGAGAGCTCAGCCCCAAAATTAGATAGCAAAAGACCGTCAAAATGACATGTATTGGCGGAAATAACGCCATTTGCGCTTGTCCACTAGCCGAAATGGCGCTATAATGGAGCCATAATGATCACACGAAGCTTATCTAAAACCATAACAGAAGCGCTTATCAATACCAACAAAATCGTCATTTTATACGGGGCTAGACAAGTTGGAAAAACAACCCTTGTTAGCACAATCCTCGATTCTATGCAAAAGCGAATTCTGCGCATAAACGCTGATGAACAAAGATACCTTGAGGTACTTTCCAGTCGAGATTCTCAAAAAATGAAAGCTCTAGTTTCTGGTTATGACATCCTTTTTATTGATGAGGCCCAGCGCGTGCCAGAAATCGGCATTAACTTAAAGATTCTTCATGACCAGTTTCCTTCTTTAAAAATCATTGTTACTGGCTCTTCCTCGTTTGAACTTGCTAACAAAATTAAAGAACCCCTCACGGGACGGACTAAAACTTTCACAATGTACCCACTCGCTTTCAAAGAACTCCATGCTCACTATAACCCTTTTGAGCTTAACTCACTACTTGAATCCGTCCTAATCTACGGGCTATATCCAGAGGTATTTTCCCTTGAGAACCTCAAGGATAAACAGCATCATCTCAATGAACTTGCCTCGTCCTATCTATACAAAGATGTCCTTGATTTGCTAAATCTTAAACATAAAAACAAAATCAGGCATTTACTTCAACTCTTAGCTTTTCAAATTGGGTCAGAAGTTTCACTTTCTGAAATCGCCAGACAGCTTGAAATCGGTAAAGACACGGTTAACAGCTACCTTGATATCCTTGAAAAATCATTTATTGTTTTCCGTTTGTCTGGCTTTAGCCGAAACCTTAGAAAAGAAGTCTCAAAAAAGGATAAAGTCTATTTCTTCGACCTGGGTATTCGCAATTCAATAATTGACAACTTCAAACCAATAAAGTTGCGCAATGACTCTGGCTCTATGTGGGAAAATTTCCTCATCACTGAGCGCTGGAAGAAACGGTCCTACGAAGAATCTCATGCAAGCCGCTATTTCTGGCGCACCCATACTGGAGCCGAGCTCGATTACGTGGAGGAAACAGAGGGAACACTTTACGGCTTTGAGTTTAAATTCAACACAAAAAGCCCTAAAGCCCCTGCTTCATGGCTCTACAACTATCCGCTATCTCAATACACAACAGTAAATATTGACAACTATCAATCCTTCATTTTGTAGAAAGTTTCCCTGACTATTTTATGGTTGCTTTAACCCGAGAAGAAATTAAAAGTAACTTAGAAGAACATGATTATAAAGTTAACTCTCTTGTGGAGACGGTCAATATGCTGCTTGATCCGCCAGCAGAAGAACCAAGCAATATGATAGGCTTGCTTTAACGAATTTTAGAAAAAACTTTCTCAAGCTTCCTAGTACAGTCCACCGCTAGAAGAACACTATAATTAACACAACTTTTCCCACTAGATACAGTGGAATATTCCCGCAACAAATTATCACCCTACTATATATATGGTAAATATAATAGTTATAGTACAGTTGTACGTTTGATTTATACCAGCAAACCTTTATAATTAAATATCACAGGGGTTTTTGTACGGGGGGAACATGTCATTTATACATAATATTGAAACCATAAGGGAAACTATTTCCCAAAATAAGGTCACGCCTGAAGTCATTTTAGTCGGGGTTACCAAAACTTTGGATTTAGAAGAAACTCAAGCAGCTATTAGCGCTGGGCTAATCCATTTGGGAGAGAACAGGCTACAAAACGCGCTGCCTAAAATCGACGCCTTAAGTACCAACCCAAGCTTAATCTGGCACTATATCGGCTCCATCCAAAAAAACAAAATAAAGAAGATCGTAGCGTACTTTAGCTTTATCCATTCTGTGGACGATTGGGAGACTTTAGCCCTAATCGACAAATATGCCAAAGAGCTAAACCGCAAACCCTCTGTTCTTCTGGAAATCAATATCTCCGGCGAATCGTCAAAGCACGGGTTCACGGCTCAGGAAGTTATGCAAAACATTCAAAGCGTTACGCAGTATGAAAATCTAAATTTTGTGGGCTATATGACTATGGCCCCCAACACACAGGATGAAAAAGCCCTACATACTATTTTTTCGTCCTTAAAAATTTTAGCGGAACAAATTAAAACAGGAGGTGTCGGATACAAGTATTTATCAATGGGCATGAGCAATGACTTCAAAATTGCACTAGCCGAAGGCTCTAATATGATTAGATTAGGGACAATCTTATTTTTAAAAGGAGTAAAAGCATCATGAAAACAGAAAAAAATTTAATGAACAAGTTCAGAGTATTATTAGGCCTCGAAGAAGGTGTAGCAAACATTCCGTCTTCTCCCAGTGCCAGAAAAACCACAAGCCATACCAATAATTCCATCAGTTTACCCTACTTCAAAAAAGGTTTAGCAGAAATTAGAATCATTTCTCCCAAAAAATATTCCGACGCCCTCAATGTAGCCAATCTTTTAAAAGAAGAAACGTCGATGATCATTAATTTTCAATACTTAGACAAAATGAGCTCAAAGCGCTTTATGGACTTTATTTCTGGAACTATCTATTCTCTAAGCGGCCACATGGCAAAGCTGGCAGAAAATTTAATTCTTTTAACTCCAGAAAAAACTACCATCAATGAAGACAATGAAAAAATGGATATGAGTGAGAAAAATAACGCTAACGAAGAAATAGTCGTTAATCTAATTAACAACAATTAATGAGTAACGTTACGATCGGATTTGTTGGTGCGGGAAATATGGGTGAAGCGCTCATTAAAGGAGCTCTTACCTATATACCGGCACAAAACATAGGGTTTATGGAAAGCAGTCAGGAGCGCAAAACCTACATTAGCCAAACCTATAAAATAAATTGCTTGGCCAGTTACGAGCAGCTAAACGCTTATGATATTTGCATTTTGGCGATTAAGCCGCAAACCGTACCGGAAATCGTAGAAACCCTTTCAAAATCTCTGAGCGCTAAAACCCTTATCGTCTCCATAATAGCAGGCATTAGCATCGATTATTTCAAAAAATATTTTCCTGAAAGCAAAATCATTCGTGTCATGCCCAACACGCCCTGCCTCATCAATGAAGGCATGAGTGGTCTTAGCTTTTCTAGCAACTGCAAGGCCTCTGACAAGAAAGTAGTCTCCAATCTCTTTAAGCAAGTAGGAGAAGTGCTTACCGTTAAGGAGCAATTAATAAATTCGGTTACCGCCCTGAGCGGCAGTGGGCCAGCTTACTTTTACTATATCGCGGACGTCTTTGCCCAAGAGGCACACGCTCTCGGTGTAAATTACCAAGAGGCGCTAAAACTCGTTTGCCAGACAATGCTCGGCTCTGCCAAAATGCTCTTAAGTACGGATAAAACACCACAGGAACTCATAAAAATGGTTACCTCCAAGGGTGGCACTACTGAAGCAGCGCTTAAGGTTTTGAAAAGCTCCAGCGTATCTGATATAATAAGCGATACCATTCTGGCTGCCAAAAAAAGAGCCGAGGAATTAGGGGGTAAAAAATAATTATGTTTAGTATACCGACTGTTCTAAATTACTTACTACAATTCTATGAAATTGTGCTGGTGTTTCGGATTGTTCTGTCTTGGATTCCCCATAACGCCAAACACCCCTTAGTAGATTTTGTTTACAAGATTACCGACCCCTACCTAGACTTATTCCGCTCGCTCCCTTTAAATTTTAACGGCTTAGACTTATCCCCCATGGTTGCCTTTTTTGTTCTTGACCCTATCCTTAAATCCATACTATTTAGGATATTCTTATAACCATGTCCATTATAGCGCTTATTTTTAAAGTAATTTATTTTGTGCTCATTTTGCGCTTAATATCAAACTTTATTCTCTTCTCAAGCGTAGCCATTAAGGTCAGGAGAAATAAGGTTCTTTGGGCCATAAACACCATCTCTGAGCCATTAATAATGCCCTTCAAAAATATCTTTAGGGTAGACTTCGACTTTTCGCCCATCATCTGCCTTGTCATTATTATATATCTCATAGAACCCATATTTAAAATTTTCTTAAATATCTAAATTGCCCCTCGTCAATATAAAGGTTATAACCAATGCAAAAAAACAGGAAATAATTCTAGAGGCAGATGGTTCTCTTAAGATAAAAGTTACAATTGTTCCCGAAAAAGGGAAAGCCAATAAAAAAATCATCGAGATACTAGCAAAACAATTGAAAATTTCTAAAAAAAACATAACAATTGTAAGTGGGGAGTTTAATAATAATAAAGTTGTCTCAATTAATGACCTTACCGAGCCTCTTGGTAATTATTTCTAATAATTGGCAAAACGGCCAATCAAAAGAGCATAGATATGTTTAATAAATTCCTTTGCATTTTTTTATTCCTTTGGTTAAGTCTTGCTTTTTCGAGTACTACAGAAAATATTAGTTCCCTTAACACCCAAGACGCTCTTGCAGAAACGACACTTAATGTAGAAGAGCTCTTTAGCCAAATTTCCAGCGAAAATCTCAAGGAGCTTTCTGTCCTCATCTCGAACAACACCTTCTATATACCCACCTCGCAGGAACAAGTAGCACTTGGCTCCCCGAACACCGCCTCTACCTTAGACTTCATTTCTTTACCGTACAACACCGTCACCACCATCGCCCCAGAAGTTGAGTTCAAACCTTTGAAGTTTCTGTTCAAGAAAAACGACGTCGCACCACTTGGAAGCAAGGACTATAAATTGAAGCCGATCACTGATGAGGAAGACTTTATTAATGAAAAAATTACCACCAACGATTTATGGCGTGATTTTAGTTGGGATCAATACGAAACAAAAAAAGAAGAAGTAAAAATAACTCCCTACATGAGTGGCTTTGGTGAAGTAAAAATGTACTCTCTAAAGGTTAATGGCAATCGTGAAAGTGCGGTCAAGGATGCCACCTACATCAATTTACTAGGCAAGATTAAAGAAGTAGATTTCCAAATTGAATCGCGCTTTAACCTGCTTTTACAAGCCAAAATAAATGAAGACGCTGAAGTAAATTACAACATTGTGCAAGAACCCAATATGCCCCAGAAAACAGATGTAAGTCTGCGAATCCGCAAAACCTACATCAACTTTGGAACACTTTCCAAAACCTACACGGTGGGAGCCTTTTCTAATATCAGCAAAATGATTGACGGCATTTCTGTTCTTGGCCAAGAGGGTTCTTTTAAATATAACTTTGGGTTTGGTCAATCCAAAAGTCAGACGGATGTTTTCACTCGAACAGGTAGTGGTGCCTCCGAGTACCCCCTGAGAAATAAGCCTGTTCTTGAAGGCTCCTTAAAGGTTTTGGTAAACAATGTACAGCTAGTAGAAAACGTCGATTACCAAGTCAGCTACTTTGAAGGAAAAGTAATTTTTAAAACCCCAAAAAATAGCCAAGACAATCTTTCGTTTTTCTACGACTACACCAACCCCATTGAAGAGTTTATTCCCATTGCCAGTCATGTCAACTTTCTTGGTATTTCAGGAGAATATGCCCCACTGCCCGACACTCAGACTAAACCGGTTTATGAAGAGGTAAAGGACAGCTATTTTGTCGTCAGCTCCAATAAATCCATGCTGCTCAGTCACAAGCCTATTAAAGTTGGCTCAGAAAAGGTTTTTGCGGGAAATATTCAATTAGTCCATAACAAGGACTACTATATTCACTATTCAGACGGTCGTCTACTTCTAGTAACTCCGCTTGTTACGAGCTTAAACATCATTTACCAAACCCCTCAAAACATAAAACGCTACGACTCCTTTTACGGAACCGATAAGCAAAGCGTATATTATTTAACCAGCAAACCCATTATAGAATATAGCGAAGAGATTAAGGTCCAAGATATAGCTTTTAAAAAAGATGTGGATTATAAAATCGATTATAATACAGGGAAAATATTCTTTCTTTATTCCATTCCCCAAACCTCAAAAATTGTTATAAACTACCAGCAAGCCGTTCTTTCTCAGGTTTCACTTAGTCCTGATGATGTAAGCCAAAAGTATAAAATGCAATTTGGATATTTTAGGCAATATGCTAAAGCCCAAAAAGACATTAACACTAAAATGGCATCTGACACCTTTAACTCAACCACCCTAAACAACAACACGTTGGTCTTAACGCTCACCAACTGGCCCATTGTTCCCGATAGTCTGGCGGTTGTTATTAATAACCAACCCGTTTCTTCTCTAAATATGTCGATTGATTTATATCGTGGAACAATAACTATAAATAGCTTAGCTGGCATTTCGATTTCCAGCTCCGGCAACTACTCCACCTTTGCGTCCTATTACTACTACAAAGAATATGGCCCCTCAGTATGGTATTTCACGGGGTCAACCTCAGAAATGGAAAGCACAACCGTTTTAATGAATAATCTAAATTATAGTGCCCACCGCCTCTTATCAAAAACAGACCAACCCGTAAAGTATGACCGAACCAACAGCACCATTGTTGTCGAGTATAAACAAATTGCCCAAGCCACTTTCCAGACCCTAGTTTATGGGAAAGATTACCTAGTCTCCTATAAGGAAGACACCGTTGTGCCAGGACAATTTTACTTAACCTTACTTAACCGCTATAGTGACAACGAAGGGAATCATGGGGTTCCCGATACCCTGACGGCCTATGACCAGTTTAGAATAGCGTACAAATATAACAAATCCAACATTCCAGACCCAGGTGACATTTCCCATGAACAGTTTGAGGTAGCCTATCAGCAAAACATTGCCAAAGATTTTGACCTATCGGTAGATATTTCCAAAACAGCTAAGGAGTACTCCAGAAGCTACCAGACAACCACCAGCTACCTTTCTCCTCCCCCCAATGGGCAATACGGCTTTACCTATAGTTTATCCAACGCCAATATTGTAGAGAACTCAGATGTTGTATTTATAAATGGGCAACCCAACGCTTTAAAAAACGAGAATTATTATATTAACTATCAAACAGGTAAGATTACCTTTATAAATTTAAACCCTTCCCCCTCCGATGACGTCTACGTTAAGTACGCGTATTACACCACTGAATCGGGTGAGAATTTAAAAAAAGTTATTAAAGAAGGTACCGCCCTTAATTTAAAAACCAATTATGCAAACAGTTTTTCCAACTCTCAATTCTCCTTTGTTAAAATTGATGACAATTTTATGCCCCTCGGCTCTTCTCCTTACCCAGCTGGGTCAAATATTTACAATTTCTCAACAGCCCTTTCGCCCTTCAGTAATTTTAGCTATGCAGGCTCCTATTTTCTAAATCAAAAAAAGCTGGATCTCTTAAGCCTCTCGGG
>CAIUUT010000156.1 GCA_903902445.1 uncultured Candidatus Marinamargulisbacteria bacterium
CAGCATGCACCACCAAATTCTCATCCTTATAAAAAACGTTCTTATCAACTTATGTTATTGAAAAAACAAATTGCTTAATTTATCAAAAAGTGACATTTCTACTTTGCACAAAAGGTGACATTTCTACTTTGGGTTGACATAATATTTTTAACATTATATTTTGGCAATATTTCATTTATCCATTATTCAGTGAACAATTTACTGATTTGGTGCTTTGCTGTTATACTATTTCATTATGAGTTGGAAAGAAATCATTGATTGTTTGCGACAAGGTGAAGGACAAAATATTGAATTCCTTAACGGAGTTGAGTCTGCAGAGCATCTTTTAAAGCATATTATTTCTTTTTTAAATAATAACGGTGGGAGAATTATTATAGGGATTGATGATAAGTGTGATCATTTAATTGGTAGTAATATTTCAGCGAATTTTATCGAAGCTGCAATTGCGAAAATCGATCCACCGATATCCATTGGTGTAGAAGAAACACCGAGGCTAGATAAAACGGTGATTCTAATTAAAATTCCAGAAGGGATTAATAAGCCCTACTCCTACAGAAGCAAGTTTTATTACCGCAATGGAATGGAAGCAAAGAAAGTAACCAAGGAAGACATTTTCACCATTGTTGGTCAAGAGAAGGTCACAAAGATAAACTCTAGACAAGAGCAAACACTTGCATTTATTAAAGTAAATGGTGAAATTACAAACCGAAAATTTCGTG
This sequence comes from uncultured Candidatus Marinamargulisbacteria bacterium, assembly GCA_903902445.1. GTDB lineage: Bacteria > Margulisbacteria > Riflemargulisbacteria > GWF2-35-9 > GWF2-35-9 > CAIUUT01. Next base: position 720 of record CAIUUT010000156.1, read on the forward strand.
AACTATATAAGGTTTCTCACAAAACAGCACACATTGAGTTAACGGACTTGCTTGGGAGAGGTTTAATAGCTAAAACTGGCCAAGGACGGAATACTACTTATATTAAGTTAAATAAGTAAATGATGCTTTAAGAAAGGCAGCAATTCTTCATTGGCTGCTTTAACTCCCATATCAATTAAGTCATGTTTTTTATCAATATCAAGTGAGCCAATTTGGGTTTTAATGGGACAAATTTGCAAATTACAGTTTTTGGATAGGGGTTGCTGTTTAATGAGTAAGTCAATGGATCTGTCCATAATATCAAGCATATTGTATTCTTCTAAGGGAAGCTGACACTCAGGCAACACATTAATCCCGACAACAATATCAGCCCCCATGTCTTTAGCTTCATCGACTGGTAAATTGCAAAAAACTCCACCATCGCAAAGCAGCTGATCTCCAAGTTTAACAGGAGAATATATACCAGGGAAGCTTGAGCTTACTCTTATCGCAAATGATAGGCTGCCGGTATTAATTATTTTTTTCTGGGCAGCGGCAATGTCGCTGGCTACAACTACCAGAGGGATTGCTAAGTTATCAAAACTGTCATGTTTAATAAATCTTTTTATCATTTTTTCAATTGTTTCACTGCTGCTTACTCCGCTTATATTTAAAGGGAGTTTTAAAATATTTCTCCATTTAATTTTTGTAGTAATGGAAATAATCTCTTTTACCGACATGCCTTGTGCATACAAAGCCCCTAAAATGGCTCCTACGCTAGTTCCTGCGATATAATCAACTTTGATATTATGTTCTTCAATTACCTTTAGTATGCCTAAATGCGCATAGCCTCTAACACTTCCACCACTTAATGCCAAACCAAGTTTTTTCTTTTTATAGGGGAAATTAAACATAATATTAATACTATTGCATTCGCTTAAAATTGGAAAGCCGCTTTTACTAAGAGATTTAGGGAATCATTAGCAGCTACAATTGCTGGTTTAACAATATAAGAAAATTCAATATAGTAATTTAGTTGGGGAGAACACGGGAAATTAATGCCCATTAAATATAGAGCTCTCTTATTAATTATGCTTTCTGCCATTGAGTTAGCAATATCTGCACGCAAACTGAGCGAATACCCGTTATTTAAATCAAGTAATAAACCGCAATTTAGAACCAAAGATCCTTTGTTATTACCTAGAATTGAGCGATAAATTTCAGTGTCAAATTTGGCAAACTTTAAGTCAATATTTGTCATGGCATTTACGTCTAGTTTAATAATTGTTTGTCCTTGATTATCTTTTTCTTGATCGTAAAGAATAGATTGCTGAAAAATAATACCCTCACGCGGAGTCATTGTTACTTTTGTAGCCGTTCCACTTAAGGAATCGCCCAAGGAATTGTTGAAAACGGAGGTATTAAGTTTAAGGATACCAAAAAATAGTGCTGAGTATGTTAACCCCAATCGATTTGTTTCTTCAAAATAGCGAGAAAAAGTATCAGAAATGGAATAGTTATTGAAACTTCCAAAAGGCATTAACTGTTTGCCAATAAGTAAACCATCAGTATTAATATATAAATTGTAAATAAAGTCGTTGGGTACTATGTTGCTGGTTCCATTAGTATCTAAACAAAATTTTAAGGTCATTGAATCCGAAGCCATTTTGGCATTTATTTGATAATAAGATTTATCTATTTGAAGCGCCGTTTTGACGTCGATAGCGCTACTATAACCTGTGAGAAAATTTAGGTTTATTATGCTTGAGTACTCGACTCCACAGGAAAGTTGGAAAAGAATAGAGAAAAATACGATGTGTATGGACCTGAATTTCAAGAGTTTCCCCACTTATTAATACTATTTCATATACTATATAAAATAACATTAATAATCAATAATGCTATCAAAAAAGATGTGATATAATCTGTGATAGCATGAAGGGAACTATTTTTGAAAAAATAATCAAACAACATTCCTCAAATGCGGAGAATGTAGTTTCTGATGAAGTTATTTCCATAAGAATTGACAATCTTTTATTGCCTGATAATTGTGTCATGCCTATTTTTGAGTTATTAGAGTACACCAAGATTAAACCTGTTCATAAGAATATATATGTAGCGTTAACTAATTTCCATTACCAATATGAGCAGAATTACAGTATTAATCAAAGGAAGATAATAGATTATGCTAAGAAGTATAACTTTCAAGTCCTTGAAAACCATAAAGGTATATGGAATATAAATCTACTGGAATTAAACAAAATAGCTTCTGGCAGTACATTTCTTGTTCGGGATTCTACGGTTAACTTTTTTGCCCCACTTAATAATCTGAATATTAGCTCGGGAATACAGGATTTATTTAAGAGTATAACCACTGGTTACCATGACTACTTAATACCTGAAATTATTAAGGTTAACTTAGAGGGAACCATTCAGCCAAATATAAATGGTAAGAATATTGCATTATTATTGAAAAAAGAGTTATCTTCCCTCACCCAACATCGACCTTATCTTATAGAGTTTTCAGGAGCATTATTGCCAAAACTTACCGCCAATGACCTATTTACACTCTCTTTGCATCACTACACCATGAATAGGGCTGCTTTTATGTTTCCTCCCCTCCCCCAGTTTAATAATTTGAAAAATGGAGTTTATCCAGATGCAGATGCTGAGTATAGTAAAATATTTAATTTTGATTTATCAAAAACCACTCCCCTAATTGATGTTAATGGATACATCTCTGAGGTTACAGAAATAAGTGGAGAAAAAATAGATAAAGTTTATATTGGCAACAGTGTCGGTGGATTACTTGACGACCTTGAATTCCTAGCAAAGATTTTATCAAAGCACAAAGTTAGTGTACCTACATACATTATCCCTGCTTCTACTAAAATCTTGGAGCAAGCAGTTGTAAAAGACTATATTAGACCTATTATTGAAGCAGGTTGTACTTTAATTACCCCTGCTACCGGTTTGTGCTCTGCAATTAACGATATTATCCCCGTAGCAGGTGAAAAGATTTTAGCAACAGGATATAATGATTTATCGGTTCAAGTCAGAGAAATTATTAAGGATTTTTATAATTGTTCCATCGATACAGCTGTGGCAACGGCTATTAAAGGTGAAATTACTACATTAAATCAATTAGTACGAAGTATTGAAGGATAGGACAGGAAGATAAATTGATAGAGAATAAAAAAGAACTTATTGATGGAATAGCCTTAAAAATTGAAGGTTTGATTTCTGCTAAGGACATTGTTAGTAACGATTTTACAGAATCTTACCACAATATTAGCAAGACCATACCTTTTGAGAAAAAGATGCCTACCTTCATCGATGATGTTTTCTCCAAAAACATTTTAGTGGCTGATGAAAATTTTGGATTTGCTTCCTCTAAGGAACTACCCGCTTTTTCTCTTTATCGGCATGGTGTAAAAGCAGTAATTGCTAAATCGTTTTTTTCTGGTTTTTATAAGAACGCTTTTAATATTGGCTTACTTTGCTTATATGCTAATACTGACTATATAGATGATGGCGATGAGTTGTCGATTAACCTTAGACTTGGGTTTATTCAGAATCACACAAAGCTGCTTGGAATTAAGGTTAAGCCAACAAAAAAATATTTCTATAATTTATACATTAATGGTGGATTGATAAATACAATAATAAAAGAGGTGCAAAATGTTTAGTATTAATGGCTTTTTGTTTTCTGGAATAAATTGCGGTATAAAAAAGGATAAACTGGATTTGGGGTTAATATCTTGTCCCGAAGGTGCTACCTTTGCCGCTGTGACAACAAAAAATAAGTTTTGTTCTCCGAGTGTGACGTACACTCGGGATATATTAAAGAAGCAAAATATGATAAAAGCCATTCTTACTAATAGTGGAAATGCAAATGCTCTAACTGGGTTTAAAGGTTATCAGGATATTGAATATTTATTGGATAGTCTAGGGAAGCAAATAAACACAAGTAAAGAGGAATCACTGTCATTATCAACAGGAATTATTGGTAAGTACTTGCCAGTGGAAATAATAAATAACGGTATTCCAAAGCTTGTTGCTGATTTAGCGCCAGATTGTAAATTATTTAGTGAAGCTATCTTAACTACCGACACTAAAACTAAGGTTGTAAATAGGAAAATAACGCTTCAAGGTAAAGACGTTTCATTTTTGGGAATTGCCAAAGGTAGTGGCATGATGGCTCCCAATATGGCGACGATGTTTTCCTTTATTTTGACGGATGCAGTTATAGACTCTAAGACACTTAGAGACGTTATTCAAGAGGCTACTGATAAGTCATTTAATGCCATGACAGTTGACGGAGATGCTTCAACCAACGACACTTTGGTAATCATGGCGAGTAATAAAGGGGTAAAAATAGCAAGCTCTGATTTGCCACTTTTTCAGGAAACAGTTAACGCAGTGGCAGTTAATTTAGCCAAGGAAATTGTAAAAGATGGTGAGGGATTAACGAAGTTTGTAGAAATAGAGATTAAAAATGCTACACATCATACAGAAGCTCGGGAAATATTTTATGCAATTGCCAACTCTCCCTTGGTTAAGACCGCTTTATTTGGAGAAAACCCAAATTTTGGAAGAATTCTTTGCTGCGCTGGGAAAATTGAGTCCAATTTAGTGCCAGAAAAAGTTGACTTATTTCTGGGAGAACACTTGGTTGTGAAGGCAGGTGCGATTACTGGTTTAAGTAAGGATATATTGGATAAATATATGAAGAACAGTGAACTTAAAATAACGTTAGACTTAAATATTGGAAAATATAACTTTACAGGTTGGACCTGCGATTTATCTTATGATTATGTAAAGATAAATGCTGAATACAATTAACAATTGAACGAGTTTAACTTAATTAGTCATATCACCGCTGGATTTAAGACCTATCATGGCCAAGTTGTTAAAGGAATTGGAGATGATTGTGCTGTTTGGAAGGAAAATGACACTTTACGGTTGTTTACAACGGATACTATGGTAGAGGGTGATCATTTTATTAAGGAATGGTTTACCCCACAACAAATTGGTATTCGCTTTATTGAAAGTAATGTATCTGATATTGCTGCTATGGGCGGCACACCCACTTTTTTATTTGTTTCTTTGGTGCTTGATAGTAAAACTTCTCCTGATTGGACAAGAAAGTTATATTTGGGGATAAAGAGTGTGTGTAATCACTACAAGATTTCGCTATTAGGCGGAAATATTACACATGGGAGGACGGTATCTCTCACCGCCAGTTTATTTGGTGAAGCCAAGAGTTCTGTGATTTATAGAAGTACGGCAAAGACTGGGGATTTAGTCGTTGTTACTGGGGATATTGGAAGCGCTTGCGTCGCAAGGTTGTTGTTAAATAAAAAGATCACTCCACCCCATTACCTTTTTAATCGTTTTTCTCATCCTAAAGCTCGGGTTGATGAAGCACAAATTATTAGGAAGTTTGCCTCATCTATGATCGATATTAGTGATGGAATAGCTTCTGAAGCCAAGCATTTAGCTAAGGATAGTAAACGTGGCGTTATTATCGATACAACTAGAATTCCTGTAATAGCAAAAGCACGAAAATACGAAGGTCTAATTGGCCAGACTCTTGAAAATTGTGCTTTGCGTGGTGGTGAGGATTATGAATTGATGTTTACGGTTTCTAAAAAAAATTGGCCTGAACTGCAAAGTGAATTCACCTTTAATACTCCATTGACGGTAGTAGGAGAAATTTGTAGCAAAAAAGAATATTTACAAGTAAACAGTGATAAAACCATCACTCCCTTAGTGAAAGGGTTTGATCATTTTTCTGAAAATATTAACCTTTAGGATTATTTTAAGGCGCAAAAATCTCCACACATCGTACATGCATTTAATTCAGAGGGTTTCTTCCTTTGATATTTATCGAAGGAGGTCGGATCCAGCGAATATTTTCTTTGACCTTCCCAGTCTAGATTGGCTCTAGCTATGGACATATTTCTGTCTCTATCTATATTTTTTCCTCGTGTTAGATCGGCAGCATGAGCAGCAATTTTGAAAGCCATAATCCCCTCTTTTACATCGGCAATGTTGGGAAGCGCTAAGTGCTCTGATGGAGTTACGTAACAAAGAAAATCGGCTCCACTTACCGCTGCAAGAGTGGCCCCAATGGCAGCTGTTATGTGATCATAGCCCGGTGCGATGTCGGTAACGAGCGGTCCTAAAACATAAAAGGGAGCTCCGTGGCAGTGTTTTTTCTCCAATTCAATATTGAGTGCAATCTTATGATAAGGAATATGGCCTGGACCTTCTACCATCGTTTGGACACCAGCTTCTCTAGCTCTGAGTACAAGTTTTCCGATATTTATGAGCTCTTCAATTTGCGCCTCGTCAGTTTCATCAATAATAGTACCTGGTCTCATACTGTCACCTAAGGAAATCGTCATGTTATATTTCTTGCAAACTTCTAATATCTTATCGAAGTGAGTGTAGAGAAAATTTTCCTTATTATACTTTTTCATCCATTTTAAAAGAAATGAGCCACCGCGACTTGTTACTTTTATTATTCTCTTTTTTACCAATTCTAGATGATTACTTAGAAGACCAGCGTGAATGACGACAAAGTCCACCCCATCTTGTCCACTTTCTTCCAATATTTGCAAATATTTATCTATTAAATTCTCTTGCAGGTCTTGATTATAATAAAACAATTCATATATAGGTACAGTACCAACGGGGATGTAGGTGTTATTAATAATGTTTTGCCTGAGTTGACGAATATTTTCACCTAAGGAAAGATCCATTACTGCGTCTACATCATATTGTTCGCAAAGCCTTAATTTCTCAATTTCAAGGGTTTGGTCAGAACAGCCTGGTGATGTTCCAATGTTTGCATTCATTTTAACCAACATGTCTTTACCGACTGCTAAGGGCTTAACATTTTTGTGATTTGGATTATAAAGTATTGCGGTAAATCCCTTTTCCACATTCTTTTTTAACTCATTTATTTCGATGTTTTCTTTTTTGCAAATCTCCTCATAAACATGGTCTGGAACGATATTGGAATTAATCACTTACTACTCCCTTCTAAATTTTGCATTATACTTTCTAAATTATCGAGCTGGGTGGGTATTTTTAAACTATGGCAACTGGTTATATCATATTTAAAAAATCTATAATTTAGTGAAAAGTACCCCCAAGGGTCAACTTTTAACCTAAATAATTTAATTATGAAATTAATAAAACGGGTGGGTATTTTTATTTGTAAGAGCGGTTTTTTCCCAAAATATGACGCTAACTCTTTAATAAAATCTTTTAGTAAAATATAGTCATTTCCCACTACGTAATCAAGTTTTGAATTCTTATTCTCCATTAAAAAAACAATTATTTTTGCGATATCCTGAGCGTGTATGTAGTGAAACCCTAGATCAATGTAGAAATACTTGGCCAAGTTTAGCATTTTCTGAGATTTTAGAAGTCCTTCACCAATATGAGTATATGGATGAGTTTTATCTCCCCCGATTATAACCGTGGGAAAGATATGAATGACTAAATCTTTATATTTTGATTGTTTAATTAGGTTATAGCTAAGATATTTGTCTTTTATATACCCTGTTCCAAGAGTCTGTGCTTCTTTTAGTAAAATATTTTCTCGACCTAGAATGCTTGCTGTTGAGAAAAACATTACCCTCTTTACGATGCTTAAATCTAGAGAATCTAACATTTTGAATGGTCCGTCAATTATTGTGCTCTGACTTCCGCACCAAGACGTGGCGATATGAATTAAATAGTGAGTTTTATTGAGGTAAGCAGAGAATTTCTCAATACATTCCATGTCCCCATATAGAATGGTGGCATTGCTTACTTTTTCAAAATCATATTTCCAGTTTTTTTTATCACGAATGAGTAAAAAAAGATTGTATTTTTCGTTATCTCGAAGAATATCAACTAAATAATGTCCAAGGCAACCAGTTGCTCCAGTAATAAATATATTTAGTTTTTCCATGGCAGAATATTATCATATCAGAATAAAGAATTTTAATGAATAAGTATATTTTAATTGAATAATCTTAGAAAATCGGCAATATTTAATTGATTTGCAGTTTTGTGCCAAAAATAATCATAAGTGGCAACATTTTAAGCTCTGTTTTTTGTGAAAAATCATCATTCCAAGAGTACCCGTAAATATTCTTGGCATTAAGTAGGTTTGAAACACCTATATATGAACTTCCATGTAGCGTATCCAGAGGCCAAAAGGGTTTATCTTGCTCAATAGTTATCGTAAGATTATTATAACCTGGAAGACGGCTACTGTTGGTTGTATTTTTAATGGGTACATAGACACTTCTACTTGAATCATAGGTTGAACCTGTTATCTCTGTATATGGCTTACCTGAGGATATTAGCCAATTCGTTAACACTTGATAATGATCGAAGAGGGGGAAAGTGCCAGCGAGACTTAAGGTATGCGTTTGATCATGGTCTGAGTAGTACCAATCAGAATTATTATCTTTATACTTTGCTATTGAGTATGTATAACTTAACCATCCTCCCCAGTCTTTAGCTCCTTTTTTCTCAAGTAATAATTCTATACCGTTAGAGTTGCCAATTTTTGAATTATCGTA
>CAIUUT010000157.1 GCA_903902445.1 uncultured Candidatus Marinamargulisbacteria bacterium
ATAATAAGAAAACTATTGTTTATCCAGTTTCCCATTTATCGCAGTAACTTCTGAATGAATATGTTTCCAATAATTTACGGAAGATAAATCTTTCGTCTCTAGGTACGCTTGCTCCTTTAATTTCCATACTTTTTCGATATTTCGTAAATACCCACCAGAAGACTTGTCTGCTAAGCTATTACTATTCTTCATCGTAAACCACCTCTAATGGACTTAAAAGATTAAGTCTTTTTAAATAACCCTCTTTCTCGTTGATGGAATTAATTAATACTTGTTTATTAATATTGGCAAGATGTTTAAAGTTCCATGATAAAAGAACATCACATTCCAAAATTGTCGAAATTGCTAAATGAAGTGCATCTTCTCTCTTTTCCATAGGGATGATTCCCTGAGAAATATACATATCTGCCAGACGACTTATTTCATCCTGTTCGTTTTGACCGCTAATTATTAATGGATATTCTTTTATTACATTAATAAATCTATTTCGTTCACTTTCATCCTTGGTTTTGTTTAATTCAAAGATGACAACCTCTGAAATATAAACAATATATCTTGATAAATAATTTTCAAAGAAGTCTATAGTTATCTTTTAGAATTCTGGTGCATCGTCAGCAAATAGAAAGCTAATAATGGACGTATCTAAATATAATTTAAGTTTTTTCATAACAATTATTAATTATATCATAATCCATTTGAGTAGATACAAATTTTTAACTTTGGAACCTGTCACTACTTAAAATTCTGCTATAATAGGTACCTCAATGAGTGAGAAGTGAAAGGTGAAATGTGAATGGATAATAAGAAAACGATACTGGTGGGCATGAGTGGCGGCGTGGACTCTACCCTTTGCGCTCGTCTACTAAAAGAACAAGGACACAACGTTATTGGCGCCACTATGAACGTATGGGACGAAGCCGACAGAAGCAAACTGCCTGAAAATATGCCCGTAGCCAAGCGAGATGCCTGCTATGGACCCGATGCTGCAGAAGAAGTAGCACAGGCACAAGCACTTGCCGAGAAGATGGGCATCCCCTTTTATAGCTTTAATGTGAGCGAAGAATATAGCTGTTGTGTGCTGGATTACTTTGTGGCGGAATATTCAGCAGGCAGAACCCCAAATCCCTGCGTGCAATGCAACCAAAACATTAAGTTTGGTACCCTGATGGACAAAGCCAGAGCTCAAGGCCTAGTTTTTGACCAATTTGCTACAGGACACTATGCTCGACTACTCTTTGATGAAACCACTGCGCGCTACTACATTGGTAGAGCTGTTGATGAGAGAAAGGACCAGTCGTACTTTCTATACGGCTTAAAGCAGCAACAACTGGCACAGTGTTTATTTCCTCTGGGAAACATGTTAAAAAATGACGTTAAAGCACTGGCCAGTGACTATGGCCTTGGGCTGGAAGAAAAACCGGAAAGCCAGAATTTTATTAATGGCGACTACACCTTTCTTTTCCCCGACAAACCCATTCCCGGAGACATTGTAGACCGTAGCGGAAAAGTATTGGGACAACATAAAGGCATCATCTATTACACCATTGGACAACGCAAAGGCCTTGGAATTGCCAGTACGCAGCCTCTATTTGTACTCGAGTTGGACTCTAAAAAAAATCAGGTTATTGTGGGGCTTGAAACAGAGCTTTTTGCCAGAACCTGCACCGCCAAAAAAGTGAATTGGCAGAGGATTGAAACTTTAAGCGACGTCACCAAAGTACAGGTGAAAATTCGTTATGCCAGTGATCTATCGGGAGCAACGCTTACGCCTCAAGCAAACGGCAACGTACTGGTTACGTTCGACGAGCCAATGAAAGCCGTGACGCCTGGGCAATCTATAGTTTTTTACTTAGATAATGCGGTACTCGGTGGCGGGATTATTGAAATCCTATAGTTGTAATTTTTTCACCTATTCATAATAATCTTTTAAAATGAAAGTATGAACGTAACGTTTTTTAGCTCATTTCAAACAGCTGAAAAGTCGGTTAAGTGTCTATGTTTCATACTATTAATTTGGCACACTTTAGGCTTTTGCTGTGTTGAGTGTAATTATTGAATTGTAAATTTTTAGCGAAAGTACGTGGGCTTAAATTTATGATTATGGTATATTACAGACATGAATTATAGAGAAATACCCTACAATTACACCTCCACTTTTGACCAACACATTGTCGAGCATTGTCTCGGGGCACAGAGTTGGGAAAAGCTGGAACGACTACGTGAAAAACGCGTTACCGGCCGTTCGGCCAAGCTACTTATGCGCTTTATGGGCGAATACTTTATGCTACAGCGTAACGCCTACTTGTTCTACGAATTAGCGCACATTAGCTCCAAGCGTGAACACACCCTGCGCCAGATGACCGCCGATTTAAGCATCATCGAGCGCAACGCCGGCAAGGAGAGCGATGTTCTGGACATTCTGAATGACTGCAAAGGCCTCTTGCGTGAGCTCAAGAAGGAACTGCGCGACTTTCCAACCTTGCAACGCAGCATCATCCGTCAATTTTCACGTCTGATTGGGCGCGAAAACATTTCCTTTATGCCGATCGATATCGTTAGTCATTCCACTGATGCTACCGACTGGCGACTCTTCAACCCACTGGTGGTTATTTACCCGCGTACTGAAGAACAAGTTGCTGCTTGTGTGCAACTATTAAACAAACTTAGGCTTCCCTTCATCCCCAGAGGTGGTGGAACTGGGCTAACCGGCGGTGCCGTTCCGCTCGTTAAAAATTGCGTCATGTTAAATACCGAACGACTCAATACCATTTATGGACTGGAACAAAGCGACGGACTGCATCTGCTTCATGTGCAAGCTGGTGTTATTACGGAAGACGCCATGGATTATGCCAAAGAAAAGGGATTTGTGTTTGCCACAGACCCTACCAGTGCTTGGGCAAGCACCATTGGCGGCAATATAGCTGAAAATGCTGGTGGTAAAAAAGCCGTACTATGGGGGACCGCCATCGACAACCTACTTGAGTATCAGATCGTTATGCCTAATGGCGAACTACTGACCATTCGTCGCCACGCACATCCGCAACATAAAATATATTCTGACGACGTTGTTCGTTTCGACATTTATAATGGCAACCAGCTGCTGCGTAGCATTAACTTAAGTGCGTCAGAAATTCGTAAAAAAGGGCTCTGGAAAGACATCACTAACAAAACCTTGCAAGGCCTTCCCGGTATGCAAAAAGAAGGTACGGATGGCGTCATTGTAGCGGCTAAGTTTATTTTATATAAAAGTTTTAGTATTCAGAAGACCCTCTGCTTAGAGTTTTTTGGGCAGGACATGCAAGAAGCCAGTGAAGTGATTACCCAAATCATGGGTTCCTTTGAGCAAAATCCGCAACATGAAGTACTCATTGCTTTGGAACACTTTGATGACAAGTATATCAGCGCCATTCGCTACCGAGTAAAAGCCGACCGTGATAGCTCGCCCCAAGCGGTGCTGCTCATAGACGTGGCCGCCAACAGCCTGCAAGACATTACGTCTGGGCTTGACCGTATCCAGCAAATAGTAAAACAATACTCTAAAACAGAGGTATTTGTTGCCCAAGACGAGGAGGAAGCCCAACGTTTTTGGCAAGATCGTAAAAACCTTGGGGCTATTTCTGCCCATACCAACGCCTTTAAGCTAAATGAAGACATTGTTATTCCCATTGAGAAATTGGCCAGTTTTAGTCGCTTTACCGTGTCTCTAAATCGAGAAGGTGACGTCTATACCGCCACACAAACATTGGCACTTATAAAAAACCATATTCAGAAAGTTTCCAGCCAGTTTGAACTTACCGCCAGTAAGGTCGAGCTTATCGAGCAAATATGCGACCAAGCGAGCGCAACCTTTGCGACTACCAGCGAAAGCATTGAGCCCCTTCTCAATCAGACACTGAGTAAAATAGAGGGTATTGTTTCCAATTATGGCGAACTGGCGGGTCAGCTTAAAACCATAGCTAGCCAAGAACAATCTGTAAAAATTATTGTGGCCACCCACATGCACGCGGGTGACGGCAATATTCACGTCAATATTCCCGTACATTCCAACAATCTCCAAATGATGCGCCGTGCTGAAAAGGTTGTCGATAGAGTCATGGAAGAAACCATTCGCATTGGTGGTGTGGTCAGCGGAGAACATGGCATTGGCATTACGAAGTTAAAATATGTACCAGACTCCGACTTAGAGAGTTTTGCCGAATACAAAAAAATAGTGGATCCGCTTGATTTGGTTAACCCCAAAAAGCTTCTCGATAAGTCGCTACTGGCGCATCTATATACACCGTCTTTTAACTTACTGGAGTTGGAAGCCAAAATATTGCGACACGGTTCGCTCGAGCAACTGGCCAGCAAAATATCGAAGTGTATTCGTTGCGGAAAGTGTAAGGCCAACTGCTGTGTGTTCTATCCGCAAGGCACAATGTTTTACCATCCGAGAAACAAGAACCTAGCCATTGGAGCATTAATTGAGGCACTGCTCTACGATGTGCAGCGCAACCGCAGCACTAGTTTTGCTCTGCTTAAACTATTGGGCAACATTGCCGACCATTGCACCTTGTGTCATAAGTGTCTCAAGCCCTGCCCCGTAGAAATAGATACTGCCGTGGTTACCCTTCTCGAGCGTGATATTCTCAAAAATATGAAGTATAAACGTACCGCTATTTTCACGCAACTTACCATGATTTATTTAGCCAGCACCTCTGCTGCCTTTAACCAACTGTTTCGTTTTACGATTCTGCAAATGGGAAGTCTTGCGCAACGTCTGGCCTCTAGTGTAGTTAGTAAACTATCCTTTCTAAAAAGATTTAAGTCTCTATACCTATATGGATTATTGTCATCACCCATGGCCGCACCCTCCCCTAATACTTTGCGCAGCATACTGCCTGCCACCAAGGATAATCAAGTGTTGGTGCTTAACCCTGCCTCACCTCCTATTGCCACTGTACTGTATTTCCCTGGTTGCGGTTCGGAGAGGTTATATTCGTCCATCGGAGAGGCCGCCATTTACTTACTGCTCAAGCAAAATATTCGTGTGATCTTAACTCCAAGTTTTCTGTGTTGTGGCTACCCTCATTACGCTAACTCCGACAAGAAAAAACGAGAACTGCTCAACCTGCGCAACACCATTCTTTTTGCACAAATTCGCGAAATGTTTTCCTACATTACTTTTGAGGCCTGTGTGGTGACTTGCGGAACCTGTAAAGAGCAACTTAGCACGCTTAAACTCACTGAACCTTTCGATGCCCCCGTAATGGATGCCGTCGCCTATCTGGCTAGTAAAGGCTTCGCGTTTAAAACCGCCGAGTCGGAAAAAATACTTTATCACGCACCCTGTCACGATTCGCTCGACGGTAAAGGCAGTAGTATCCTAAAGAAGATGGGCGAGTACAAGCTTAGCCCAACCGCCCACTGCTGTTCCGAGTCTGGAACGATGGCGATTAGTAGACCCGATATTTCGGGAACCTTGCGCGATAAAAAGGCGCAAACGCTTACGGGACAGCGCGTCATCACCAACTGCCCCTCTTGCTTGCAAGGGCTGCGCCGACAACCTGGAACTCAGGCGCTGCACCTCACCGAGGAATTGGCCGTACAGGTGGGGAAAGCCAGCTGGAAGAGGCAACTCAAGGAGCTACTGCGTCGGGCTGAGGTTATTACTTTTTAGGTGGCTTTTGGGAAAAGCACAAGTAAAATTCAATCTTCATTTTTTTCTTGATAAAAAAACGAAGCAAAAAAATCAAGACTTTTCAAAACTCAGCCAAACGCAGAGTAATAAAATGATTTTTTTGCAATTGCACTTAACCTACCCGGGTCGTCAAGCGACCACTATATCCCACAAATAAAAAATACATTTTAACTCTGCAGTTAGGCTTCAGACAGTTGAAAAGTCGAGGTTGTGGCTTCATTTCAGATTGTGGATTTAGCCGTCTATGAGCTTTTGCGGCGCCCTCACCCGACACGCTTTGGCGTGTCACCCTCTCCCAAAAATGGGCGAGGGTTGCTTGGAGGTGGTTAAGCACTAAAGCTACGCTCACATGCAACAAAGCTTAAATGATACTTATTGAGACGAGCAATGTTTGAAGTTAGCTCTAAAAGGTTTGTATTTTCTACTAATTACAAGATTAAGCCTTTTAGCTTACGTCAATCCTAATGACTATACTTGGGGACTAATCCTGCTTCTTTTATCATGGCTAGGTCTACATCGGCGGCGTTACCTGTAGTCGTTAGATAATTTCCCAATAGTATGGCGTTGGCACCCGCTGGGAATATCTGCGGTTGCCACTCTTTGAGGTTATGCTCTCGCCCACCAAAGACTCCGATAATCTTTCTAGGTAGTAAAAAACGATATGTAGCAATGAGCTTAAGTATGTCTTGAGGTCTCATGGGGACAATCTGGCTATATATTCTGGTCCCTTCTATAGGATTCACAATATTAATCGGCACCGACTCTACGTCTAATTCGCGAATGGCAAGCCCCAGCTCTACGCGTTGTTCAAGACTTTCCCCAATCCCAAATATCCCGCCACAACAAACTTCGAGGCCAGCCTCTTTGGCGGCTTTTATGGTTTCCACCCGCTCCTCATAGCTATGCGTGGTACACATGTTGGCGAAAAATGATTCCGCGGTTTCCAAATTGTGGTGATATTTGTTTAGTCCTGCTTTTTTGAGTTCTTGAAACTGCGCTTTGCTTAGTATTCCCAAAGAGGCACAACGGTTTAGCTGCTCCACCGAGGAAATGGTATCCTTAATTACTGAAAAGTCCTGTTCGCTAGTAACGCCCTTCCCAGAAGTTACTATGGAAAAGCACTGCACGCCATTAACCTTGGCTTTATCGGAGGCATCTAAGAGCTCTTTACTGCTTAGTAAAGGGTAAACCTCAGCCTTGGTCTTATGATGCGCCGATTGGGCACAAAAGGAGCAATCTTCGGAACACTTACCCGACTTGGCGTTAACAATGCCACAAAGTAAAACCTCATTGCCAACTTTCTCTAGTTTGAGACGATTTGTGTAATCTAGCAACGTATCAAGCTGCTCATCAGGAGTATTAATGATAAATAGAGCTTCTTCTCTACTAACAAGCTCGTCACCCAGTGCTTTATCGTAGATTGCCTCAAGGTGTTCTTTATAGTTCATGAGACTATTTTAACTGGAGTTGGGGAATAATTAAACTACTAATTCTTGCAGCTGGAGCTATTTTAGAAAAAAGGGAAGAAATTAAAGGAGAAACCTTTCATTCAGGCTGTGTCATAATTAAGCATTGTCATTCCCGGCACCGACCGGGAATCTAGTCTAAATAATAGTTAAGAAAATTAATTTGGTATTTTCATTTCGATATTTTAAG
>CAIUUT010000158.1 GCA_903902445.1 uncultured Candidatus Marinamargulisbacteria bacterium
CACATCGTTGGTCGCTCTTACCCAATACCCTTGTCCTGCTTGGAAGTTACTGGTTACCGTGAGGTACCCAAAGGCGTCGTTGTCCCAATACATTGTGGTTAGCGCACTTAAGGGCGTACCTACGGGTACTCCGATTATCTGCAAGTTCGGATTGCCGGTGATCGTGTAACTGTTCACAGGCGCAATGCTTAGCGCACCTGCCGTAACTACAGTGCCGCTTGGCCTAGAGTCTGACGCGCTAATCGTAATGGTGTAGGAACCTGCGTCCAAGTAGGTCGACTGATACGTGTACACAATCGTGCCACTACCGTTTACTTGGTAGGTCGCACTGTCTAGCGGACTGTTGATGGTTACTCGCACCGTGTCGCCACCCGCATCACTGACGTTTATGGTTAGGGTTAATTTGTCGTTCTCGGAAATAGCATAATTAGATGGGCTGATACTTAAGACGGGTGCTATATTCTGAATGGATACCTGCGCATTGACGCTGACAACACTGGAATTTGTAGCCGAGACAGAAACACTATCTTTAAACGAAACAGGATTTATGCCATTGCCACTATTGGTAATAAATTGATAAAGCAACATCCAGTTACCAGTGGCAACATTTAAGGAATACAGGCCATTAATATCGGTAGTTACCATGCTTATATCAAAAGAAATATCTCCAGTATTAGTTTGAGTATTTGTCATGTAATTAAATATTTCACTCGCCCTACTGCTGTCGATACAAATAACCTGAATATTCTTTGTGCCGATACCACTCTCTTCTGTAAGCTTTCCAGAAATTAAGTAAGGGGCTTTCTTAAGCATTACACTGGAAGCAACATCTCGAGCAGCATTAACAACATACTGATTTAAGACAGACATGTAGCTGGCTTTACTAAAATTAAGCTCAACGATGTAATTAATGGAGGCGCCTAGACTTAAAGCGATACTATTAGAAGTGGCGGTTCCTTTATTGTAGTACAATTTATTTGAATTTTGACCTGCCCTTAGGGTGTAGTCTATATAAACACCTGGCAACGGTATGCCTATTTCATCTATAAAACTTAAGTTTATATTGCTCGTAATATTGGTACCAAGTGAAGCCGTAGCTATATTAAGCGTGACAAGCTTATTTCCAGTAACTAATAAATCTTTCCTACTAAAAAGAAGAGGTGCAAAGATATTATTGGTTATTCCTGGCCCTAGCAAATAATTTTTAAATACTTCTACAGAATAAGTAACAGGTAGCGAAGAATTTGAAGAGCCATAAATTTTAGTATTCAGATAGCCATTTGAGCTAGCAATTGCCAAATAGGAAATGTTCCGTACCGATGAACCCGTTACAACCCCTACTTGTGGCTGAAGTATAATTCTGTAGTTGCCAGTAGCTACTCTATTTCCCGATACAATTACCCCAGATAACGTAACATTTTTTTCAAGTAGCTTTATGGGATAATACAAGTAAATACTATTAGTTATGGAGGCATCCAAGTCGATCATCGTATACATGTAGTCTGCAGTTATAGTTACCGCACTACCTTTTGATAATTCGATTAAGGCTTTTGTTTTTGGTCCTTTATGCACAATTAGAGAAAAACGATTTGTAGTGGGGATATTTAAATTTAATCTAAATCCACCACTTGCAGAAGAAACGGTATTGTAAGAAGCAACTATCTCTAACTCATCATTCATCGTTGTTAAATGCTCCTTGGTTAAAAAAATAATAGCGTCTTTAACCGCATTATAGGAACCATCAATGATACTGCCCTGGACAAAACAATTATACTCAGGAACAACGTAATCCAGCCCAACGATACTATTTGGAAGAGTTAAATTACTACTAATTAAATAAGGAGATCCATTTTGACTTTCCATGGCAACAGTCCAAGAACCCGAGGCAAGTTTTAATTGATACTCACCATTAATATTTGTGGTTACTCTATTGGCATACATTTCCTGATCTGAAGAAAATGAGCTAGACATTATATCCATTAAGCGAGTATAGTCACTATCCTGCATGGAAAATAAAGCAGCATTTGCCACACCCTGTCTTAGAGAGTTGGAAATTTTACCACTAATAGAATAAGGAGTACTCAATAGACTAACATTTTTACTAATTTGTTTATTTGAAGTTACAAGGTAAAAACCTAAATACCCTATATAATTATCTTTCATAGCAATAGCTTGAATCATATAACTTGAGGTTGAATGGTAGTTGAGGGTTACGACGCCATTGCTATCGCTATAGGTAAAAGCACTTGCAGACCAGTTGGAACTTACGAAATCTTGAGTTTTTATCTCTAATTGCGCTCCTGGAAGAGGAGTTCCAGCGATATCGGTAACAACATACTTTAGAGAAAAATAATTTACACTGGTTTGTGGATTTAAGCTTATTGGACTTCCACCTGATGACGTGCCTTGATACTCATAAGCTCCAAGGTCGATGGCGCTACTGGCAACTCGTGGTAAACCTAAAATATCGGTGGTAATGGTTCCGTTTCCAAAATTTATACCCGAAGCAAAAGACCATATAGTATTATTACCAGCATTGATAGCATTCGCATTTTTTGTAAGGCGATAATCGTTATTTTGAAAATTTGCGAATATATTTGGAGCCGTGTCGATGTTACTTGTAGCTACAACCTTAGAAGGAACGGTACTAAAACCTGTCCCATAACCGAATATACCGTTATTGTTAAGCGTTGTCGTTGCGTAGTTGACAGACAGCGAATTGTCAACTGGCGCAAAGTTGCCGATAACAATACTGTTGTACATTTCCATTTCACCGTCTACACCACCTGCGAGATTACCATCGTAATAATTGTTAGAACAGTTCTTGGCAAAAGTTGAGTTTACAACTAGGTTATCACCCTCGTAAAAAGCGGCACCTTGTCCTGCACCATGAGCGGCATCATTGCTGACAACCGCACAGTTAATAAGATTGTTAGTCCCACGATAAAAAACACCCCCAGCTGTTGAAGCGGAGTTGCCAATCATTTTAGAGCTCTGCACCCAATTCGTTCCTTCATTAAAAACAGCCCCCGTATCGGCCTTATTTGCTTCGAAAATTGCTCGACGAATGATATTAGTCTTCATATAGCCGTTAAATACACCACCGGTGGTTCCAGCAGAATTGTTTTTAATAATTACATCCGTTAGCCAAGTATTAGAGGCAAAAAAAACGCCTCCATCACCATTGGCAATATTATTATTAAAAGTAGAATTATTGGCGGTTACATTACTTTTACCGAATACACCGGCAGAGTTAGCAACATTATTGGAGAACACACAGTTATCAACCCACACCGAAGCATCACAAATCAAACCACCCTCACCCGTTGTGCTATTTCCCTGTGCGGTGTCATTTCTGAGATAGAAGGTGGCATTATCACCAAATCCGCCAAAACCAAACCCGCCTAAGCCAGCTCTATTGTTTATTATTTGTGAATTTCGCACATATATATTAACGGCATTATCGGATGCAAAAATTGCACCGCCGCTAACTAAAGCGGAATTACCAGAGATTATTCCTGAATCAAAGAATAGGTTGGAGCCCTCCCCTATTACATTTATTAATATACTACCTGCATAATTAGCGGTGCCATTAACAAGAACCAATCCCACTAGATTCCAAGTAACAGCATTGTGTTGAACAAAGTGTCTGGCGGCATTTTCAGCGTCGAGAGTAGCGTTTCCTGAAGCCACAAGCGTAATATTTTGCACATTAGGCCATATAATATCTACGTTTCCTGCCCCAGAATAAGTGGCAGGAGGTAAAGATATTACATCATTAGGACTGGCGGAATTTAGAGCTTCTTGAATCGTGGGGTAATAGCTATTGCTGCCGTGAGAAACATTAATTACAGGACCCCCAGCCAATAATAGACTTGAAATGCTCAATAGCAAGACAACAAAAATTACTAACTTATTAATAATATTATTTCTTTTCATAATTAATTTCTTTGATTAGGTTGCCTCTATTATATATTCTCATTTCTAAAAATCAAACATTATTTCAAATAAGGTGTGATATTGTCAGGCGTGCATGATGTGATATACTTTTCAGATATGAGTAAATACCTAGAGATTCTTAAAAATAAGGGCGTTATTATAATGGATGGGGGTATGGGAACCCTTATTCAGGGCTACAACCTTACCTTCGACGATTACGACGGGCTCGAAGGTCTTAACGAAATGCTAAACATTACCCATCCTGAGATTATTGGGGAAATTCACAACAAATATTTAGAAGCTGGCTCCATGGCCATTGAAACTAATAGTTTTGGGGCTTCGCGCATTAAACTTGCCGAATATAGTAAAGAAAATGATACTTATAAAATTAATTATCTGGCGGCGCAGATTGCCAAAAATGCTGTAAAAAACAGGCACAGCAACAAGCCAGCCTTTGTCATTGGAACGATGGGGCCAACCGGCAAACTGCCCTCCTCTACGGATGCCTTTCTTGGTGACATAAGCTTTGACGAGTTGGAAGATGTTTTTTATGAACAAGCTAAAGCCCTAATAGATGGCGGTGTAGATGTACTGCTACTTGAGACACAACACGATATATTAGAGGTGAAGGCGGGAATATTGGGCTGCAAAAAAGCAATAAATGAAGCCTGTAAAGAGATCGCCCTGCAAGTGCAAGTAACCATTGATGCGCAAGGCAACATGCTCTACGGAACTAACATTCTTGAGGCATTTAATATAGTTAAGGACTTAGGAATTGATGTCTTTGGTATCAACTGTAGCACGGGCCCGTTGGAAATGGAAAAATCCTTAAAGCGTCTCTCTGAAAGCTCACAAATACCCCTTTCTGTTTTACCCAATGCGGGGATGCCCTGCAACGAACATGGCCATGCTGTCTACAAACTAGAGCCAGAAGTATTTGCGCAGCAAGTAAAGAATTTTATCAAGGATTACGGAGTGCAAGTCATTGGGGGCTGCTGCGGCACAAGACCCGCCCACATTGAGGCTCTAGCCAAGACCCTTGGAGATGCCCCGAAAGCGACAGGAAGACTTTCCGCCAGTGCCGATACACACCATATTTTAAGAGATTTCGCTAGTCCCATTGGTGGCTTGGGTGAAGCCAAAAATAAAGCTGTCTATATTATAGGAGAGCGCATTAATTCTCAAGGCTCAAAAAAAGCTAAAGAATTGATGATAAAGGATGAATACAACAGCCTCTTAGGTCTGGCTAAAGACCAAGAAAGCAAAGGCGCTGACTTACTAGATCTATGCTTTGCGATGAATGAACGCAGCGATGAGAAAGAACAGATGTCGACCTTTATTAACTTAGCAGCCTATGCCACAAAATGTCCTTTGGTGTTCGACTCCACTGAGCCCGAAGTCTTAGAAGCCGCGCTAAAACGCTATGCGGGCAGAGCCATGATTAATTCTATTAATTTGGAGAGCGATAAATATAAAGCCGTTTTACCGCTAGTAAAGAAGTATGCTACCAGCACCATTGCCTTGTGTATTAACGAAAAAGGCATGGCTAAAACCAAAGAAGAAAAGCTGGAAATTGCCAGAAAAATATATAATATTGCCACCAAAGAATATTGCTTAAAACCCTATCAATTAATTTTTGACCCCCTTACGTTTACTTTGGCAACCGGTGAAGACGAGTATCGAAATTCAGCCATCGAAACCTTTGAGGCTATAAAAGAGATAAAAGAACATTTTCCTGGTGTACGCACAGTTCTAGGGGTGAGTAATATTTCCTTTGGCTTAAATCCAGCCGCTAGAAAAGTTCTAAACTTGGTTTACCTAAATAAGGCCGTTGATTATGGCCTCGATTTTGCGATTTTTAATGCCGAGCACTACTTTGATATTAATAAGCTTTCAGAAATTGAAATTTCGCTGGCCGAAAGTTTAATTTTTAATAAAGAACCAAAAGCCTTAATAAATTTCATAGAATATTACCAGGACAAGAAAAATATTATTATTCCCAACCAAAGTGAGAAAAAATTATTACCGATAGAAAACCAATTGCAAAACCAGATTATTGACAGGAACAGAGAAGGGATTATTTCACTACTTGAGCAAGCTATGGAGAAATACAATCCGGTAGAAATAATAAACACCATTTTATTGCCTGCCATGAAAGTAGTGGGCGGGAAAATGGAAACTGGTGAGATCATTCTTCCCTTCGTCTTGGAGTCTGCGGATATTATGAGAACGGCGATTGCCTATTTGGAGAAATTTCTGGACAAAGATACAAACTTACACAAGGGCACAATTATATTAGCCACAGTTTTTGGGGACGTGCATGATATTGGGAAAAATTTGGTAAAAACGATAACCGCCAATAATGGTTATAAGGTTATTGACCTTGGCAAACAAGTACCTGCCGATTTAATTATTGAAACGGCCATAAAGGAAAAAGCACAGGCCATTACCCTCTCAGCCCTTTTAGTGACGACCTCGAAGCAAATGCAATTAGTGGTGGAGAAACTGCACCATTTGGGCAAAGATATCCCCGTCATTATTGGTGGAGCTGCAACTAACGAAAGGTTTGCAGAAAACATTGCACTCGTAAATGGCACTAAATATGCTGGCAAGGTGTATTACGCTAAGGATGCTTTTGCTGGGCTGAAAATACTCGATCAACTTATTGATGGTTAAACAACGACGTATCAACTTACAAAACATTTTTCCTTTAATCAATAAAGAAGCTCTTTATAAAGTGTCCTGGGGGCTAAAAGCAAACGCTGAGCTAGCCAGTCAATTTAGAGAAGAGCTTGAATCCCAGTTTGAAAACATTAGGTATATCTTTGCGAACTCAGGAATTAAAGGCTTAATCTATTACGACATCTTTGACGTGCAGGTTGCAGACAATTGTCTTATCTTCCCTCAACACGATATAAAATGGTGTTTCCCAACGCTACATAACAAATGCATCGCCCACTCTGCCAAAAAAACCGGAAAAATTGTCTTGCAAATTGCCACCTTAGGAAAAGGGTTAACCCGACTTTGGAAGAGCTTGGAGAAAACCAAGGAAACTTCGAAGCAGTACTATTATCATGGGTTTTCTGTTTGGCTGACAGAAGCCTTAGCGGAGTATCATCACGACATTGTGCACAAAGAACTGGGGAGCAAGCAGGACAAAGAGCGATATTCTTTTGGCTATTCCCTATGCCCCGACTTAACGATGCAAAAGGACTTATTTTCCTTACTGAACATAGACAAAACAAAGGAAGTGACACTAACCGTCACCCATATGATGGTACCTGAACAAAGCACTTCTGCGCTAATCTTCCACTAAAATTACCCAGTTTTCAAAGCCTTCACATACACCAATATTTTTAAATATATAACCCTGCAATATTAAAAAATACCTGCCGATATATTGGTAACGGTAATAATTTTAAGGGAGGTGGGGCCAGATGATACTTTTTGGGCTTGAGGTAGTTTTTCAGGAATATATTAAAGAATACGAGAAAGAAAATGAAAATGAAAAAATATAAAGGAGTTTGAAAATGAAAAAAATATTTAGTTTAATGAGTTTAGTAAGTTTGTTTTTAGTCTTATCAACCAGTTCTGTTTTTTCTTACATAAATTTTATGGGGTTTAATGCCTTTGTTAGTGCTGACATGCTGCAGGATATTTCCTTCAATAGCGGTTTAGTTGAAAATGCAAAAATACAATTGAAAGCTGACGGTTCGGTTAGTACAATGAGCTACAAAGTGAAATGTAACTATGACAACTGGAATCTTTCGGTAATGAGCGACTCTACTACTCGTAACGGTTTATTTAATCCTTCCAGAAATCATACTATCAAATTATACGTAGCGGGTGCTGCTGCAGTTAATACTAGTCCAACAATTCTTCTACCCGTAAAAGACTCAAACACTAGCGTACAGACTGGAGTTTTCAGCGGCGCTACTGGAGCAGACTACATTTTATCTTTCAAGCCAGATGCCACTGACTTTGGTAATAAGAGATATGGTTATTACAACGTTTACTTACAACTAAAACTGACAGATATCTACTAGTACTTAGTAAATAGATATATTTTTTAAAGGGGAGGCGCTTACGCGCCTCCTTTTTGTATTTCCCAATAAAACAGACAATTTATAAGCAAGCATATTAATCTTAATGACACTTACGTTCCAAGACCCAACTTATAATCGCGTAATCGGAACACCCTCAATCCTGAATAAATGAAGTAGCGAAAAGGAACACTTTCTGCAATAAAAGCCATAGTCACA
Source organism: uncultured Candidatus Marinamargulisbacteria bacterium (assembly GCA_903902445.1). Lineage (GTDB taxonomy): Bacteria > Margulisbacteria > Riflemargulisbacteria > GWF2-35-9 > GWF2-35-9 > CAIUUT01. The sequence continues at coordinate 8,202 of CAIUUT010000158.1, forward strand.
TTTAGTTATCTAATTATTAATTATATTTCTTAAAATAAAGTGAAATTAATGAATAAACTGTCCGATATATTTGTAAAGATAGAAATTCAAAGGGAGGTGAACCTAAAGCAGAAGGTTTATTGGTTCAAGGAAAATATAAAAAATATAAAGGAGTTCGAAAATGAAAAAAATATTTAGCTTAATGAGTTTAGTAAGTTTGTTTTTAGTCTTATCAACCAGTTCTGTTTTTTCTTACATAAATTTTATGGGGTTTAATGCCTTTGTTAGTGCTGACATGTTGCAGGATATTTCATTTAATGGCGGTTTAGTTGAAAATGCAAAAATACAATTGAAAGCTGACGGTTCAGTTAGTACTATGAGCTATAAAGTAAAATGTAACTATGACAACTGGAATCTTTCAGTAATGAGCGACTCTACTACTCGTAACGGCCTATTTAATCCATCCAGAAATCATACTATTAAATTATACGTAGCTGGCGACACTGTTGTTAACGCAAGTCCAACAACTCTTCTACCAGTAAAAGACTCTAATACTTCCGTACAAACTGGTGTTTTCAGCGGAGCTACAGGAGCAGATTACATTCTATCTTTCAAGCCAGATGCCACAGACTTTAATAACAAAAGATATGGTTATTACAACGTTTACTTACAACTAAAACTGACAGATATCTACTAGTACTTAGTAAATAGATATATTTTTTAAAGGGGAGGCGCTTACGCGCCTCCTTTTTATATTTACGGGACATCAATAAAATAAGCTACAAATTCCTCGACTGCCAGACTATTTCTGTGCACTCGGCATGACGATTACATCAGTTTCTCCACAGTCACATTATATAAATATTACTAAATTCACTGCAATTTTTCATACTCTCTGCCGATATATTTAATGTAGCCGACACAACTATTAATAATACTTCGGGGGAGGGATAAACAAATGGGAATATTAAATGGCATTAATACTACCAAAGCTGGCTGGAATAGTAAGCAAAACATTTCTAGCAACCCAACAAAAAGCTCCTCAATAAAACTAACTAACCAAAACGTTACCATGCAGGCCATAAACACCCCTATTTCCGTCCTTTCACTGAACATTTTCTCAAGCCCCACCTCAATAATTAGCGATCCTATTGTTGCTCAATACCCAAATTGTGCTAAAGCGCAGGTTTCCGCGGCTTGCAACAGTTATGACAACTCATTTACACCTTCCACCATAGCATCGGTGGAGGGTGGCTCAGGCAGAGCCGAGATTCCTACAGCAAGCCTATACGACAATCCCTTGGAAACGCTAAACCCTGACAAGACAGATATGGACACTGACCAAATGGTGGGACTACAAAAAATTAATGATAAGAATGGTGCGGACTATATTACCAAAAGCAATTTAACTCAAGGATTAAGCCATGATTCAACCATCTATCAAACTGGGTATTTAAGCAACAAAAACAAAGTGATGCCTGAATACTGGTTTACCTTGGATGACGGCTCAGATGGCTGGGTGGATGATGCGCAGGACGCTATTAAAAGAGCTGCTATTAAAGGAGCTAAGGTCATTGTGCTAAACTGGACAAGCAGTTATGACACCGATAGTTCTATCCAAGCAGGAATAACCTTTGCCAAAAGTTTAGGAGCGATTGTTATTGCAGCTGTAAAGCCTGGAGAAATGGAAACGGCCAACTACTCAGGTGTAGTAAAGGTTTCTAATGTTGCAGGCACCGCCGATTTCCTAGAAAGCAGCACTGCGCCTTTAGAAGCAGCAACAACCCTAGCTGGTAAACTAGGTGTTTTAGCCAGTCAACATCCCGAGTTAACGGGCGAAGAGTTAATTTCCGAGGCAAAAACACGTTTGATAAATGGAGTGCTTACTTTTGAGAATACGCAACCACCTGTTATTGAGGTTGTAGCGACTAATAAAGACACGAATTCGTTCTCCTTGGAGTTTAATAGTTTCGAGCCAGATGACTTAACTAACGCTATTACCAACACTCAATTGCAGATTAAAAGTACAGCCGCTAGTATCCTCGGCACAGTAACCAAAGAGGTGCTCGCTAATGGACATATTTCTTATACGGTAGCTGGACTTGCCTCAGACACCAACTATACCTATGAATTAACCACCCTAGATAATGACAAACAAAGAACTACCGTCACAGGCACCTTCACAACAGATACAACACCTCCGCCATCAGATCCAGTACCTCCACCTCCTCCAACTCCTCCAACTCCAGACACTGTCCCTCCACCATCAGATCCAGTACCTCCACCTCCTCCAACTCCTCCAACTCCAGACACTGTCCCTCCACCAGAAAATCCTGTAATTCCTGTTTCGTTGCCTAAAAACCCAATATTAACCCCTCTCTTAACCAAACAAGGACTGGCTTTTGAAATAACAAAATCAGCGGATATAAAATCCGATAGCAAGCTGCAAATTAGAGTAATTGAAAAAAATGGGATTCCTTTATCTGAAAAGATTGATGTATTAAACAACGCCAACGCTTACATCATTTTATCTCCTCTAAACTATGATTTTATTAAAAATAAGGACATTTATTACTTTGAATTACTAGTTGATAACAAGCACCATCCCTTAACGGTTTCTGGTGCCAAACATGAAATAACCAAATATGCGCTCAATCCTGATAAAGCACAAAACTATGTAGTGCCCACCAACTCTACAAATACCACTCGAGGCTTACAAACTATGTCGATTACAGCTACATATACTCCTTTTCCAACAAGCACAAATAACCAAGGCAAGGCAACGCTACCCACCTGCGCAGCCCCAACTCGAGTAGGCAGTTCCTCCGCTCAACTCTCCACAGTCAAACCAGCTACTTTCGTGGCTCCGTCATTTAGCACGTCATCCTCAAGCCAGCCACCAGCGATTCCTGGACTTGAAAACAAAGTCATACCCTTAGCGAATAGTAAGGAATACGTGGAAAAGAATATTAGTGGCACGGAAAGCTTTCAAAATTATCTTCTACATAAACAACCCGACAATGGCAATACCTTCAACAGCCCCACCTCTCAGACAGCACAGTTTGAGTTTTCTTCTACAGATATTTTGGCGGGTGAAGCCACTAAGTATAATCTGGCAGGTAATCTCTTTACTATCAACAACCTCAACCTTGATCTAGGCGGTAACTATACGCAATATCCCGACATCATTCAGACTCGGCAAAACCCCACCAATGGACAAATTGAGGAGTTGGGAACCTATAATGGTAGTGAACTTGGTGTTTCCTCTAAGCTTACAGCAAGCTTTGATGCTCTTAGGCTGGGAGTAATTGGAGACCTAAACTACAGCACATTTGAGGCGGACAACAGTAATCTTTCCTACAATATTTCGGCTGGCGCTTCCAACCTATTTAAGATAGATGCTAACGGTTCAAGCCTGCTACTAGGGGCTAAAGCTGATAATCTTCTCTCGAGCAATATTGCCGCTCCCCGCTTTACCCTGACAGGAAAATATACTCAAAATTTAGACGACAACAGTTCTTATAGTCTTGAGGGTATTAGCAACGGAAGCCTGAATGGGTACTACCAGATGAGTTTCCCAAATTCGGGAGTCACTCTCTATGCCAATGGAGGCTATAATGTAGGCAACGGACAACTTAGTTATGGGGCAGGCATAAAGTTCCAAGGCTTGGCTGTGGAGTATAATTCTATTAATGATCCCTACCTACCCGCCAAACAAAGTTTGGGTTTAAAGTTCTTCTTTTAATTTGGCTAAAGTAGCTTGAAATTTCATGAGACGATATCCGATATATTAATAAGGATGAGAATTGGGAAACTGCGCATGCGCCCAATATCTTCTATAACGAAGGGAAGGATTAGCTGATGAATATAGCAAGAATCCTATTTATATTTTTGTTGCTAAGCGCCTGTAACCTTTATGCGGCTAGCTATAAAAGCTATAATGCTGGATTTACCATCGATGCCATTAAGGATTTAATTATCCCGAACACTACCAACGTCAGAGCCGATGCTATTGTGTCGGTTAATTATACGATTCGCTGTAATTATGACAATTGGCATGTAGGGATTTGGGGCATGAAAAATGTAAATGGCGTCGATGTAGAAAGCCCCGGACTATATAACGCCTCGCGAAACCACACCATTCCTCTTTATGTTGCATCTGTCGCGCACGGTAGCACACCCGCAGCTAGAGTATATAAGTCACTTGGTAGCTCCTCAGAGCTTGTTCCCTTAGACCTGCAAACTGGAAATTTCGCTGCAGGAGCTCAGTCCTTTGACCTGTACTTAAAACCCAGCCAAGCAGAGCTAGATAGCAGAAGATACGGTTACTACAACATCTACCTGATGATAAAAATCACAGATAATATCTAGCCCTTCCCTGAGAATATTACCCGCTTTACAACTTGCATGCCACGTAATGAATTTATTATCGCCACGTGCTTATAGTGCGCAATATCCTCAAGCTGTATTGTTTTTTCTTTGATAGCCCCAAGATCTAGCAACCTTGCTCGGTAAGTTCCGGGCAGTAAAGGTGTGGCAGGCGTAAACCACTGTTGACCATCGAAAAAACAAAGATTGGCGATGGAGGTGTCGGTAACCAGCCCCTGCTTATTAACGATTAGAATGTCGTCAGCCTCACCTTTTTGGCTGTATAAATCATCTAACTGGGTTCTGTCAAAGTACTTGTATGCATAATTGATGCCTGACACCATGACCATTAATGTATGAATTGGTTTTAGCGCCAAGGGAAAAACCTCAACTTGTTGTATTTTTTCGTTATAGGTTACCCTTACTCTAAAGGAGCCCTTTTGGGGAACTGAGCGCAAGAGCTCTGGCAAATCTAGCTGGTCAGTACCCCCCCATAATTCTCTTCTGGTTTTATGTAATCTGGCACTGTGATAGTCTAGATTTTGCAACGTTCCGTTGATTAGTTTAATGGTTTCAAAAAACAACGTTTGGTGGCCTATCCGAGAAGAAATAGGGGAATTATCTGTTGGCAAGTAAACCTTACTAAACATCTCTGAATACTCTTGCTCGACGGTACTGTCTATGGTTAGACCTCCTCCACTGCGGTAAAAAAATCGGTCTTTTTCCTTTTCAATATAGCGAATAATCACCGCACTATCTAAGTTCTTGCCATCGAAATAGCCAAAAACACCTGAGAAGTAGCCGCGAGGTTCTTTTTCCACAGCTTTAATAATGTCGCAAGTTCTTGGTTTAGGCGTACCGCTTATCGAGCCAGCTGGGAGTAAAGATTGGAGTATATCACCGATTTTACAGTGCCAATCTGGCTCTAGCCGTCCCGCTATTTCCGAGCTTGTTTGCCACAGCCACCCTTTATTTGTAGCTATTTTCTCTAAATATCGAAATTTGTTAACCGTAATATCTTTGGCGACTCTATTTAAGTCGTTACGCAGTAAATCGACAATCATTAAATGTTCGGCAGCTTCTTTGTCAGAGTGTAACAAGTTATCTCCGGTAGTGTCTTCGCACAGTAAAGACGTACCCTTCATGGGATAGGCCTTAATGGTACTGCCCTCAACCCGCACAAAACGTTCAGGGGAGAAGCAAATAAACTTATTTTGGAAATAACAGGTAAACTTGGCGTTGAGTGCGCCGTACAGCTCTAACAAATTGCAGTCCAGTTGCACGGAGGTGGGAAACGTCAGGTTTAGTAAGTAGGTGTTGCCTGCCTGCATTTGCTCTTTGACGGTCTCAAAAGCTTGGGCATATTGTTGCTTGGGAACAGGCTCTATGTTACTCATGTGACACGACGATACCGTCTTTGGAATAGGAGCAGAGCCAAAACCATCGAGCTGGAAGTGAACATCTGAAGGCAAAGAAGAAAGAGGGAACGCCTGAATATTACTTTTTTCGTAATCTACCAAAAAGAAAAAAGGCTCGCGATTATGGCCTAATTCGTTGATATACTCAAACATCAGGATTGAATCAATTAGAACCATTCCTGCAATATATTCTTCATTTCCGAAAGCGTTTTGGGGAACACCTTGTGAGCAATGACCGACTGAATGAACTTCACTCCATAGCCCGAGGAAAGAACACGTTTGTCGAGGATAATGACGCTGCCTTTATCTGTTTTGCTGCGAATTAAACGACCAACCCCTTGCTTAAACTTAACCACGGCGTTGGGGACTACATACTCGAAAAAGCTGCTCTTGCCTTGCAGAGCCACCTTTTCCATACGAGCCATCACGATGGGGTCGGTAGGTACTTCAAAGGGTAGTTTTACGATAATAACATTAGATAAGGACTCCCCTGGGACATCGATGCCCTCCCAAAAAGTATCTGTACCCATAAGTACAGAATTCACATTATCTTTAAACATTTTTATCAGGTTTCTATCGGCGACCTTTCTGCCCTGACAATAGGCTGGGATTTTATTTTGCGCCAGCTTATCTTTAATCAGGTAATAGACATCGTTGAGGTGCTTGTGGGAGGTAAACAAAACCAAAGCTCTTCCACCCGTGGCGATTAGTACTTCCAGCAAATACTGCGACAAACTATCGATATAGGCCTTGGTGTCTTCATATTCGGGTGAATCATGCGGAACACATAAAAGCACATTGCGCTCCAAATCAAACGGAGAGCTGAGGCTGACAGTATCTATAGGAATGTTATTTTCTAAATAACCAATCCGGGATAAGAAATAATTAAAATTGTCTTTGATGGAGAGTGTCGCAGACGTAAATACTACCGATTTTTTATCGGCAAAAACATATTTTTGCAAACTTGGCCCCACATCTACTGGCACAACCTTTATTTCAAAAATCTTCATTTTCTTGAACTCTTCCTTCTCCAACCAACGAACATAGTTTTCCTTATTGGTCTTCATATATTGCAAATCGTCTTTGATATATTGGATTTCAAGGTATATTTTTTTATAGAAAGCATATTGAATTTTACTTAGATTTTGCTTCATAAAATCGTTTAGCTCTAACATTTGCTTTTCAGTTTCGGTGATAACTCTCTCTTTCTCGCTAAGCAGTTCCTCGAGCTCATCTTTTTCTTTAGTGGTTAATTGAGTCATATTTAGCTTCTTTTGGCTCTTTTTGAAGAAATAGTTTTCTTTTTCCTTTTCGTGAAAAATACTCTCTACATAATCAAAACATTCACCATTCAGCTCAAGCAAGGCTCGGGCGGTAATTTTTAAGGTTTTCAGCTTTGTTAAGCTTTCCTCATCGGGTTTATTTTTAAAATCCCAAATTTTTTGTTCCACTAACTTTACGGTAATATCATGGATTCTCTTTTTGTTTAATACTCTGGAAAAACAACTGGTCGCAACATCTTCAATGGTATGCGCTTCATCGATGATTAGGTGCTTGGTTTCGGGAAGGATATTGGAGCCATAATAGAGGTCTGAAAACAATAAAGCGTGATTGACGATAATCAGCTGGGCAGTTTGGGCTTTCTTCTTAATAGCGTTTAGAAAACAAATATTTTTAAAAGGACATTTACTTTGCAAACAGGAATAGCTATCGGAATGGATATGATTTCTGAAACGAGTCACAAGGCTGGTATGAATTTCAGATAAGTCGCCACTGGAGGAGTTCATTAGCCAAAGCATCACAGCCAAAATCCCCTTCATATCATCGAGATTATTGTCTGCAATAAGCCTAGAGAAAAAATAAGCCAGTTTATTCATACAAACATAGTTCTCTCGGCCCTTCACCATAATGCAGCGAAACTCGATATCCAGTGCTTTTTGAATAAAGGGGATATCCTTGTCATAGAGCTGCTCTTGCAAGTTTTTGGTTTTGGTGGAGATGATTACTGGTGCCGCCGTATTTAAGGAATAAAATAAGGCTGGAACCGCATAAGCAAAGGATTTCCCGATGCCTGTACCCGCTTCTATAACCACATGCTTTGAGGCCTCAAAAGACTCCCACACCCTTTCCAGCATTTCTAGCTGCGAGGTGCGAACTTCGTAATTTTTTAGCTTATCGCTGAAAAGACCATCTTTCTTGAAAGCAGAAAAGATGTCATGAATATCTCGTTTTTTATTTTCCACGGGGAGAGCGACTTCTTCTTCCAGCATTTTTTTATTAAATAACAACAACCAAGAGAACTCTTCCTGACTGACACAATCTGGGAAAAGTGTTTCCAAAACTTCTTTAAAGCTCCACCCTACAGCCGCTACATAGTAATACAAGAACTTAACAATTTCTGGATCTAGGTCTTTAATCATCTCTAAGAGCTTTAAGTAGAGATTGCTGGTCATTAAGGCATCGTCTTTAGCTCGGTGCACATTCTCTTCGGCAATATCGAAGTGCTTGGCCAAATGCCCCAACTTATAGCTGCGTTCGGTGGGCAGAAGGAGCGCAATGAGGTCGAGCGTGTCGATATGTTGGTTGTTTACTGGAGCCTTTTGGCAGCGCTCCAAGGCACTATTGAGCATGCCTAAATCGAAGGAGATGTTGTGTCCCACCAGAAAGGAATCGCCAATAAAGTCGGTAATTTCATCGACAACTTCCTCAAAACGGGGAGCCGTCGACACCATGTCATTGGTGATGCCGGTCATGTTGATGACATACTCACTAATTCGCTGATGAGGTCTTAGAAACTGAGAGTATTCTTTTACCAGTTTGCCGTTTTCAAATTTAACCAGACCGATTTCGATGATTTCATTATCGACAACACTTAAGCCCGTGGTTTCTACATCAAAGGCAACAAAATTTTGGTTATACATGCTTCTTGCCAATTAAATCGATCTGGTATTTGATAGCATTTATGAGTTCGTCCATGTTCTCGCCCGTCTTTACTGAAATCACCAGACCGTCTTTTACCTCTAGCTTTTTGGGCAACAAATCGCACTTATTGTACACTTTTATAATGGCTTTATCATTGATGCCCAGCTCTTTTAATATCTGCTCTACAGCTACCGCTTGCATATAGTTATTTTCATCAGCGGCATCGATTACATTAATTAAAATGTCGCTGAGCAAAACTTCTTCTAACGTTGCCTTAAATGAGTCCACCAGAAAATGCGGTAAATTGGTAATAAAACCTACCGTATCTACCAAGTAAAACTGGGTGTTGGCAACCTCTACTCTTTTGGTAACCGTATCCAGCGTAGCAAAAAGTTGATCCTTGGCAAAAACTGTTTTGCCTTTAAAGTAATTAAACAAGGAAGATTTACCTGCATTGGTATAGCCTACCAGCGCCACACTTACTTCATTACTGTTGATTCTTTTCTTGCGTTGCAGGGAACGGTTTTTCTTAACTTCTTCTAGTTCTTCTTTTAGTTTTTGGATTTTTTTCTTGATGATACGTTTATCGGTTTCAATTTGTTTTTCACCGATACCGCGCACTCCAACTCCGCCTTGCTGACGCGATAAGTGCGACCACATGCGAGTAAGTCTTGGTTTTAGGTACTCATAGCTAGCTACTTCCACCTGTAACTTGGCTTCACGGGTAGAAGCGCGACTGGCAAATATTTCTAAGATAATTTCTGTTCGATCCAGAACTTTTACATTAAATGCTTCTTCCAGCTCTCTTTTTTGTGAGGGTGTAAGATTATCGTTTACTACCACTAATTTAACGTTAAATTCAGCCAAGGTTCCTTTTATTTCTTCAATCTTACCCTTGCCAATATATGTATACGGATTTAACTGATTCTTATTCATGGTAACGGTTACCACGACTTCCGCAAACAGATTTTCCACGAGACAAATCATTTCTTTAAGTAAATACTCATATTCTCTATCTTTAATGGAAAATACTAAAACCTGTTCTTTCTCTGGGGTACAGTTATGCATTTTCATTTTAATCTTCTTTTTTTAATTCCCGAGTCATGAGAATTTCGATAGCTTTGCTGACTGGAAGTTCGCAATAAATGACATTGTATATTGCCTCAATGATGGGCATTTCGATCTTTTCTTTCTGGGCTAAATGGTACACCACCTTGCAGGTTTTTACGCCTTCAGCCACGGCGACCATGCTTTTCTCAATGTCGCTACTTTTTTCGCCTTTACCAATGCGGTACCCCACGGAATAGTTACGACTTTTCGGCCCTAAACACGTGGTGATTAGGTCTCCGAAACCCGACAATCCAGCAATAGTTTCCTCTTTCCCGCCATAATGCAAGGTAAAGCGCTTCATTTCGGCAATCCCTCTTACCAACAGTGCCGATTTGGCATTGGCGCCCAGATTGAGCGCATCCAGAATGCCTGCCGCTATGGCAATTACATTTTTCAATATTCCACCATACTCAACACCAATAATATCGTCTGAAATATAGGCACGGAAAAGCGCTGAGCTAATGAGTTCCTGAACTTTTTTAGCCGCTTGTAAATTTTGCGAGGCCACAACGGTAGCTGCTGGCTGCTGCAAGAAAATTTCTTCAGCCAAGTTTGGACCTGAAAGCAGGGTAAACTGTTTTTTATATACAACCTTGGGTAATTCTTGTGCAGCTATTTCTAAAACTGAAAGGTTGGTATTTTCTTCCATTCCCTTAGTGGCACTAATAATGATTTGCTCTTTATTTATGGTAGACGCCAACGATTTTAAGGTCTGGCGATAAAAAGATGAAGCCACCACCACAAAAACAAACTCGGATTGTGGCAGATACGCTCCTGCTTCGCTAAGCATTATGGCTTTAAGGTTTGCTGGTAATGTGGGCTGTGCAGGTAAGTAAGTTAGATTTGTATGTTGAGTATTGATTTCGTTCTTAATTTTCTCGTCATGGCAAACAATGTAGGTTTGCTGATTTTTTGCTGCTACTAACGCAGACAAAACCGTACCCCAAGCGCCACAACCGTAAACTATCGTTGTCATTTTACTTGCCTTTCTTGAATGACGCAGGGTGCTTTTGATCTCATAATCGCAGAATCTATCATACTAAACTTTATTTTCGGTTCCTTGCATAAGACGCTGGATATTTACCTTATGTTTAAAAATAATATAGGCCACAGCGATGGTAATCATTAACTTATAACTAAGCGGCAAAGTGAACACAGGGGTGTAGGCCATAACCAGCACAAATAAACCACTAATAATAGAGGCCAAGGACACGTAGCGAGTTGTAAAAATAATAATAAATTCTAAAACAAAAGCACTTAGGGCGATAACGGGCTGCATAAAGAACAATAGTCCTAAGCCCGTTGCCACACCCTTACCCCCTTTGAAATTTAAGAATGGAGTGAAGGTATGCCCTAAAACAGCCGCTAAACCAGAAATAGTAATAAACACATCATTCGCAGGAGCGATTTGTGAGGCTAAATAGACCGCCAGAAAACCTTTGAGGGAGTCGAGAAGAAAGGCGACAACGGCATATTTCATACCTAAATTTCGATAGATATTGGTAGCGCCAACATTACCACTACCAACTTTTAGCAGGTTCACACCCTTGACTAAGCCAATATAGTAACTGAAAGGAATAGAGCCAAGCAGATAGGCAAAGATAATATAAATAACTTTAAACATCGACTGTATTATATCTTAAAAGTGGGGGAATCGACTATATAAATTAGGGGGCTTTTTGTGGTTTTTGGCTTTTGGGAAAAGCTAAAGTTTAGTTGGACTTTTTGAAAAGCGCAATAAACTTCATCTTCGTTTTTTTCTTGATAAAAAAACGAAGAAAAAAAAATCAAGACTTTTCAAAACGCAGCCAAACGCAGAGTATTAAAATGATTATTTTCCTTTGCGCTTAACTTACCAGGGGCGTCAAGCAACCACTATATCCCTTTTGTAAAAAATGCATTTTAACTCTGCAGTTAGGCTTTGAACGGTTGAAAAGTCGAGAGTGGAGTTTCATTTCCTATAGTAGATTTTGCCAACTGTAATAACCCCCTTGTCAAAGGGGGTGGCACGTAGTG
>CAIUUT010000159.1 GCA_903902445.1 uncultured Candidatus Marinamargulisbacteria bacterium
CATACTTTAATTACTATAAAAGTAAAAGAAAATCATAATAAATATATAATTTACGTTAATGATCAGGGAATTGGAATTAGTCATAAGAATATCGCCAATATCTTTAAAAGTATTCCCATTATAGACACGAAGAAAGAGACATCCTACAAAGCAAGTACTGGACAAGGTTTAGTTATCTGTAAGTCCATTTTAAATGAACTAAATGGACAACTATTCATTTCTAGTAAAATCGGTAAGGGCAGTATTTTTCGCATAGAACTTCCGAAATAAAAAGCACAAATTAATATTCATTCTAACTTCCATATATTTCACTTTATGATATAATTCATATACTGATTATATACTAATACTATATTATTACTAATATATCGAATTAATTAAATATACAAGAAAAAACTCTTTAGTCGGGCATTTTTTGTTTTTATGCGAACGGAAAAACAAGGAGAAAATATTAAATGAAAAGAAGATTTGTTACCTTACCAGAAATTAGAAAAATAATCAAAGATCGAAGGCTAGCTCTTGGCTATTCGCTACAAGATCTTGGTAGTATGGTGGACATTGACCGAAACACCATTAAACTTATGGAAGATGGAAAAATAAATGACCCCGGCTTTTCACGTATTCTTAAAATTCTTCATGCTTTAGGACTAGATGCAAGCTCCATAATGGCTTCCCCAAGTAAAGATAGTCACTTAGAACAAATTGTTATATTAATTAAGCAGGAGTCGCTATTTAACATTAAGCAAAAAGAAATGTTAGTAACGCTCATTCAAAAGCAGATTGAAAAAAATGGTACTAAAATAAAAACTATATTGATTGTTGATGATCAGGAAATCTTTCTGAAAGGCGCAAAAGCCATGATCGAAAAGAAAGGATTTACTGTAGAAACAGCCACTAATTACAAATCATGTTTAGAATCTCTGACGAATACTATACCTGATCTAATTCTACTGGACATAGACCTAAAAGAAGATAAGAATGGATTAGATCTACTAACCTCCATCAAGAAACAATACCCCTCAATTCCTTGTGTTATGTTAACGGGTATACGAAATCAACAAATAGCTCAAGAGGCTCTTACGCTTGGGGCTTTCGACTATATAGATAAAAATGAAGATATGGACAAAATATTCTATATTATACCTAAGATTGAAGAGTTCGACAGAATGAGAGACAGCTACAAGGCTATCGAAGACCTGGTAACTAACTAGTTTTTTCGTAGGTCCTTAAAGAACTCCTGTAACAATAATTTACTTCTTATATCTTCTCTGTATTCATAGCTAACACGGTGTCCCAACAGATTATCATCAAACAAAGTATACTGACTAACAACGCACCCGAACTTTGCGTCCAAACTAGTAAATACTACTTTCTCCATACGGGACTGTAAAATAGCCCCTGCACACATGATACATGGCTCCAAGGTTGTATACAGGACACAACCATCTAGTCGCCAAGAGGCCAGCATCTTGCAAGCCTTTTCAATGGCCATAGTTTCAGCATGGTATAAAGCATTACTTTTTGTAATTCTCAAATTATGGGCTTTGGCAAGAACAATGCCATCTTTAACAATAACTGCACCAACTGGCACTTCATTTTTATCTTTGGCTTTCAGCGCCTCTGAATAGGCTAACTCTATATATTTATCTAGCAATTAATATAGGCCTTACTTGCTTATCCTGACTTAAATATCCAGCTGCCACTTCATTGTATACAAGTGCGAGATAATCGATGATGTCCTGAGCAAAAAGCTTCTCACCTCCAATATATTTCACAGCTAGGTCAGCAGCTCTGGAATGTACAAAGCAACCAAGCTGTAAGGTAGCTATAATGTCGACGTTGTTTACCAAAGCACCCAGTATACCTGAGAGGATATCACCAGACCCAGCTTTTGCCATTCCAGGATTCCCATAAAGCAAATAATACACGGCACCTGCTGGGGTTGCGATTACCGTTCTGGCTCCCTTTAATACAATATAGGCTTTAGTAGTTCGCGCTAAGCTAAGTGCGAACTCATGCGGACACGTTGCAATTTCTTCAGCATTTACCTTAAGTAAACGCGAAGCCTCACCATAATGCGGAGTAAGTATGGTCGGCGAATTTCTTTTACTTATCTTATCCTGCCAATCTGAAATTTTAACTAGATTATTCAAGCCGTCCGCATCCAATACAAGGGGTTTATTTATCGTCAATATTTGCTCCACTAATATAACATTTACCTCGGATACCCGCATACCTGGTCCCAATACAATTGATGAAAGATTATGGGTATTTAAAAATGAAAGGATATACTCAATACTTTCTGGACAAAACTTGCCATCAAAATCCTTTACAGGCAAGGTCATTTCCTGCAATAAATTTGTGGACACAATATTGTTTATTGACTCAGGGATAACACAAGTCACCATTCCAGCGCCAGCACTCATCGCGGACTTAGCTGCCATGACTACAGCTCCTGACATACCGATACTTCCCCCTACAATAGCCACACTTCCGTTCCTGTATTTATGTGTGTCCATTTCTATCTTCGGCAAGGAAAGCTCTTGCGGACTAATTACGAAACACTGTATACCACTATCATAGGCGGCATCTAGACCTATTTCCACCACGAATACTTCTCCTGACTGTTGGCAAGCAGGGTAGAGTATATGACAATATTTTGGGTAGCCAATGGCTAGGGTATACGTAGCTCTAACGCTCACCTGCTGAGACTGCCCACTATCTGCATAAATTCCAGAAGGGATGTCCACACTTACAATATCATTATTGAGTTTTGCTAAATACTCAATTACCTTTAACTTTAGTCCAGAAAGAGGGGGGGTAAAACCAACGCCAAGAATGGCGTCGAGAATAACATCATCCTTTCGAATAACACTTTCCAATTCAAATACATTAGCCTCATTAATAAAAACAACATTTTGACCAAGTCTCTCCGCTATTTGCAAATTTAGTAATAAATCAGAAGACAAGTTATCCCTAGAATTGGCAAGAATAAAAATCACTACTTCCCTACCATAATTTACTAAATTCCTTGCCACCACCAAGCCATCACCACCATTGTTCCCAGTTCCAGCAATGATTACAAATCGGCCTTTAAATCGACACAACAAAAAAGAAGAAATAGCTCTGCCTGCATTTTCCATTAACACACAAGAGGCAATACCCGTATCTTGAATTGTTCGTCTATCGATTTCATTCATTTCCGAAGAATAAACTATTTTCATAAATATTATTATAAAGCATTTTAATAACAATAAATATATTATTTTATCAAACCTACGCTATTGACTTGCTATAATCAACATGTTATATTTTCCCCTGCTCAATAACTTGAGAACATTCAAGATACAAGTGAAATTAATTTTCCAGTATTTAGTGACTCAGTTGTATATGATTAAAGAGGGCGGTTAGCTCAGTTGGTAGAGCAACTGGTTTACACCCAGTAGGTCGGCAGTTCGAACCTGTCACCGCCCACCAAAAAATGTCATTAGCGCTTAGCATTATGCTCTTTGCTTAGTATATTTAATATAATGAGATTTTGCCAAAGGCTAATAGCAAAAAGCTAATAGCTCAACTGGCCCCATCGTCTAGTGGTTAGGACACCAGGTTTTCAACCTGTAAGCGGGGGTTCAATTCCCCCTGGGGCTGCCATTCATCTTCCTATTCAGACATTTTACAAGGAGACTATGTCTCCTTCATCGTCCTCGAGCTTAGCTCGGGACTGAACCTCCTTCATGTCAGCGACACAAACCAAAGGGCTTCCTTCCCTTTGAAATCCCTTAAGAGCATATATTCTCTTTCGACTAGTTTAGTAATCAGCCAGTGCTATCCTGCGCTTGTTAGAAGTGTACGTTTCACCATGTTTTACCGGCATATATTTAAAATGTAGGGACACTGACATTAACTATTACAATGAAAAAAATCTAAAGGGATTTTTGCGAAACTGATAAGATCGTCATTTTTATCAACCAAAGCAATTAATTCCTGATTTCTAATTATAGGAAATAATTTCAATTAATATACAAAAGTAACAATATGCATAAATTACTCACTAAATAATCACATCATCAATAAGTTATATGTAACACACAAATCAGCCCCAATAAAGCCATTGAAAATAAAATATTAATATAAGCGCTGGCACTAATGAATAAAAATCGATTATAGCGGCATTAATGACACAAGAAAGCTAAAATAATCCTAAAAATACACTAAATCGATAATTAAACATCAATTAATATAATAACTTATAAACATATACACAAAATCTACAAATATTAACAATTTGTTGATTTATCAACAGTGCTACTAAATACCAACATACTTGTCAAGCCCACCACAATCAAACCAACCCTAACCCAATCAAATCAAGGAAAACACAACAAATTTCTCAACACCAAACAACCACCCATAAACACTTACGAATTACATGTCGCATAATATATATTATGTTAAATTTGCGATATAAAGAGAGTTCAATCGCTGTATAGCACTAACGTGCTCAGTCGTACTGCTGCGTTAAATATTTTGTATTAGAAAAAACTTAGCGGAATTTTTTTAAGAAAGAAAAAAGCTTCTTAGATACTTTCTTTTTCTTTATTTATTAATTCTTTATAATAGATAGCTTTTTGCTTGGCTACTTGCGCAAAATCTTTAGCGCGACTTGCATATAAAACATCTCTGGAAACATTAAATAAACAATAATCTCTTTGCTGGATTTGGCAATTGGTTAAAACACTAGAAACCGAGCCACCCTGCGTACCAATACCCGGTATTAAGAAGTAACTATTCTTTAAAATACTGGCTACACTGGAGAAATATTCAGGTTTTGTAGCCCCTACTACAGCTCCACAATTCTGATATTTATCATCTAATATCTTCACTATCTTACAGGTCTTTTCATATAAAAATGAACCATCTTCTAGCTTTAAAAGCTGTAAGTCATTGCCACCAGGATTTGAAGTTAACACCAGAGCAAAAACATATTTGTCCCTATATTCCAAAAACGGCTCCAGCGTATCCGCTCCCATATATGGGCTTAATGTCACAGAATCTGCTTTATAGTCCTCGAAAACCGATTTAGCGTACATCTTAGCAGTATTCCCAATATCTCCACGCTTAGCATCCAGAATAACAGGAATATCCGCAGGAATGTAAGCAAGTATCTTATGCAACTGTTCAATACCTGCAAGCCCCATAGCCTCGAAAAAAGCGATATTCGGCTTGTAGGCAACCACACTATCGAAGGTGGCATCAATAATCTGTTTAGCGAAAGAAAAAAAGGCGTCCTTGCCTGTAATTGATTCAGGAAACTTGGCAAGCTCAAGATCTAAACCCACAACCAAGTTGGAATTGTTTTTCTTTTGAATATTTTTGATTTTTTCTTGAAAAGTACCGAACATTAGATTCCGAGGTCTTTAATGGTAAGAAGCGTATCGTGTTTGTACCCCGCTTCTTCAATAAATTTTTGCGCACCTTGCAAACGATCTATTGTTCCGAGAATCGCGATTACCTCAACACCCAGCCGCTTAAGAATATCAGCCGATTTAATAGCTGCTCCACCCGTTGTTAAGATATCCTCAATCATAAGTACTTTTTTAACACCAATAAGACTACCCTCCACTTGTTTAGAGGTTCCATAATCTTTTTGTTCTTTTCTCACTATAACAAAGTTTTTTTGAGTTTTCATACTTACCGCAGCTGCAATTGCCACCGCACCTAGCTCTGGAGCTGCAATAGCATCAAATTCTGGGTATTCTTTTTTAATTTTTGCCGCAAATGCATCCGATAATTTTTCTAAAATTTCTGCATTTGTAGCAAATAAATACTTATCTAAGTAATATTTACTAATTAAACCTGAACGAAGTACGAATTCCCCTTCCAAGTACGCAGCAGCTTTAATAAGTTGCGCTAACTCAGACATTAGGCCTTAGTTGTTTTATTTACTACAACAAATACTTTTTGAGTTGCTGGAACTTTCATAACTTCAACACTGGCAGGTAGCACTAAATCCTTAACGGTAAGCTCTGCGCTTAAGTCTAAATTTGTGACATCCACAGCCACTTCCTTCATAATATCTGTTGGAAGAATTTTCATAGTAAGTTCATACATTTTCTGTTCAAGAGCTCCACCCTTCTTAGAACCAATAGCCACGCCTTTTGGTTTAATAGGTAGAGTAATTTTTACTTTTTCTGACTCTTTTACTGATTTAAAATCCATATGTAGGATTTGCTTTGAAATAGGATGAAACTGAATACCATAAGGAATAGCATCAAATGATTCTTTACCAAAATCTAAAGTGAAAATATTGTATTTACCATTGGCAGTAAATAATAGTTTGTATAAATTATCGTAATTTGTAGTAAAACTCTTAGTTTCAATATCCTTACCATATAAGTTACCAATCAACTTACCAGCTGCTCTTAGCTTCTTTACTTTTTCCTTACCTAACTCTGTACGATCTTCAACACTAATCTTAATTTTGTCCATCTAATTCACCCTACCTATATTATTTCTGAGATAAAACCAGCCGCTATTTTAGCATAATGTTTATTTCACATCAAGCAGGAAATCTGATATAATAAGGCTTCCTCAAATGTTCTGGGGGTGTATTTGGTCTCGACATGAAGATGTTTTAGTATACGGAGCGGGTCGAGGAGATGCCTGGCCTCGTTAAAAGGCATAAAAACATAAATGCAGATTTTAAAGCCTCTTTTGGCTCAAAAACAGCATTAGCCGCTTAATAACAATTAAGTAGCGAGTTCTATCTGGTACGCCAACTATCAGTTAGCGCTTAATTACGTTGGCTCATCCAGATAAAGGGCAACGGTTATTTGGAAAAATTTAGTTGCTTACCTGATTGGTGTTGGTTACATTATAACCTTCAGGGAAATAATCAAAGTAACTACGCTCGTAGTGCCTTATACTGGAAGCTTTATGGACAGGGGTTCGACTCCCCTCACCTCCACCAAAAATCGCTAACAGCCAAGTCTGAAGTTGGCTTGTATCTAGGTGTAGAACGATATCAGGGTTCGCTATAGAATCCTGATATCGTTCTACAAAATATCGAATTTTTGCCAAGAATTGCGATGACATATCTTGTTGGTTATTCTATCCTCAAATCATGGTTTTATAGCGAAAATCTCCTTCTCTGGAATCATAGTAAACTTAATTCTCAAGGTTATCTTTTTGGCAATCGAGAAGGTGTAATAACGTGCCCTCTGTATCCTGTGCCGTGTATCAACCGTTCACTTGTTCGTAGGAATGATTGGAGCTTAATAGACGTTCACTCAGTTGCGCCCTAGGGGCTCACTTCTTGGAAAGGCAGCTTGCATATTGTGCTGAAATGCACCCATATCAATGGTCCACTCAAATGGACGATTTGAAATACTCCTCAAAAAACTATACGGCAGCTTTATTCCCACTTCATCCAAATGCTAATAACGGTAATTATCATTAGTAAAAAAAGGATGTTTCCTACAATTTTTTGAATTTCTTTAGATTTGAGTAATACCGTAATTTTATCACCAAGCAATACCCAACTTAGTGCACAAGGAATGCCTATCGCAATAAAGAAACATGCGTACAGAAAAACACTCAGGTGCATGTTGCTAAAATGAGGCAAAAAAACAGCGGCACTATTTACCCCCATTATCCAAGCCTTCGGATTTACAAACTGCAAAAAAAAGGCAGGAATGAATCCAATATATTTCGACGACGAGCTTCCGTGAACAGTTAAATTGCGAATAGCCCACCCTAAACTTACAAGCCAAATGGAGGCCAATATTTTTAGGATTAGAACAAATATCGGAATCGATATTAGCAAAGCCCCTATTCCATATCCAGAAATAAGCAAAATAATGAAAAAACCAGAAATGACACCCGCAGTCATGCCTAATGATGAACGAAAACCAAAGGCTTTCCCCTGAGCAAGAAGCATGTAATTATTGGGGCCAGGGGTAATCGCCGTAATAAAGGCAAAAAAGAAATAACCTACAAAATTAAAATGTCCCATCATTTACAACCTCTTTTTCAAATACATTATAATGCAGCTATTAAAGATGGTTTGAGCATGTCGAATTTAGGATTATCTTGTGTCTGGAGATATTGGGCATTTTCGAAAATCCCCCCTCGTCAACTCACTTGTTTAAGTGTGTAACCCGAGGGGGGGTATTAATTATATTCTGTAACTATCTAAAATTTCGTTAAGATTTCCTGGCTTAGCTGAGGCAGTTTGAGCAGCCACCAATTCATCATATTGAAGTTTTGACTCATCTTGGTAAAAAAGACCAAGATAAATCGGCTCCTCACTAGCATACTTAAAAGCAGCCACGACATCTTTGGGGTCATGCTGCACAACGGTTGTTTGTCCTTGATAACGCTCAGGAACAGATATACCCTTTTCACTGGTCAGAAAGGAAACCGCATCAAGGCGTGAGTGCTCTACAAAGTCTGGGAAAAAGTGCGGACAACGTTGCCACACATGCACAAAACTAAACCCCTTATGAGCTCTGGCTTTCTTGAGCGTCTCCAGTAAATGTCCGGGAATCCAATCTGCAGTACTGGCTACAAAAGAACCACCGACGCCTAAAGCAAAACGTATCATGTTTAAAGGCTCAATGAGTGCCCCTAAAGGAGTAGTGTTTGTTTTGTGTCCACGAGGTGTGGTGGGCGAAGTTTGCGACTTCGTCAGTGAATAAAGTCCATTATCGTACATAATAAAAACAATATTGATATTTTTATTAATACCATGTAGTAGATGATTTCCACCAATACTGGCAGCATCGCCATCACCACTATGAACGATAATATCTAAATCGGGTCGATTTAATCTAAGACCAGTGGCAATAGGAATAGCTCTACCGTGAATACTGTTAATACCATAAGTGTTAATATAATGTGGCGCTCGACTTGAACAACCAATCCCTGAGACATTAGCTACATGAGCTGGATCCAAGTTATCTTCAATGATGAGTTTTTTCACTGAGTTGATAATGCTAAAGTTTCCACAACCTTCGCACCAGCGTATTTGATTGGCATTCAAATCTTGCATTGTGAGTTTATTCTCTTCGCTCATGACTATATCCCCCCTTTTGTCTTGAGTTCTAAAATTTTGGCTTTTACCTCATTGGGAGTAACTGGACGTCCCGTTGCTTCCGCGATTATGGCTTTTACATCCACTAAGGTTTCGTTACGCAGTAACATGGTTATAGGTGATGATTTTTTCTCATCTCCATAGGCACGCTCCACCGTCACAATATTTTTGAACTTCGAAAATATTTCTTTGAGCATCGCTGGGAATGGGTAGACAATCTTAAGTTGCAAGCTAGAAACGCTCACACCTTCTGCCTTAAGTTTAATAACAGCTTCCTCTATTGCTCCTCTGGTTGTTCCCCAGCTTACAATTAGGAAATCTCCCTCTTTTTCACCAAATATCTTTGGCTCAAGCAGAGCATTTTGTAGGGTGTGTATCTTCTGATTACGGATTTTATGAGCACGTTTCTGAGTGACGGTAGAGGTACTAATTAGCCCCTCTTTGTTGGTCACCAGCCCCGTAAGTCTTCGCATCTTTTCTGGAGTACCCGGAACGGACTGATTTTCATTAACCATTTCAATATACTCAGGCAAACGAGCCAATCCAAAGCGAGCCAAAACTTCATCATTAATATCTTCAACAGAATTCATAGAATAAGGAGTTAATTTGGGAATAACGGTCTGACTGCTGGACTCAAATCCATCACTCATAATCATCACCGGAACTCTTAACTTCTCTGTAAGGTAGCGCGCTACATGGGGAGCATAGAAGCAATCGGCCACATCGGTCACACTAAGGATGACGCGGACACTATCACCATGAGTACCAAAAAGAGCTGCCAGTAAATCTGACTGCTCCGTGCGCGTTGGTAACCCTGTTGCTGGACCTCCACGTTGGACATCGATAACCACTAATGGCGTTTCAGTTGCTACTGCTAAGCCAATAAACTCTTGCTTAAGAGATAAACCTGGGCCAGACGTAGCCGTAATAGAAGGAACGCCTCCGTAATAACCACCAATTGCAGCACCAATAGCCGCTATTTCGTCTTCGGCCTGATGAATTCTTCCACCAAAAGAGGGCAAATTCTTAGCTAGATTATGCATAATAGAACTGGCAGGGGTTATTGGATAACCGGCAAAAAACTTAAATCCTGCATCAATCACTCCCAAAGCCATAGCGGTATTACCATCAATAAGAATCTTATCTTCGCCTTGCTTTGCCCTGGCTTCTACTTCCACAGTAAAACCTATTTTCGTTTTGGCTAATTCATAACCACTTTTGAAAATTGTAATGTTTTGCGCCATACGATCAGCCGTTATTTTACCAAACGTTTTTTCGATAACGGCCAAAACAATATCCATGTCTATTTGAAAAATGTAGGTAAGAATACCCAGATAATACATATTATTACCCGTGCCACGTCCTGCGTCGCGACTAATGCTACTCATTAACTCTTTGGTTTGTTCATCAATATAAAAGGGAATGACTTCCAAGCCTTTGGCCTTCACTTCTTCAATGACTTGCGCATAACTCTGCGCATTTTTTGCTTCATGCTCCATATCTAACAAAATTTTACAGGGAGTGTGATATTCCATATCCTCTAAACGACGGCTAAGTAATATTTCATGTGAAGCAAGAATAACGTCGGAATCATTCCCTATTCCGCTAATATCAAAATCTGCAATACGGATAATAACCCCAGACATTGAAAATTTGGTACGACGAGGTGGACTAATTTCAGACGGAATAATAGGTTCAGATACGACGTATCTTCCATTTCTGGCCAGCGCTTTTACTAGGATATCTCCTGCTTTCTGCGCACCATCACCAGCATCCATTAAAATCTCAAAACGGACAAGACTCGTTTGTGTTTTCATGTTTCCCCCCTAATGATTATGAATATATTACTGTATTTATTTGCAAAATTCAAACTCTCAAAGATTTGGCGATTACTTCACCAATAATATCGGGACGATCCAAGACAGTAACACCCGCCTGTTCTAAAGCCCTAACCTTATCGGCAGCGGTTCCCTTACCACCAGAAATAATTGCACCAGCATGCCCCATACGCTTGCCTTGCGGTGCGGTTTTTCCTGCAATAAAACTAAAAACGGGTTTTGAAACGTATTTCTTAATGTACTCAGCAGCAGCCTCTTCATCGGTACCACCTATTTCACCTAAGAGAACAATTTGATGTGTATCTGGATCATTTTGGAATAAATGTAGCACTTCAATATAATTAATTCCCTTCACAGGATCTCCACCAATACCCACAACCGTACTTTGCCCAAGTCCTGCTTGTGTAATACTACTAACCACTTCATAAGTTAATGTACCACTACGGCTAATTAAACCTACATTTCCTTGTCGATGAATACTTCCAGGCATAATTCCAATTTTGCATTTACCTGGAGAGATTACCCCCGGACAATTACCACCGATCAATATAATATTTTTATTTTGTAAATAATTATAAGCTCTAAGCATATCTAATACAGGTATACCTTCGGAGATACAAACAATTAAGCCAAGTCCAGCATCAGCAGCTTCATAAATGGCGTCAACTGCGAGCATAGCAGGAACATATATTACCGAAGCATTGGCATCAGTTGCCTTTACCGCTTCACTAACAGTATTAAATACTGGTATACCGTCCACATCCTGTCCACCTTTTCCAGGAGTTACACCACCCACAACTTGGGTACCATAATCCCTCATGGCCTTAGCATGAAAAGAGCCATCTCGGCCTGTAATTCCTTGCACTAGAACTTTTGTATTTTGATCAACGATTATTGACATTTTGCTCTCCTTTTGCCAAAGCTACAACTTCCCTAACCGCATCTTCCATTTTGGAATAGGCCGTAAACTTATTTTCACTTAAAATTTGTCTGGCTTTTTCTTCGTTAGTTCCCGCCAAGCGAATAACCACTGGCAAGTGAATGTCCATTTGCTGGCTAGCTGAAATTAACCCATTAGCGATGTCATCACAACGGGTAATACCACCAAAGATATTAATAAACACAGCTTTTATTTTCTTATTCTTTAATAGTAATTGAAAGGCCTTAACTATTTTTTGTGGATTAGAGCTTCCCCCTACGTCCAGAAAATTCGCAGGCTCTCCGCCAAATAGTTTCACGATGTCCATAGTGGCCATGGCCAGTCCAGCACCGTTTACCACACAACCAATTTCACCATCAAGCTTTATGAAACTTAAACCATTATTTTTGGCATCAATTTCATCTAACTCTTCTTCTTCTGGATCGTTTAACGCCATTAACTCTGGATGTTTATCTAACGCATTATCATCAAAGTTTATCTTAGCATCAATCGCCAGTAATTTTCCCTGTTTAGTCACAACTAAAGGGTTGATTTCCGCTAAGGAACAATCTGTTTCGATAAAAGCCTTATAGAGTTTCTTAAACAAATCTCTAGCCGCTTTATTTTGTTCTGGATCAGAAAAAAGCTCAAAAGCCAACTGTCTGGCTTGAAAGTCACGCATACCTAGAAGAGGATCGATGTAGATTTTTTTTATTTTTTCAGGCATTGTAGCCGCAACTTCTTCAATATCCACGCCACCCGCAGCACTCACCAAAAAAACAATCTTCTTACAACTAAGATCTAAGGTAACTCCTGCATAAATTTCTCGATCGATATCCACTCCATCAGCCACAAGAACCTTCTTTACGGTACAACCTTTTATATCCATACCCAAAATTTCTTTAGCCACCTGATAGGCCTGATCTGAGTTGTGCGCAAGTTTTACGCCACCGGCTTTTCCTCTACCTCCCACATGTACCTGAGCTTTAACCACCACAGTTTTCCCCACTTCAGAAGCATACGCAGCAGCTTCCTCCGGTGTACTGGCTACCCTTCCAGGATTAACTGGAATACCATACTTCTCAAAGATGTCTTTGGCTTGATATTCGTGAATTTTCATATCTTATCCCTTATCCTTTCTAGCAAAATTTAAGATCACCCATTATTTATTCATCTTAATAAGAATACAAGATCTAATTTAATTTTCTAAAAATAATTAGTTAATTTAAAAGAGCTCGTAAATATTCTTTATTAAGACGGGCGATGTTAGTAACACTAATTCCCTTTGGACACACAATCTCGCATTCATAACTGTTGGAACAATTACCAAAACCTTCCTTATCCATCTGGGTCAACATCTCTGAGACTCGTTTTTCACGCTCTGGATGTCCTTGCGGAAGCAACGCTAATTGACTAACTTTTGCGGCTGTATACAACATAGCCGCAGCATTAGGACAAGCAGCGGCACAAGCACCACATCCTATACATTGGGCCGCATCCATGGCCGCTTCTGCATTCTCTTTTCTAATAAGAATACTGTTGGCATCTGGAGCACTTCCCGTTCTTACAGAAACATAACCACCCTTAGCGATAATCCTCGTTAGAGAACTACGGTCAATAATTAAGTCTTTAATTAGAGGCATAGCTTTAGCTCTAAATGGCTCAACGATAATAGTATCATTATTTTCGAAAAGTCTCATATGTAACTGACAAAGTGTTGTTTCACGTTGTGGACCATGAGCATGACCATTCACCATAGCACCGCAGCAACCACAAATACCTTCACGGCAATCCGTTTCAAAAGCCACTGGTTGTTTACCAGCTAAGGCAAGTTCTTCATTTAAAACATCGAGCATTTCCACAAAAGAAGCATCTGTATCGATATCCTTAAGTTTATATGTTTCAAACTTTCCTTTTGCTTTATTACTTTCCTGACGCCATATTTTCAGAGTTAAGGCAAGTTTCTTTCCCATTACTTATAACTCCTCTCTGCTAATTTTACTTCTGTAAAACTAAGTTCTTCTTTATGCATAATCGGTGTTTCTCCATTTTGATACTGCCAAGCAGAAACAAATGAAAATTCTGCATCATTACGCTTGGCTTCACCTTCTGGAGTTTGGCTTTCTTCGCGAAAATGTCCACCGCAAGATTCTTTTCGTTGATTTGCATCCATAAGTAAAAGCTGCGCAAATTCAAAGAAATCAGCAACTCTTCCAGCACGTTCTAGCGATTGATTAAGCTCTTTTCCACTTCCAGGAATCAAAACATTTTCCCAAAATTCAGATTTTAGTTCACCCACCCTTTGCAAGGCTTCCTTTAAGCTTGTTTCATTTCGACTCATTCCACATTTTTCCCACATTATGTGACCTAATTCTTTATGGAAAGAATCAACCGTTCTGGTACCTTTAATACTTAATAGTTTATTGATTCGAGTATTAATATTTTCCGTGGCTTGCCTAAAAGCTTCATGATTAATCGTCACCTTGCCAGGTTTTTCACTATCTAAATAATTACCAATTGTATAAGGAATAACAAAATAGCCATCCCCTAACCCCTGCATTAAAGCACTCGCTCCAAGTCTATTTGCACCGTGATCCGAGAAGTTTGCCTCTCCTAACACAAAAAGCCCTGGCAAATTACTCATTAAATTGTAGTCTACCCAAAGACCGCCCATGGCGTAATGAATAGCGGGATAAATCATCATGGGGGTTTCGTAAGGATTTTCACCGGTTATCCTTTGATACATATCAAAAAGATTTCCATATTTTTCTTTTATAGTGTCTTTACCTTGACGCGCAATAGCATCACGGAAGTCTAGATATACAGCAAACCCCGTTTCGCCAACACCTTTACCTTGGTCGCATTGTTCCTTAGCATTGCGAGAAGCAATATCACGGGGAACTAAATTTCCAAAGCGAGGATATTTATTCTCTAAGTAATAATCGCGCTCTTCTTCTGGAATATCACTAGCTTTACGCTTATCGCGTTTGGTTTTAGGAACCCATACACGCCCATCATTACGTAAACTCTCACTCATTAGAGTAAGTTTAGATTGATAAGAACCATGTACTGGTATACAAGTGGGATGAATCTGTGTGTAACAAGGGTTGGAAAAATAGGCACCTTTCTTATAGGCCTGCCAAGCGGCAGATACATTAGAGTTTTGAGCATTTGTAGAAAGGTAGAACGTGTTTCCATAGCCACCGGTAGCTAAAATTACTGCATCCGCACTATGAGACTCTAACTCACCAGTTAGTAAATTACGGACAATAATACCTTTGGCATGTCCATCAACTACTACCAAATCAACCATATCTCTTCTGGTATACATGGTCACCGAACCTTTTTCAACTTCTTTCATAAGTGCTCCGTAGGCACCAAGTAATAATTGCTGTCCTGTCTGTCCTCTTGCAAAAAAAGTACGCGAAACCTGTGCTCCACCAAAGGAACGATTATCAAGTAAACCGCCATATTCTCTAGCAAAGGGAACACCTTGAGCCACACACTGGTCTATTATGAGATTACTTATTTCGGCTAAGCGATAAACATTGGCTTCACGACTGCGAAAGTCTCCACCTTTTACCGTATCATAAAAAAGTCGATAGACACTGTCCCCATCATTAGGATAATTTTTTGCTGCGTTAATTCCACCTTGAGCGGCTACGCTGTGCGCTCGTCTTGGGCTGTCATGAAAAGTAAAGGATTTAACATTATACCCCATCTCGCCCAGTGAAGCAGCTGCGGAACTACCAGCTAACCCAGTACCAACTACAATTACTGTATATTTTCTTTTATTGGCTGGATTAACTAATTTTGAATTAAATTTATGTTTCGTCCATTTATCTTGTATCTCACCTTCAGGAACATTACCGTTTATAATCATTTAGTGCACCACCGCATATATAATAATAGAAACAAAACCGACCGTTACGCTAATACCGAGAAAGTAACTTAGCAAATTAAACCAAAAGACATATCTTCCAGGACGTAGGTTTAAGGTTTGTAACGCACTCTGCAAAGCATGACTTAAGTGCAATCCCACAATAAGCATTATAAAAGCATAACCTCCAAGTCTCCAAGGATTGGCAAAAGAGTTCATTACCATACCGTATAAACCAAGATCCTCGCCTCTCCATACACAAGAGGTTGCTGCTTCCTTAGCAAAAGCAAAATCATAAAGATGCACGACCAAAAACAACAAAATGATAGCACCAGTATACGGCATCATACGCGAGGCAAAAGAACGAGGCTCTGAGGCTATGGCAGATTTATAGCGAATACTTCTGGCTCTAAAATTTTCTGTAACCAAAATAATGGTAAAGACAATATGCACTACAAACATAAGCGCAAAAAAAGCTTCAATAATTTCTAAAACAAACCCCATTGAATGCAAGAGTTTTGCGTAACCATTAAATGCCTGCGCTCCACGTAATATTTGAAGATTTCCTAATAAGTGTGGAAGGATGAATATAGCAATTAAGACTAACCCTGAAAAAGCAATGATTTGTTTTTTCCCTATTGAAGATGAAATATACTTACTTATTTTCATAATTCTCCCTTTTCATTTTGAATCAAATTTTGTGCCGCTAATTTACTGTATTTATCGGCCCAATGCAATGTTTGAGCAATTTCTTGCTCGGTTACAGTTCTCTTTACTTTAGCGGGCATACCTACCACTAAACTTGCACTTGGCACAACCATATTCTCTGGCACCAAGGCTCCGGCGGCAATGATACAATCATCACCTATTTGAGCTCCATTAAGTATAATAGAGCCCATTCCCACTAAAACCTTACTACCTATTGTAGCTCCGTGAATGGTAACATTATGACCGATCACGCAATCTCTACCAATAACAACTGGCTTATCATCCGCTACATGGAGACAACATAAATCCTGAATATTTGTATTTTCTCCAATTGTAATGGTGTTAATATCGGCCCGCAATACGGAGTTGTACCAAACCGAAGCCCCTGCACCAATACTTACCCTGCCAATTAATTTCGCTCCCTGCGCTATAAATACATTATTTTCCATATAATACCTTATAAATAAACTTTATAAACTAAACCCCAATGTATCTCTTGAAAACTAATAAAAGCAAGGGATACACCCCCCATTATGCAATGCACTTTGCATAACATTTTAAATAGTTTACTCCAAAAATAAAAAAAAATATACCCCAGTAGAAAAAAGTACGCTAAAATAAAAAAAAATTTATTGGAGGAACGTAAATATGGAATTATTAACAAAAAAATTAGAAAATGTTATTGCCACTATGAATCAGAATATTAAAGCTATTTTAGCAGAGCACGGAGAAAAGCAGGTATCTACCGTTAATCTTTCACAGGTATTTGGTGGATTACGCGGTTCTATTGGTCTATTTTGCGACACCTCTTCTGTAAAGGCTGATGAAGGCCTTTTTGTTAGAGGTCAAGCAATTAACGACCTAGTTCATCATCTACCAGAAGAAATATTCTACCTTCTACTTACAGGCACTTTACCAAATAATGAGGAACTAACTGAACTTAGAGATGATATTAATGCCAATGCACATCTTCCAGATTATGTTGCACAAACCTTAAAATGCCTGCCTGCAAATTCTCATCCAATGACTATGTTTAATTTAGGTATACTTGCGATGCAAAACGAGTCTATTTTTAACAAAAAATATGCAGAAGGCATACCCAAAACAGATTATTGGAAATATGCACTGCAAGACGCTATCAGATTGATGGCGGTTACACCGTCCATTGCTGCTGCTGTATACAGAATAAAGTTTTGTGGTGGCGAACTTATTCCTTATGACACCAATCTAGACTGGGGAACAAACTACGCTCGCATGCTTGGTATACCTGATGCAAACAACGATTTTGCAAACCTAATTAAACTGTATTTGGTTCTACACTGTGACCACGAAGGTGGTAACGCTAGTGCCTATACTAACAGCGTCATTGACTCTACGCTTTCTGATGTATACTACTCTACCAGCGGAGCCTTTAATGCTTTAGCGGGTCCACTCCATGGTCTAGCTAATCAGGAAACCTTAAACTTCATTTTAGAAATGCAAAAAACAGTTGGCGACAACATAACCGAAGAAACTATTAGCAAATATGCACAAGACACTCTTGCAGCTGGAAGAGTAATTCCCGGGTTCGGTCATGCGGTACTACGAGTAACTGACCCTCGTTTTAATGCCTTTGAAACGTTTGCTAAGGAGCATTGTCCAGATAGCCCCATGTATCAAATGGTCTCCAAGCTTACGGCCGTTGTTCCAAATATATTATTATCCAAAGGAAAGGTTACTTCTCCTTGGCCAAATGTAGATTGCATTTCAGGTTCACTTATTTATCATTATGGGTTAACCCAGACAAGTTATTACACAGTTTTCTTTGGCGTCTCTAGAGTTATGGGACTTTTAGCTCAGTCTATTTTAAATAGAGGTATTCGCAACCCCATTACTCGTCCAAAATCCATTGACTTCAAATGGATTAACGACAATATCGTAAATAAATAGTTCTTAGGGGAAATATTAGCAGATAAAAAAAGCAAGTCATAATGACTTGCTTTTTTTTTACTTCTTTAAATTTTCTTTAACTGGAATAACTGTATTTGATTGAGAAACTGGACATTGCTTCATTTCGAACTTACAAGGCATTCCTTCACACTTCATACCATGCATTCCTCGATGACCTTGACATCTAATGCCTCCTGCGACTAAGGCGATAAGCACTGCTAAAGCCATTAAAGCAGCAATCACTAATCCTACATTTTTTTTAGCACCTGTTTCTTTAGAGGCTATTATCCAAATAACATAAGCAAATCCGGACAAACCTAACAGTGGAACAAGAATTAAACCGTGAACTCCCATTACAAATCACTTCCTTTCTTTTGCACAATATATATTATACTACCCAAAACTAGAATAACAAGAATATGAAATAGTGATTGGTAAAATTAAATGGATAAAAATATATTTAATACAAATGAGGACTCTTCACCACTCACTATTCACTAATTATATTTTATATTTAGCAATACCTTCTTCGTACATATCGCGACCATAGACATCGTTTACTACCGTTACAGGGAAATCCTTAACTTCCAACTGGTAAATTGCCTCAGGTCCAAGCTCTGGGTATGCCAAAACCTTAGCTGAAATAATAGACTGGGAAATAAGTGCAGCGGCACCTCCAACGGCTGCAAAATAAACAGCTTGATGGGCTTGGATTGATTTCCGAACCGACTCATTACGTTTACCCTTACCAATCATACCCTTTAAGCCATGTTCCATTAATAAAGGGGCATATTCATCCATACGCGTGCTGGTTGTTGGGCCCGCTGAGCCTATGACCTGTCCAGGCCGGGCTGGAGTAGGACCTACATAGTAAATTATTTGTCCTTGTAGGTTAAAAGGAATTTCTTCACCCTTTTTAATAGAATCTGTAAGTCTTTTATGAGCCGAATCTCTGGCAGTGTAAATGATACCCGAAAGTAACACTTGTTCACCACAGTTCAATGTGGAAATAACTTCCGTTGTTAAAGGTGTCGTAATCCTTTTCATCATTATATTTCATGCTCCAAATGTCTAGCACAATGACACTGCATGTTTACAGCCACAGGCAAAGAAGCTATATGACAAGGGAAAACATTAATTAGAACTCTTAAGGCCGTTGTTCTTCCACCTAAGCCCATGGGACCAATGCCCAACGCGTTTATGCGCTCCAAAAGCTCTTGTTCCATATTTGCATAATAGGGGTCAGAATGGACTATATCAAATGGACGCAACAAAGCTTCTTTAGCTAAATAAGCAGCCTTTTCAAAGGTACCACCAATACCCACACCCACGATTACTGGTGGACACGGATTTGGACCTGCTTGTTTCACTGTATCAATAATAAATTCTTTAACAGCCTCTTCACCTGCATACGGCATAAGAAGCTTTAAGGTGGACATATTTTCTGTTCCGCCACCCTTTGGAGCAAAAGTAACTTTTAGTTTTTCACCAGCTACAGATTTTAGGTAAATAATTGCAGGAGTATTATCATTTGTATTCACTCGTTTAAGAGGGTCTCTTACCATGGACTTACGCAAATATCCCTGAGTATACCCGTCTCTCACACCTTCATTTATAGCCTCTTCTAAATCGAAATTTAAATGGACATCACGCCCTAACTCCACAAAAAAAACTGCGGCGCCAGTATCCTGACATAAAGGCATGTGCTGCTCTCTAGCGATATCGATATTACGACTTATTTGAGTTAATACATCTCTACCACAGGCAGAAACTTCGTTATCCTTAGCATGGTTGATGGCCTTAGCAACGTCTAAGGGTAAATTAGTATTAGCCTCAAGGCACAATCTACTTATTGTTGAAACTACTATTTCTTTATCTAACTCTCTCATTATTTATATCCATTTCTTATGCAAATCAAACCTAATGTCCAAGATAAATAATATTAACCAAAAATTAGCTTAATATTTTCTTTGATAATTTCAGAGGAAGCCACAAGTTGATTTTTATCATCACTATTTAAGGGCAACTCTATTATTCTCTCCACACCATTAGCACCAATTACCGCTGGCACACCTACATAAGCATCGTGGATTCCATATTGTCCAGTTAATAAAGCAGCTACAGGCAGTAATCGTTTTTGATCTTTTAATACAGCCTCTACCATTTGCACTGCCGCTGCAGAAGGCGCATAATAGGCTGAACCAGTTTTTAATAACCCCACTATCTCACCGCCACCTTTTCTGGTTCTAAGCACGATCTCTTGTATTTTGGCTTCGTCCAATAAGTTTCTAACTGGTATACCAGAGACCGTTGTATAGTCCACTAAAGGAACCATCTCATCACCATGTCCACCAAGAACCATAGCTTGAATATCATTGACACAAACACCTAGCTCTAACGCTAAAAAAGTACGATACCTAGCTGTATCCAAAACTCCTGCCATACCGAAAACCTTATTAGCGGCAAAGCCTGAAATCTTAAAAGCAGTATAGGTCATAACGTCTAAGGGATTAGTAACCATAATAATCATGGCCTCTGGGGCGTATTGTTTTATATTTTCAGCCACGCCTGATATTATTTTAGCGTTGGTTTGCACCAAATCTTCCCTTGTCATGCCGGGCTTACGAGCTAAGCCAGCGGTAACCACAACTATAGAAGAACCAGCAATTTCACTAAAATCATTGGTTCCCTTGATGTAGGAACTAAATCCTTCCACTGGACCGGATTGCAACATATCGAGTCCTTTACCCTGTGGAACACCTTCCACAATATCAACCAAAACCACATCGGCTAACTCTTTCTCTACAATTCTTTGAGCTACAGTTGACCCAACAAAACCAGACCCGATTACTGCTACTTTATTATGCATAAAATCCTCCCAAAATTAAATATTTTCGCTCTAAGCATTAGGCATTAGCAAAATTCAACATTCCTCCCGCAAAAAGAATAGACTTCTGTCGCGGGGTTAGCTCATAATTAAGCTGATATTCCTCACCTTTCGTTACGTTTAACAAGATTAAAGGTTGGCTAGACTTAATTAAATCCTTCACCGCGCCTATTTCCACTTCGTTACCCTGCTCTATTCTATCAAAATCAGAGGGATTAACAAAGGTTAATGGCAGTATACCAAAATTAATCAAATTAGCCTTATGGATACGTTCCATAGATTTCACCACAATAACCTTCACCCCAAGATACATAGGACATAAAGCGGCATGTTCTCTGCTTGACCCCTGACCATAACTCTCGCCGCCTACTACAATGTTGGCCATTTTCTTGGCCTGATTCTCTAAACAGCGCAAAGCAAACTTACTATCAACTCCATAAAAAACATACTTAGAGTACTCTGGCACATTGGAACGATACTTTAAATATGAGCCAGCAGGCATAATATGGTCAGTCGTTATTTTATCACCTACCTTCAAGGTGATGATTCCACCTATATTTTCCCCCATGATCTCACCCTTTGGGGGGTCGCCTATATTTGGGCCTCTTCTAATACTTACCTTAACTTCTTCTATCTTGGGCGGAATAATTAAGTTATCATTAATTAAAAATAACTCGGGCACCTTCACCTCTAAGGGATTAACCTTAAAATATTCTCTTGGGTCAATGAGGGCTCCATTTAAGGCAGCAGCCACACAAACTTCAGGGCTAGCTAAATATATGCCAGCAGAAGCGGTACCACTTCTACCAAAAAAATTACGATTATTGGAACGAATACTAACCGCTTTGTCGCCAGGAGATTGCCCGTTACCGATACAGAAACCACAAGTTGACTCTAAAATTCTAGCTCCGGAAGCAATAATATCTTGCAAATAGCCATCTCTGGCTATCATTTCAAATACTTGCTTAGAACCAGGCGCTACGCCAAATGAAACATCAGGATGAATGGTTTTGCCTTTCAATAACTGGGCTACAGTAACTAAATCTTGGTAGGAGGAGTTCGTACAGCTACCAACAAGAACCTGATTTACCTTTAAATCATTTAACTCTTGAACCGTAACCACATTATCAGGAGAATGAGGTTTAGCAATTAAGGGTACAAGTTCTGAAAGGTTAATTTCAATAACCTTATGATAGGTTGCATCTTCGTCTGCCACTAGCTCTTTCCACTGTTCCAATCGATTCTGAGCTTGAAAAAAGGTTCTCGTATTTTCATCGGAAGGAAATATAGAGGTTGTCACCCCTAACTCGGCACCCATATTGGTGATCGTGGCACGCTGGGGTATGGATAACTGCCCCAAGCCCTCTCCAGCAAACTCCAAAATACAACCCACATTTCCTTTGGTGCTTAATATGGACAATAATTTTAAAATGATATCTTTCGCCGTTACAAAGGGAGAAAGACTTCCTCTAAGCATCACTTTAATCACTTTAGGTGACGGCAAATAAAACAAGCCTCCAGCCATCGCTACAGCAATATCGAGACCGCCAGCGCCAATTGCCAGCATTCCTAAACCACCACATGTGGGAGTATGAGAATCTGAGCCTAATAAAGTCTTTCCAGGCCTACCAAAACGCTCAAGATGCACTTGGTGGCATATACCATTACCAGCTTTTGAAAAATATAATCCATACATAGCGGCTACATCCTGCAAATATTGATGATCATCCGCATTTTCAAAACCAGTTTGCAACGTATTATGATCTACATAACTAACCGACAGCTCTGTCCGAATTTTAGGCACTCCCATTGCCTCAAACTGCAAATAAGCCATAGTTCCCGTAGCATCTTGAGTTAGCGTTTGATCAATCCTAATGCCAATCTCTGAACTTTCACCAATCACCCCATCTTCTATATGATTTAGTAAAATCTTTTCTACAACATTATACCCCATTAAGAATCTCCTCTATTTATTGAATTAAACTAATTATATGCTAGGAAATATAAATATAAAAGAAAAGATATATTCAATAATTATATTGTATTTATTGTAAGTTAGATGCGCTTAGAGTGGCCTGCATCATTGCCAACTTTGCGGCCGAGTCGGTTGATTCTACCTAAAATACAAAAGGCACAATCATCACCATCTTCGTCTAAACAAGGCTTCCCAGGATAGAGCTGGTAATATTGCCTAAAAGGTTGAGGCGTCATATTTGGCATAAAAACATTTGCCCCTCTAGCCAGCAATAAATCTCGCCCTTCAGGGAGTAGCGCATCAAAAGCGGTGGTAGCAGGAATATGTGCCTTTGGATTTAATAAACGTAAAATCGCAATAACCCTAAAATACAATTCTCTATTATAGGCCAATGGCGCACCCTTAAAAGGAGTAGATTCATGAGCTATAAAGGGTCCCACCCCTATCATGTCCAATTCCAAAGAAGTTGCAAAAAGAATATCTGCAGACAATTGTGCAAGGGTTTCCTTAGGGAGCCCAATTAAAAATCCAGACCCCGTTTGCACCCCTAGCATTTTTAAGTTAGCAAGACACCTCAATCGGTAATCTAAATCATCATCAGGATGACAAACTGCAAATAAATCTGGCGAACTCGTTTCAAAACGTAGTAAATAGCGATCCATTCCCTTAGCTTTCCAGTAGGCATATGTTTCGATATCCCGCTCTCCAGAAGAAACGGTTATTGCCAAAGAAGTTTCACTTCGAATGGCAGATATTATATCGCCCATTTTTTCTTTAGTATAATAACTGTCTTCTCCTGACTGCAAAACAACAGTTGTCTGCTTAACTGTCTCCATTTTTTTACAAACAGTCAAAATATCTTCCAAGGTTAATCGATAACGAGTGACCTGTTTATTACTTCTGCGAATTCCGCAATAATTACAATCCTTCACACAGTAATTTGAAAATTCAACGATACCTCTTAAATATATTTCATCACCCATTTTCTCTTTGCGCATTAAATCCGCTTGTTTATAGAGATAGTCAGTCTCCTCTTTATCAGCCATGAGTATCTTTATGACTTCATCAACGGTGAGTGTGTGATAAATGTAGGCTTTTTCGATGAGATTAGTTACGGTTTCCAATTATCTAACTCCCGGTACTGTGTTAATGGTTCCCTTTAATAATTCCTGGGACGACACATCGGGGAACAATTGTAAGGCTCTCGGCAAAATACCATGTAAGTAAGCAATAGTAATCCCATAGTTCGTAATGGCCACATTCTGACTCTGAGCTTGACGTATACGTGATAATATCAACGCTCTATTGACCATACATCCACCACATTGAATAATTAATTTATATGATGACAAATCCTCAGGGATGTCCTTGCCAGCTTGAACATCAAATTGAAGATTTTTACCTGTATACTGGCTTAACCACCTGGGAATCTTAACTCTTCCAATATCTTCTGTAATTGGTCTATGGGCACACAATTCAGCGATCAATATTTTATCTCCATCTTGCAACAGCGGAATAGTCATCACACCATCAACATAAGCTCGCAGATCACCTTTACTTCTAGCGAGTAATATAGAAAAAGATGTTAGAGGTATACTAATAGGAGTGTCCGCGTTTACCTTCATGAAAACCTGACTATCGGTAATGACTAATTTTGGGATTTCTTTAAGTTGATAATTCAAAGCATAACTTAATTCTTGCTCCTTCACTACTATTGCGGTTATATCATGATCCAGTAATTCACGAAGCACTTGGACTTGGGGAAGAATAAGACGTCCCTGAGGTGCTTCCTTATCGATGGGCACAACTAAAACGACAACAGCTGGTGGTGTAACTAAATCAGCCACTAATAAGGGATCTTTAGCTAAAGACTGGAGCGTTGATACTAATTTATCCTTAAGCATATCGATTCCCATCCCTGTCTTACATGAAATAGGGATTATCTGACTATCCATATATTTTTTGTCAAACATATCACATTTATTACGCACAATTATTATGGGTACAGCTCTCTGTTTTAAAGTTTGTATCAACACATTTTCTTGCTCGGAAAACATATCATCTTGCTTTATAAGTAATACTAGATCGGCTTGGTTTAGACGTTGATTTGTCCGCTCTATTCTCTGCGCTCCTAACTCACCAACATCATCCATACCAGCAGTATCTATAAGCACCACAGGTCCATACGGCTGTAACTCAAAAGCCTTTTCAACTGGATCAGTTGTTGTACCTGGCACATCTGAAACAATACTGAGCTTCTGGTCAGTTAAAGCATTTATTAAAGAGGATTTCCCTACATTCCTGTTTCCAATTAAAACTATATGTGGCCGCATTCCTTTTGGAGTTAATTCAGTCATGTCCTAATGCTCCAATATGTTCATGATGCAATATTTTATCAATTTGTATACTGGACACATATTTAGTCTGCAAAGCAGCATCTACAATATTTAAATTACTACTATGCA
This sequence comes from uncultured Candidatus Marinamargulisbacteria bacterium, assembly GCA_903902445.1. Classification (GTDB taxonomy): domain Bacteria; phylum Margulisbacteria; class Riflemargulisbacteria; order GWF2-35-9; family GWF2-35-9; genus CAIUUT01. The sequence continues at coordinate 25,696 of CAIUUT010000159.1, forward strand.
TTAAATCTGCCACCTCAGAAGCTTTGTGATAACCTATTAAGGGAATCAGCAAAGCACAACTAGCTGGTGTAGTGAGAAGATTTTCCCGGCATTTACCGGGACAAGCCACAAGGTCCTTTAAGCATCGGTGATCAAACTTATCAATTGCTTGAGTTAAAATATCTAATGACTCAAATAATAAGTGGGAAATCAAGGGTAAAAAAGCATTTAATTCAAGTTCACCATGAGCGATACAACTTGAGGCTACAGCTTCGTTACCTTGAATTTTACGTGCTACTTGAATCACCATCTCCAAAATCACTGGATTGACCTTACCAGGCATTATAGTTGAACCGAGCGCTACTTTTGGCAGATCTATTTCACCAAAAGAAGCAAGTAAACGTAGGTCATTAGATATCTTTTCCAGATTTAGAGACATAACTTTAATCATAGCAAAAACCTCAGCCAACTGGTCATGGTTTTGCGTCGCGTCCACTAGATTTTCTGCTCTAGATAAAGGCAATCCTGTAAGAAGTCTAAGCTCTTCATTAACTCTGTATATGTATTTACGAGGTGCGTTAACACCTGTACCAATGGCCGTACCACCTAGATTTATGACTCTAATACGCTCCTGACATTTAAAAAGTCGCCAGCGATCACGCGCAATAGCCTCAGAATAAGCACCAAATTCCTGTCCTAAAGTTATAGGGACAGCTCGCTGTAATTGTGTCCGTCCAATTTTAATAATATGATTAAATTCTTTTTCCTTCGTTTGGAGAGTTTGAAGAAGAGTATTTGCAGCATTTTCAGCTTCCTTTAAAAAATATAAAGCCGCTATCTTTACCGCAGTAGGATAGACATCATTTGTGGACTGATGCAGGTTAACATGCTCAAGTGGGTCAACTAATACCTTCAACTCCCTATTAGCGAGAAAGCATGCGATTTCATTAATATTCATATTAGTCGAGGTACCTGCCCCTCCTTGCAAAGGGTCGAGATTAAAATACTCTCTACCAACTCCCTCGCACATCTTTACTAATATTTCACAAAGAGCATGTCCAATATCAAGAGGCAAATAACCTAAACTTAAATTGGCACGTGCTGCGGCTAATTTTACCTGACACAGAGCTGTATAAAAATGAGTATATTGCGGTAATTGAGAATGAATAAAATTGTTTCTGGCTTTATTAGATTCCTCAAACATAGATATCTCTTTCACCCTGTTTGACACGTTGCAAAGTTGATTCAACCTTATTGCGAAGTTTTTCAGGCATTGAGGCCACTTCATCTGATATGATCTTCTGCCCAACACCAAGAGTAGCAGTTGTTCCAAAATCATCTAAATACTCTTGAAAAGTATACACAGCATTGGGGGCACATTTCATCTTTATTGCTCCAGGCTTTGCTTGTTCCATAAAATCCAACCCTGTACGTCCAGTTCGATAACAACCCGTGCAAAAAGAAGGGATATGTCCACTTTTACAAACATCTACAATTACTTCATCCAAAGGTCGATGATCACCTAAACTAAACTGGGCTTCGCTCTTATCGTTACTATAGCCACCAGGACTGGTTCTACTGCCCGCACTTATTTGTGAAACACCAAGCTCTAAGGCCTCTAAACGCATCGCAGCATTTTCTCTTGTACTTAAAATAATCCCAGTATACGGAACTGCCAAACGCAAAATTGCTATTATTTTCTTAAAGTCCATATCATTTACTGGGTAGGGAGGGTGCGTGGAAACATCGGACCCACTGGCCGGCTCCATTCTGGGAATAGATATTGTGTGAGGGCCCATACCAAACTCATTCTCTAATGAATCAATATGTGACATTAAGGCTAATACTTCATACTTATAATCATATAGTCCAAATAATACACCAATTCCAACATCTTCAATCCCAGCCATAAATGCCCTACCTATAGCAGTTAATCGATATTCATAATTTGCTTTAGGTCCACCTACATGCATTTTCTTGTAGGTAGGTAAATGATACGTCTCTTGAAACAATTGGTATGTTCCAATTTGCTTATCCTTTAAACGCTTAAATTGATCTACTTCTAATGGAGCAAGATTTACATTTAAACGACGGATATTATTCTTCCCATCTCTAACACCGTAAACAGTATCGATAGCATTAAAGACGTAATCTAAACCTTCTTTAGGATAAGATTCACCGGCTACCAGTAGTATCCTTTTCTGCCCTGTTTTTAATAAGGCTGTAGTCTCAGAAGCGATCTCATCCTGTGTAAGGGCTCTTCTTACGGCACTTCTATTAGACGCTCGAAAAGCACAATACAAACATTCATTAGCGCACAAATTAGAAATATAAAGAGGAGCAAAAATAACGACACGTCGACCATAAATTAGCTCTTTGACCCGACGTGCCGTATTAAAAATATCAGACAACAACACCTCGTCATCTACTAATAAAAGGGAAGCCACTTCACCTATTGTAAGGCGCTCTAATTGCATGGACTTTGTCAAAATCCTCCCCACTTCCTCCGTAGAGGGGGGGGGAGAACTTAAATATCCTACAATATCCAACTCATTAATCATTAAGGTGATCCTTCATAATTTCTTTAACTTTTTTCAAACTTACTCTACTGTATACCTTATCATTTACCATAACCACTGGCGCCTGTCCACAAGCACCAATACAACGAGTACATTCAAGCGAGAACTTACCATCTTTAGAAGTCTCCCCCATTTTTAAACCCAACTCGGACTCAAATTCAGTAATAATGTCACCGGCACCTTTCACGTAACAAGCTGTACCAAGGCAGACATTAATTCTATTACGTCCCTTTTCCTTTAAATGAAAGAAATGGTAAAAAGTAGCTACTCCATAGATACGCGAAGTAGGTATCTGCATTTTCACGGATATAAAGTCCATGGCCTCTCTAGGTATATATCCAAACAGCGCTTGTGTCATATGCAACAAAGGCAACAACTGACTCTTGCGATGTTCATCCATTTCCAAAGTGTCCATATGTGCACCTAGCTGGATAAAGCGTGGATCATCAGGAGTTATACAACTCTTACTATGATCTAGCTTTGCTGTTCTAGTAATACCACGCGGACTGGTTTCCTTATAAGTTGTATGCAGCCACTCATGAGCTTTATGCGAACCATATTTCTCTAATGCCTCTTCATAAAGGTTATGTACGTCCACATTTTCGTGGGAGCGTCTTCTAACACTTGCCTCATCCGAACTATACAGCGCACTAGCACGTTTTTTAAGTAATTCTTTATCTATCGGCACCATATTACCACCAGCATAGGGCTGGCCACCACCACCTACACAACCACCCAAACAACCCATAATTTCAATAAAATGATAGGGCTCTCCGGCTCTTACTTTCTCTAATAAAGTTTGAGCATGTCCAAGGCTAGACGCTACAGCCACGTTTACTGATAAATTCCCAATTTGCACCTGGGCTTCCTTAATCGCTTCGATAGCCTCACGCACAGGTTTATACTCAATCCCAGGCAATTCTTTGCCCGTAATAAAGTAATAGGCTGTACGCAGAGCGGCCTCCATAACCCCCCCAGTTGCTCCAAAAATTGTTGCAGCACCAGTGGACTCTCCCAAAGGATGGTCAAACTCACCATCTTCTAACTTAGGAAGATCAATGCCGGCGGACTTAATCATCCATATTAATTCACGCGTTGTAATAACTGCGTCCACGTATCTATCACCATCTTCTGTCTCCATATTTCCCCTCATGGACTCGTCTTTTTTAGCAGTACAGCACATAGCTGCTACAGAATACATTTCCTTAGGGGTCTTTCCAATCTTTTTGGAAAAATGTCGTTTAACGATACTCCCCATCATGGACATGGGAGATAAACAAGTTGACAAATTATCCAGAAGTTCAGGATAAAATTGCTCAACAAATTTCACCCACGCAGCAGAACAGGAAGTTATCATTGGCAATTTACCACCAGTCTGTATACGATGTACCAATTCTGAAGCTTCCTCTACTATAGTTAGGTCAGCTGTAAATTGAGTATCAAAAACATAATCAAAACCTAATCTTCTAAGAGCTGTAATTACTTTTTTTTCTAAATTTAAACCTGCCTCCAACCCGAAACCTTCTCCGATAGCGGCACGCACTGAAGGTGCAAATTGCGCCACAGTTGTCTTAGTCGGATCAGCCAATGCCGCCCAAACATTTGCGGTATAATCATGTTCTAAAAACGCAGCTGTTGGACACACATTGATACACTGTCCACAAGAAGAACATACGGACTCACCAAAAGGCATTTCATATGCTGGAATAACATTAGATTGAAAACCTCTATGCACAATATCGATACAGGACACGCCTTGGATTTCTTTACAAATTCTGACACAGCGTCCACAAAGTATACACTTATTTGGATCACGAATTACTGAATGTGAGGAGAAATCTTTTTCATAATGTTTCTTTTCACCCTGAAAAAGTTTCTCACGGACACCAGTAGCATATGCTAAACGTTGCAACTCACAATTGTGGTCGCGTTCGCAGGTATGACAATCATCTGGATGGTTATCAAGAATTAATTCTACGATATCTCTTCTAGCTTGGTGGATTTCAGTATTATGTGTAACAACAGACATCCCTTCTTCTACTGGCTGAGAACAGGACGCTACAAAATCTCTACGCCCTTTTACCTCAACAATACAAACTCTACAAGCACCCTCAATTGAAAGATAAGGGTGATAGCAAAGGGTAGGTATCTTTACCCCAATTGTCTTGGCCGCTTCCAAAATAGTGGTCCCCGCAGGTACACTTACTTCAACTTCATCTATGGTTAACTTAACCGTTTTTGTCATGGCTTACTCCCTTATTATGGCTGCAAACTTGCAGGCTTTGTAGCATTGTCCGCAACGTATACATTCAAGATTACTTATTTCGTGCGGCATTTTCTTCTCACCAGTAATACAATTACTTGGACATACTTTTTTACACGCACCACATCCGATACATTTATCCTTGATAATCGAATAGGAGAGTAAATCCTTACATACTCCAGCTGGACATTTATGTTCATTTATGTGGGCTTCATATTCTTTTCTGAACTGCTTAATAGTACTTAACACTGGATTTGGCGCAGCTTTTCCAAGTCCACAAAGTGAAGACTTCTTAATCATATTTCCCAGACGCTCCAGCTTTTCAATGTCGCCATTTACGCCCTTACCTTCGGATATACGAATTAATATCTCCAACATTCTCTTTGTTCCTTCTCGGCAAGGAGTACATTTTCCACATGACTCATTTTGAGTAAAGTCTAGAAAGAATTTTGCCACGTCCACCATACAAGTATCTTCGTCCATAACAATAAGTCCACCAGACCCCATAATTGATCCAGCAGCATTTAGTGAATCATAATCTATGGGTGTGTCCAAATATTGTTCTGGCAAACATCCACCTGAAGGGCCACCCGTTTGAGCCGCTTTAAATTTTCTACCGTTACGAATTCCTCCGCCAATATCAAATATAATTTCTCTTAACGTTGTCCCCATTTGCACTTCAACTAAGCCAGTATTTTCAACTGCTCCAGCTAATGCAAAGACTTTTGTCCCTTTACTCTTTTCAGTGCCCATAGAGGCAAAATGCTCTGGGCCATCTAGAATAATAACGGGGATGTTGGCAAGTGTCTCAACGTTGTTAATAACTGTTGGCTTACCAAAAAGACCTTTTGTTGTTGGGAATGGAGGTCTAGGAGTTGGCATACCTCGTTTACCTTCAATAGAATGGATAAGTGCGGTTTCCTCACCACAAACAAAAGCACCAGCCCCTAAACGCAGTTCAATATCAAAATCAAAACCAGAACCAAGAATATTTTTTCCAATTAAGTTTTTAGCTTTAGCTTGCTCGATGGCAATATTCAAGCGTTTAATAGCCAGAGGGTACTCAGCCCGAATATACACTATTCCGTTATGGGCCCCTACCGCATATCCAGCTAGGAGAATACCTTCTAACACCGTATGAGGATCCCCCTCAATGGCTGAACGATCCATAAAGGCTCCAGGGTCTCCTTCGTCTGCATTACATATCATATATTTCACATCCGACACTTCATCATGTGCCATCTGCCATTTCGCGCCAGTGGAGAAACCACCGCCTCCGCGTCCACGCAAACCAGAAAGCTTAATATCATCAATTAATCTTTGTGGCGTATACTCCGTTAACACCTTTGCCAAGGCTTCGTAACCACGGCAAGCCAAGTAATCTTCAATTAACTCTGGATTAATAACACCACAGTTTCTTAAAGTAATACGATACTGCTTACCAAAAAACTCTACATCTCCAAAATGTGGAAAAAAAGAATTAGCAATTTGCTCGCGCTGCAACATTAAACGTGTCACCCATTTTTTATTCTTTAAATGACTGTTAACAATCTCGGCAATGTCTTCTTTTTTTACTTTACAATAATTCACGTTGTCGGGATGAATAGACATTACTGGACCTTGATCACAGAAACCAAGGCATCCACTTTCCACTACTTTCACCTGCTCATCCAACCCAGCCAATTTAAGTTCAGCTTTCAAGAGCGTAGACAGTTCCTTATTAGCTTTCAAGCACTTAGAGCCTGCACAAATAGAAATAGCGTATTTATAGTTTTTCACAACGACCACTCCTTAATAATTTTTTTATTTTGAATGTGCTGCTCCACAACCTTTCTAATTTTTTCTGGGGTCATTTCACAATATTTCACGGGAATCTTGTCCTCCATCATGACTTGCACAATAGGTTCCTTGTCGCATCGTCCAGAGCAACCTGTCTGTCCGATATAAAGCTCCTTCAAACCTTGTTCCTCTTTTATTTTTAATAATTCGCTGTAGACCGCACCCGCACCCGCTGCATTTTCGCAAGTTGCATTACCAACATAAACACGTACTGGAAAATGCTCTCTTAATCCTGCATTCATAGCTTGCGCATCCTTTTGCATCTCTTTTAACTTCTCTAATGGATTCATCTTATCTCCTTTCTCTTTAATATTTTATGCTTGCTCAGGCTCAAGGGCCCCAAACAGCAGATATTCCATTTCATAAACTAGATTCACATGATTAACCTTTACAGGCTTAGCAACTTTCAGTATTGCTGGAGTGAAGTTAAGAATTTTCTCTATTCCACTTTCCACTAATAGTCTAGCAACAGGCTGAGCTGCAATTTCAGGCACTGTAAGAATTGCAAAGGTCACATCTAGCTCTTTCACAGTTTCTGCCAACATATCCATTTTATATATTGGAAGATTTATACCTTTTCGATGTGTTGTATCTTCATCGAAACCCGCCACGATTTGAAAATTATACAAAGAAAAATTATTATATTTCATCAAAGCGGAACCAAAAGACCCAACACCTACAACAACAACTTTCTCCACAACGTCCCGATATAGCTCTTTTTTTAGTAAATTCAACAGTTCAGCAACAGAATAACCAATACGTTGCTTCCCCTTGGAACGAAACGCCATTAAATCCTTACGCAAAGCAGAAGCGCTCACATTACACAAAGCAGCAAGATTATGCGAAGAAACGGTTCCCACACCCTGCTTTTGTAAACCGACTAGTGCATTCATATAATCCAAATGACGATATATACTGTTTTTCGTATTTTTCACGTCATATATTGTTACATATAGAACAATAAAAATCAAGTTTTGAAAGTAAAGTTATTTTCAATGCATCAGGGGATAAAAAACAGCAAGGCTTTCTCGTATTTTTATAATTTTATTGGAGTAGTTAAAAAATCAAATTATCGATTAGTCGCACATTCCCTAGAAAAACAGCCGTACCTAGAAACATTTGCCCCTCTATATATTTATCTATAGGCAACAAATCTCTATTATAAACTTCAATATATTGCACTTTAAATTTAGGTGATATTTTCCTGAGATATGAAGAGAATAGTTTATCCACCTCATGACTGTCTATCAATGGTGTGGTTTTGATGTATTCATGGACTAAAATCAATGCTTTATAGATAGAACTTGCTATCATTCGCTCCTCAGCTAATAAATAGGAATTTCTTGAGCTCTTTGCCAACCCATCATCTTCACGCACAGTATCTATTCCTGTAATGTTAATATCTAGATTAAAATCTCTGATAAGTCGTTTAATCAACATAAATTGTTGATAATCTTTTAACCCAAAATAGGTAGTTGTTGGGAAAATAATATTGAACAGCTTTAAGACAACAACAGCCACTCCCTGGAAATGATCTGGTCTATTTTTCCCACAAAGCTTACTTGCGAAGTCTTTTTCTACACTTATGCCCAAAACCATCGGCGATGGATACATCACAATATCGTCAGGAAGAAAGAGAACATCAACTTTTTCTTTTTCTAAGAGGATCTGATCAAACGCCAAATTACGGGGATATTTGGCAAAATCTTCCTTGGGGCCAAACTGAAGAGGATTAACATAAATACTAACCACGGTAATATCATTCTCAGCCTTAGATCTCCTCACTAATGAAATATGCCCCTCATGCAAATATCCCATAGTCGGCACAAAACCGATTGATTTGCATTTATGATTTATTAAGAATTCTTTGTAGGAATCGATACTTTTTATAATAAGCATAAAGGTCTTGAGACTACATCTTAACTCTTGCTAATACCCAGAGGACAATCGCCAAGGAAACAGACAACACCTTTAAGCCAAAATTGTTGAATATATACTTTTTAAACAGCTGGTTTATTTTCTTCATCATCTAAGTCTTCTTTCTTCCAAACCGCAAAATCACATTTTGGATAGTTAGCACACCCAAAAAACAATTTTCCTTTTCTGGTCTTTTTCTCCACGATATTGCCCTTACATTTTGGACATCCAGCTTCTTTTACTACATTAATAGTTTTCTTTGTATACTTACATTGCGGATAGTCAGAACAAGCAATAAACTTACCAAAACGTCCTGATTTTGTGACTAATGGCTTATTGCAGGTGGGGCAAATCTCTCCAGTTTCCACATCTGGCTCTTTGGGAGTCTGTTCACCGGTTGCTGCCTGGCCCTCAATTTTGGCTGTATATTTACAATTTGGGAAACCAGAACAAGATAAAAATTTTCCATATCGGCTCATTCTAATGACCAATTTATTTTTACACTCAGGACAAATCTGCTCCGTCTCTTCTGCATATTTCTTAGCAGTTTTCGATGTATCATCCAATCGTTCGGCAAAGGGTCCATAAAATTTCTGCACAATTTCTACCCACTTTTGTTTTCCTTCGGCTACTTCGTCAAAACTTTCCTCCATTTTGGCAGTAAACTTATAGTCAACAATATCAGAGAAGTATTCACACAAAAATTTATTAACCACAAATGCTAAGTCAGTAGGGATAAGATGTTTCTTTTCTTTTTCCACATAGCCTCTATTTACAATTGTTGAAATGGTTGGCGCGTACGTTGACGGTCTACCAATACCTTCACTCTCTAGCTTTTTAACCAAAGATGCTTCCGTATAACGTGCTGGTGGTTTCGTAAAATTTTGCAAAGCATTTAAAGACAGTAGGTCTAAGACATCGCCTTCATTCATACTAGGCAGCAATGACTCTTCTTCTTCCTCTTCATCATCACTATCTTCAATATAGAGTTTCATAAAACCATCAAATTTTATTATTTGACCAGAAGCAGCAAATATATAATCTCTATTATTTACTAACTCAAGTTTCACCTCAGTATTTTCTAAGATAGCTTCCTGCATCTGAGTGGCGATAGTCCTTTTCCAAATCAAGGTATACAACTTCAATTGGCTCGGGTTTAACTGATCCTTTAGTTGGTCAGGAATCACGCTAATATTAACAGGTCTAATCGCTTCATGTGCTTCCTGTGCACCTTTTGACTGATTTTTATATTTTCGCGCAGATGACACCGTGTATTTTTCTCCAAATTGTTTGCCAATAAATTCTTTCATTTGCACCAAAGATTCTTCGGCTAAATTTACGGAATCTGTTCTCATATAGGTAATAAGACCGACACGTCCACCGTCTAAGTCGATCCCTTCATAGAGTTGTTGCGCCAAACTCATGGTTGAGGCCACAGGAAAACCAAACTTTCGGTGAGCTTCCTGTTGCAATGTAGATGTTGTAAACGGAGGCGCAGGAGATTTTTTTACTGTCTTTTTAGTGAGGCTGCTTACGATTAATTCCTTTTTACCACTAAAAACACAGTTTAAGTTTAAATAATCTTTCTGTGACTTCTCACTTTTAATTGGCACATAATCAACCGACCCCAGAGCCTTATCTAAGGCTTTCTTAACGTCTTCCTCACTTTGAAATTCAACTTTTTTCTTACCAATTTTCTCTAATAAAACAGAGAATTTTCGTTGCTGTGTATTTTGCACAGCCCCCTTAATTTTCCAATATTCAGCGGACTTAAAAGCTCTAATTTCCTCTTCACGCTCTACCAATATCCTTACCGCTACAGACTGGACACGACCTGCACTCAAACCCTTCTGAACTTTTCTCCAAAGCATCGGTGAAAGTTTGTAACCTACTAAACGGTCGATTACTCTTCGGGCTTGCTGCGCATCAACTAAATCCAGATTAATTTTCCTTGGGTTTTTGATGGCCTTTAATATGGCATCTTTCGTTATTTCATGGAAGGCGATGCGTTCATACTCATCTTTCTTTATTTTCAGAGAATTCATAATATGCCACGCAATAGCCTCACCTTCTCTATCTTCGTCGGTGGCTATCCAGATTTTAGTTGCATCTTTGGCTTCACGCTTTAATTCATTAACTAGCTTAACTTTTTCCTTGGAAATTTCATAAGTCGGTTGGAAGTTATTCTCCACATCAATTCCCAAATCATTTTTAGGCAAATCCGATACATGCCCCATTGAGGCTCTAACGATATAAGTATTATCCAAATATTTGGAAATAGTTTTGGCTTTAGCGGGTGACTCAACAATAACTAGATTTTTTTCCATATTACCTCATAAACCATTTATCGACTTCGGACTTACAGAACATTTTAGCAATAGGACGCCCATGAGGACAACTCATATTATTAGATGTTTTTTGCCAATCTTTAATAAGCGCAACCTTTTCGTGGTCTGTCAACACATCACCAGCCTTAACTGCGGTCTTGCAAGACAAAGAAATTAGAACCTGCTGATAACGCTTATCTGGATCTTTTTCTGTAAGTTCAGCCAGAACATCCCTTATAATATTTTTAACTGGCTTATGTGTCAAGTAAGTAGGTACTGAACGAAGCAAATAACTACCCTTCCCAAAATCTTCAATTCCAAAACCTAGATTCTCAAAGATATGTCTATTTTCCGCCAATAAGATATCTTCACTTTGATCCAAGAAAATAGTTTCTGGCATGAGCAACTCTTGACTGAGGATAATATGGTCTTTGTTCTTTAACTGCTCATAGAGCACTCTTTCATGGGCAATATGCTGGTCAATAATAAATAAATTTTCATTTTGCCAATACAGCAAATAAGTATTATTCACTTGTAATACATCCATAGAAGGTTCTTGCACACTTCTATAGCCCTCAAAAGACTGTCTTTCTGGCTTTGTTGTGGTTGGCACCTCTTGCACAACACTAAACAGTAGATCTCTTGTAGAAGCTTCAACTGAAGTCGAATGGCTATAGTTCATAGACTGAAAGTTACTTGCGGCACCACCAGTTTTTTCAGGCACAGGCCAATTTGTTTGTGGAATATTCTGATAAATACTATTATTTACTAAGAAAATATCCTTCAACGCCTCGCTAACTGCTTTATAAATGGCACTTTCATTGGCGAATTTGACCTCCAATTTTGCGGGATGCACATTTACGTCTACCACCGAGGGATCAATATCCAATTGCAAATACAAATATGGATAGCGTCCTTGCGGATATATATAATATGTTGCCTTTCTTATTGCTTTAGCCAACAAATCGCATTGCACAACTCGCTTGTTTACAATAAAGATCTGCTTATCTCGACTTATTATCGTTTCCGAAGGAGTTGAAATATAACCCTGAATTATTATATCATCCTGCTCATAAGTAATCTTTTTCATATCCTTAGCCACTTGACTAGCCATTACCTCAGAAAGCACGTCCTCGTGACGTCCATTACCGCTAACCGCAAAAGCCTTCTTTTGCTCGCTATATAGATTAAAAGCAATTTGAGGATACACCAAAGCTATAGACTGAATTAATCGAAGTATATGTCCCAATTCCGATTTATCTGTTTTTAAATACTTGAGTCGGGCAGGAACATTGTAAAATAAATCCTTAACAGTAATGCACGTACCCTCCGTCAGCGGAAGCTGGCGAACGGCAATCTCTTTTCCACCCTCAATAATGATTTCGGTTCCTATAGTCTTTTCTTTTTGAGTCGTTTGCAGTGTAAATTTGGAAACGGCAGCAATACTGGGAAGAGCTTCACCTCTAAACCCCATGGTAGTTAAGAAAAACAAGTCCTGTTCATTACTAATCTTGGATGTGGCGTGTCGCACCAAGCAGAGCTTAGCATCTTGCTCATCCATACCGCTACCATCATCAGTAACACGTATAAAACTTTTACCCCCATTTTGCACTTCAATCTTAATTCGTGAAGCCCCAGCATCAATAGAGTTTTCAACCAATTCCTTGATAACAGAAACCGGTCTTCCCACCACTTCACCAGCAGCAATTTTATTTATGGTATCGTCTGAAAGAATCTTAATATTGGTCACTTAGTCACTTCACTACTCATTCTCAACCAGATATCAACTTTCGGTAACAGTAAACTAATAAATTTCAAGTTTATAAACTAATGTTAGCTTTTTTTATAGCCGCATTAATTAATCCAGAAAACAAAGGATGTGGCTTGGTTGGCCTACTCTTAAACTCAGGATGGTATTGAGAGGCAATAAAATAAGGATGATTCGTAATTTCCACTACTTCCACTAACCTACCATCAGGAGATGTTCCAGAAAAAACAAAACCATCTTTCTCAAAATTCTCACGGTACACATTATTAAATTCGTAACGGTGACGATGTCTTTCATAGATTACTTCTTCCGAATATAAAGAACGAAGTAAAGTTCCTTCTTTAATTTTACAAGGATATAAGCCTAACCGCATAGTACCGCCTTTTTCAGCTACATACTTCTGATCAGGCATAATATCAATCACTGGCTGGCTGCAATCTTCCTTAAACTCAGAGCTATTGGCATCTTTGTAGTTCAAAACATTTCTAGCGTATTCAATAACTGCTACCTGCATCCCTAAACATAATCCTAAATAGGGTATATTGTTTTCTCGAGCATATTGTGCCGTTTTAATTTTTCCTTCAATCCCCCTATTTCCAAAGCCTCCAGGAACGATTATTCCAGAAACACCAGCAAAAACTTCATTAATATTTGTTGTGTCTTTCTCTAATGCTTCGGTATCCACCCACACCAACTCTGCTTTAAGTTGATGCTCAAAACAGGCATGATTTATAGATTCAACCACTGAAATATAGGCATCACCCAAACTAACATATTTTCCGGCTATAGCGATCTTGATGGTATTCTTGGCATGATATATTTTATTGACGATGTCTTCCCACACTTGCAGGTTTCTCTCTTGCGCCGTTAAGTTTAAATACTTAATGACAATATCATCCAAATTCTCTTTAGCTACGTTAATCGGCACTTCATATATAGATTTAACATTTTTTAGCTCGATTACAGCATCTTTTTCCACGTCACAAAATAGAGACACCTTTTCTTTTATATTATCGTTAAGAGCCTTTTCCGTACGCAACGCAATAATATCCGGATGGATACCAATACTTCTCAGTTCCTTTACACTATGCTGCGTTGGTTTAGTTTTAAATTCATTGGAAGATTTTAAATAGGGAACCAAGGTAACATGTATATGAATAGAATTATCTCTTCCCAGCTCCTTACGAAACTGACGTATAGCCTCTAAGAACGGTAAGCTTTCGATATCACCGACTGTTCCACCTATTTCCACAATAACGATGTCGCAATTTCCTACCACACCTACACGACGCATTCTATCTTTTATTTCATTAGTTATGTGAGGAATTACCTGTACGGTACCCCCTAAGTAATCACCCTTTCGTTCCTTCTGCAAAACGGTGTTATAAATCATACCGGTAGTAACGTTATTTATCTTGCCTAGGTTCTCATCAATAAATCTCTCATAATGGCCAAGGTCTAAATCGGTTTCCGCACCGTCATCAGTAACAAATACTTCACCATGTTGATAAGGAGACATCGTTCCAGGATCTAGGTTTAAGTAAGGATCCAGCTTTTGAATAAGGACTTTAAGCCCCCGTGTCTTCAGAACAGTACCCAGAGAAGCCGCCGCTATTCCTTTGCCTACAGATGAAACAACGCCCCCGGTAATAAATATATATTTAGCTGTCACTGTTCTGTTCTCCTTCCTTTATTTCTAACTTAATTTTCGTAATACGCCTTTTAAAAACATTCACAATTTCAAACTTAAATTTTTCGTCTTCGTGGATATCGCCCTTACTCGGCATCTTCCCAAGTTTATCAACTACAAAACCAGCAATGGAATCATAGTTATCTGCTTCAGGTATATTGATGTTTAATTCGTCATTCAAATCAGCTACGTTAATTAAACCATTGATACTATACACATTATCCCTGATTTTTTCAATCATGACCTCTTCCTTGTTGTCGTACTCATCGTTAATCTCGCCAACAATTTCTTCTAAAATATCTTCGATGGTAATAAGCCCACTGATACCCCCATATTCATCAACAACCATGGCACTATGTCTCTTCTCTTTTTGCATTTCTTTGAGTAACTCATCGATTCTTTTACTCTCTGGGACAAAATAGGCTTCTCGGATAATCGTCTTTAAATAAGAGGTGTTGTCTAAATTTTCTGGCGTAACAGAAAGTAAATCTTTGGCATAGACAAAGCCCACAATATTATCCATTTTTTCTGAATATACTGGGATTCTAGAATGCCAATGCTGACGTATTATATTCACCACTCTTCGAATTGTAGATTTCACATCTACAGCAATAATTGCTGGCCGTGGAGTCATAATTTCACGCACCACAATGTCCCCAAACTCAATAATAGAAGTCAGCATTTTTTCTTCACCTTCTTCTAAAACGCCTTCTTGTAAGCCCAAGTTAATAAATATTTTTATCTCTTCCTCAGACACCAAACTATGTTTCTCTAAGGACTTTCCTCTAGTGAGCTTTGTAATAATTTGTGAAGTATGATGAAAGATTTCGATTAAGGGAAATAAAATAAGTGAAACATAGTAAATTGGCCTACTGAAAAAAATGGCTAATTTTTCATTATTTTTTAAAGCGATCATCTTTGGAGAGATTTCCCCAAAAATTAAAATAATACTCGTCATGATGAGGGTAGTAATCATAGCCACCACTATCTCATTATGAATATTCACTAAAGACAGTAGGTCTACAAATAAAAAAGTGGCAATAATAGAAGAGATAATATTAACCATTGTATTTCCCACCAAAATAGTGGTCAGCATTCTTCCAGGGTTATTGTAGAGTTTTTCTAAATACTTAGTGTTACCATCTCTTTTTTCTCCTTTTTCGGCAAATATTTTACGTCTCTTTACATGACTTAAAGACGTCAACGCGGTTTCAGAAGCCGAAAAAAAAGCACTAAATAAAACAAGTGTTACTAAAATTATGATTTGCAGTGAATGCGAACTACTATCCATTAATTATTTACCTATCCCTATAACTTTATTATAAAATACTAGTAACCCAATTACAATTGCCAATACAGAAGAAACCAAAACTGCTCCTGCGCACATATCCTTGGCAAGCTTAGCGCGAATACTTTGCTTCTTCGTAATTAAATCAACAGCTATTTCAACCGCCGAATTTATTAACTCACAAACAATTACCAAGCCACACACTAGGAGAATTACCCCCCACTCAAGGTAGCTCAGTCGACATAATATTCCTGCTGCAATAACAACTACACCAAATAATAACTGAAACTTTAAGTTTCTTTCTCGGACAAACGCTACCATGATACCATTTAATGCATGTCTTAAACTATTAATAAATGAAAGATTTTTATAAGAAATCTTCATTCAAACTTTCAAATCCTAGCAGCAAGAAATCCTCATATTCCCTAATTAACTTTAATTCACGGGCATTTCTATGGTCATAACCTATTACGTGTGCAAAACAATGAGCAATTACTCTTTTCAACTCATGTCCATACATTACC
>CAIUUT010000160.1 GCA_903902445.1 uncultured Candidatus Marinamargulisbacteria bacterium
AGAATTAGTCTCTACAGATAAGTTAGTGCTTTCCTTTCATGATGGCGATTTGGATGTGGTGGTAGTTTAGTTTCTATATGCGTAAAACCCTATAATTGTGTAGGGAAACATAATATATGCAAATAAATAAATATATTCCATTTGCAATACCAAAAAAAATAATCCGATAAACAGTATATATTTACAGATAAAGTGTGGCTATATATATATTGACAAAATGAAGATAAATATTTTGACAAATGCAAAAGAAGTGATAGAATCTTTCTCCAAGTGTGTATTCATAATGGGTACATTTAAATAATAAAAAGGAGATAGGGAAAAAATGAAAATAAAATCAATTTTAATCGTTTTTGCGCTTTTTGTTTCGTGTGCTTTCAGTTCAACTCTCAATTATGTTGTTACTTCTGATGTAACACATATGGGTTTTGCGTTTGCGTGGGAGAGTTGGTTAACTGAACCAGGTACGATTGTTGTAAATGGGGCAACCTATTTTGATGATCGTGATGGATATGGGCCTGCACAAGATCACAAGGTGCATAGGGTTTTCGTAAATTCAGTATCTCTCTCTCGGAATACTACTTATGTGGTCACATTAAATTCTGGTACAACATCACAGCTTTTTACTGTAAAGACTGGGGCAAGTATCGCTGATTTTCCTCCACCTGATGATAGATCTGGATACATTGGCGATGAAAAATGGGGACAATCAGGAGCTCCTGATGTTTTGTTGTTAATGCAAATACAACGAGACAATGGTGATGGTACTGTTACAAAATCAGCTTATCTGACTACTATATGTTCTATTGGTACAAATTGGGCAGCAGATTTAACAGGCTTCCGAAATCAAGACAATAGTGCAAGGTTTGCTTACAATACAAATAGAGATAGCTTGGTAATAAATTTTTCCAGAGGTGATTGGCCAAATACTGCTGGTCAACTACGACTTCCCTTAACGGCTCCTACAGCTTCTATTTGCTTAACTCCAAACAGTTTCCCTGCTATAGATGACTATGAGAGTGGTGTGTTGGGAGCAGCTCCAAATGGATGGATCCCCACCAACGGTGTTTCAATTACTGTTACAAATAATGCTTCGTACGGTAGCCAAGCTATGGAGATTAAAGCAGCGACCTCCAATACCTATTATGCAGGTTTTGCTTCCAAATTTTTAGACGGAGCGAACTACTTAGATTGGGGACAGTATCGATATTTAAGATTTTCTGTAAAAAATGTAGGTCCAATTGGTACTAAAATTGCGGTTTCTATAAAAGATAACGATAATGCAGATTTTGTTTTAGATGACGTATTTGCTGCTACCTTAAACTTAAATATTAAGGGTGTATGGAAAACAGTGTATATTCCGCTAACGGCCAATGTGGTTCTTAAAAAAGATCCAACCTCTGGTGGTAATGGAAATCTAGATCTAAATCAACATGTGGCTGGTGGTCAAGTATATGCTGGTGGTTCTTTAGTGGGTTTTTCGCTTGCGGGTGTAACCATAAATGCCGGCGTAGATGTGCTCATCGACGAAATTAGCCTAGTATCAGCTATTTATCCAAATAATGATTTTAGAGTGGAAGACTCCAACTGGGACGGTATCAAGGATTCTATAGAGTTGGCAGCTGGAGTAACAAAGTCAACGATTGTAGCCGATAATGACAACGATGGCTTAAATAACTTTGTGGAGTTTAATTTAGGTACAAGTTTAAATTTAGCAAATTCCTTTCCTTATGTAGATAATTTCGAAGGTCATGGTTATAGTTGGTTAGCGGTGGACAATATTAATGTCACTAGGGTTAATACCTCAGACTTAACCGTTTTATTCGGTGGACAGCCAGTAAACGGAGCATACTCTTTGTTGGTTTCTGGTGCTCCAACCAGTAGTTATTACGCAGGTTTTTTCAATAATTACATGCAGAATGATGGTACCATCGATTGGAATAGTAGTTACAAGTCAATTAAATTTGTTGTAAAGAACCAAGGACAAATAGGAGATGCCATAAAGGTGCAAGTGCAAGCTTCCACAAATATTGGTATCGATAAATGGGAATTTACTCAGGTTATTAATAGTGTTGGTTCTTGGCAGTACTTCACGGTTCCTTTGAATATGTTTACTCGTAGCTTAGATAGTAACGGGGATGCCCTAATGAATCTTAATGCTAATGGAGATGAAGCTAGAGCTAAATTACTTGGTTTCTCAGTGAATAGCAAGACGGCAACTGGAAATATCTCTTTCTACCTAGATAATATAGAAGTATCGACTATCCCAACCTCAGATGATACGGATGGTGACGGTTTGCCAAATGCATGGGAAATTGCTTTTGGTTTAAATCCAAGCAGCTCAGCTACCAGTAATGGTACTTACGGAACACCCGCGGGCGATGGATTTTCTAATTTGGATAAATATTTCACTGGTTTATCCGCAAATGTAAAATATTTATTCCCCAAAATAATCAGTTTTGATGGAACAACTAATGAAACCCTGCAAGGGTGGGAAGCTATTAATGGACTAACCATGACTCAGTTAGCCTCGTCTATCGGATTAGCTAACACACATTCAAGTGGTTATTTTGGTGGATATTTTGATAAGTATATTGGTAATTATTTGTACGATTGGAGCAAATATCAGTACATAAAAATTGATATTAAGAACAATGGGCCTGTGGGCAGTAAAATAGGACTAAAGATTATCGATAACGATTTCCCAACCCATGCTGTTTTAGCAGGAACCGATGAGTTTGCAATAGAAATTACGCTGACGGATAAAAATCTGCACAGCTATTACATTCCATTTGCGGCTATGACAATTGCTTCACAAGCGTGTGTGGAAAGAATCCAAAACTTCAAGCCAGTAGACCCCATGTATCCAGGTGTGGCCTTTATTGGTTTGGCTGTTAACACGGCTACGGCAGACAATGGTCCAGTAGATGTGGAAATTAGTTCCATTGAGCTGACCAATACAGTTTACGATACAACGGATTCCAATGGTGATGGAATTCCTGATTGGTGGTGCCGACTGTACAACATCAGCCCAACCTCTACAGCACTTCTCGATGGGCCAATGGGAGACCCAGATAATGATGGTATCCCTAACATGATCGAATACATGGA
Organism: uncultured Candidatus Marinamargulisbacteria bacterium; assembly: GCA_903902445.1. Lineage (GTDB taxonomy): Bacteria > Margulisbacteria > Riflemargulisbacteria > GWF2-35-9 > GWF2-35-9 > CAIUUT01. Next base: position 3,109 of record CAIUUT010000160.1, read on the forward strand.
CTATACCAGCCCCTTGGTGAATAACAATACGTTAGATCATGGTGCTGATGGTATTCCTTACAACTGGAAGACGATGTATGGACTTAATCCAACTGCTAACTTAGCGGCTGTAGACACCGATGGTGATGGAATCGACAATTTGCACGAATACTTAATTGGTTCGTCACCGCTAGTGAACAACAATTTGTATCCAAGTCATAATATGATTCCTGATTTCTGGCAAATAGCCTACACGGGTACTACCAATGCTCTAAATATCCCAGCAGGAAAAGATACTGATGGTGATGGTGTTACAGATTACAATGCCTACTTACAAGGTAAAAATCCAAACACAACTTTAGTGCAAGTTGGTCCAGGCTGGAACTTATTATCTGTGGCTTACAATGGAAAAATAGATGCGTTAATTGCGGCTATTAATACTCAGAACTACATCATTGGTGCTGCTCAGTGGAATTTAAATCCTACAACTTATCAGTATGAATGGTTAGACTACAGAACAGGATCAGGATCAGGTCTTGCTTTTACGGTAATTCAGAACGAAGCCATATACTTTGAGAGTACAGGCGTGTTTAGTTTCTTCCCACCAGCCCCTCCTGCTTCTGTTGTTACCTACAACTTTATTGTGGGTTGGAATCCAATGAGTAGAGTGTTGGGTGCTTCTATGACGGTAGCACAACTGAAGAACGACGTTGATCCGAGACCTCTTGGTACAGAGCCTCACAAACTTGAAGCCATTGCGGTTTACAGGGGTGGAGCTTGGAATGTTTACAACTTTATTGCTCAAACCTCAACGGGGCCAATAAAGATTTCTTTAAATGATATTGTTTCTAAATATGCGGGTTACATGCTTAAGTTTGTTAGTAGTGTAAATTGGACACCATCTAAATAGGAGCAGTGAAATATGATAGATAAATGGTTCGCGAAGTTAATTGTAGTGTCTCTTGTGGGAATAGGTTGTGCTTTCGCTAGCACACCTATTTCTGTGACAGTAGCTAACGTTCATGGGGCTGTTTTCAATGTAGTTTGGTATTCCAATACAAGTGAAAATGGTGCCATTAAATGTGGAACGAGTACCGCAAGTATGACAACCTACAATGATTTACGTGGACCAGCTGTCTTTGATAAACTGCATATTGTGCGGGTTAACCCTTTGTTGCCTAATACACAGTATTTTTTCTCTGTTGTTTCAGGTCTTACTGAAGATACAAATCTCGGGAATTATTATTCAGTACAAACGGCGGCCGCCAGTGGTTTATCTACTCCGATAGGGTCTGCTTATGTAAATACAATATATAAGTATCTATCAACTACCATAACTGCTAATAAAGATATGGTGGTTTTTGCTAAAGTTCAAGATGGCAGCGGAGCGGAAAGTTTAACAAATTGTATTGTGGTTTCAGATAATGCTTCATTAAATCAATTTGCGTACAATGCATTTAGATACCCTAATTTAAGTGGTTTTTACTATGGGGCTCCTCCCGCAACAGATAAGATAATCCTCTGGGCTTGGTCTTCAACTGATGGGTTTGGTGGACGAGTGACGTTAAATACGATAAGTGGGGCAACTACCAATATTTACTTGGATAGCATGGCGCTCACTTCAATAAATCCCTTAGAACTTATTACTCCCAACCAGGTTAGTCTTGTTTTGGCTACTCCTACTATCAATGGAGTAATTTTACAGTGGCAGCCCTCTACCAGCAATAACAATGCGGGAACCTATATCGTTAGAAGTACCTCCAACTATCCTGCTTCGGTTACCGGTGGTGTCCTTGCGTATAACGGCATAGGTTCTTCGAATGTAGATTTAGGCTTACAACCAGGTGTAACGTATTATTATTCCTTATTTGCTTATAACGGATATGGGATATATTCTAGCGGTGTTACTGTTTCGGCCGTTCCCGTACTGGGACCAGATTTAATCCCTCCAACGCCTGTTACAGCCGTAAATATAAACACTGAACCGGGTACCGTAATCCTTTCGTGGATACCCTCCTTGAGTGCGGATAGTGCAGGAACAAAAATTCTTAGAAAGATAGGATTAGCTTCTGTTTCTGTAACGGATGGCGTAGTTATAGATATCCCTGGTGCCGCTAGCTCTTATGTCGACACCAACCTTACGCCGAATTTCACTTATAATTATGTTCTGTATGCCTATGACTATTCGGCTAATTTAGCCAGTGGCGTTACCGTAAGTGCTATACCTACGTTAAGCAGTGGCGTCTTGTTGGATAATTATGACACGGGTGCTATTTTGGCTGGACCTTCGTATCTAAATCTCTTTGGTTGGTACGATTCACCATTTAATGACTCTGGCAATGGTGGTAATTCTTCCTATACGTTTACTCTCGATAACTCTGCGGCAATTGGTACAACTAAGTCGATAAGAATTGGCTATACATTAGGTAATAATAGTTACCAGGATAGGTTTATTGGGTTTAGCTTAAATGTTGCCAATAACTCAGGAATTGATATGTCTCAATACAAGGCTATCGAATTTTGGGCAAAAGGAAGTGGAAATAAATTATCATTCAAATTAAATGCTATACCAACTAATGCTAGCTACAATAGTTACTTTATTGAGTTTAATACAACGGCAAACTGGAAGAGATATGTAGTTAATTTCGCCGATTTGGTGCAGCCAGCTTATGGTCCAATTGTTTCTATAACCGCTGCTGTGCAAAATATGATAGGCATTCAATATATGCCATCATCAAAAATAATCTCGGAAGCTGGTTGGTTTAATTTAGACGAAATTAAGTTCCTAACCAATAATGTTGCTTCTAATATTTCAGCCTCAGTAGTAGTTGTTCCGGTTCCTGTTGTCTATATAACAACAAATATGTTAGCGGATTTTGAGAATGCCATGACTAAAGTAAATTGGGGTGGTTATGCTTGGTCTTACGACGATAGAGCTACTCCGAATTTTGGGAATTCAGTTGGAATAATTTCAATTAACGCTCAAACAGCTGCTAAGAGCACAGTTTACTCGGCTTATGTTTCCTACAATCTTGGTAGTGCCTATCAAGCACCGTTTGCAGGACTCGGAATAAACTTAAGTGAGTTTGAGTCTTCTGTGAATGTAGTTGCTTCCTATAATGGAGTGGAATTCTGGGCAAAAGGAGATGGACATTTAGTTGCCTTAGAGTTAGGAGCAACAAACAATGTTGCTGTTGGAATATACTCTACATGGAATTACTTCTATTACGAGTTTAGAACAACCAGCAACTGGACAAAATACACCATACCTTATACTCAGTTCGCACAGCCAGCGTGGGGCCCTCAGGTATCTAGAAACGTAGTTTTAGCTAATTTACTAAAACTTCAGTTCAAGGCTTCTTCTGCGAAAGCTGGAGAAACAGGTTGGTTTAATATTGACGAGGTTAGTTTTGTGACACGTTCAATTGTGGTTCCTGTAGTCAGTACAGTAACAATAAATAGAGTTAGTGCGAATTCTGTTAACCTAAGTTGGTCAAATGATGGTAATGCATCATGGATAGTTTTAAGAAGTACGTCTAATTTTGCTGTAGATAGAAACGATGGACAAGTTGTGGCAAGTATCAATGCGGCAACGTTAACTGAAAATGGGTTAGCCTTAGACCAGAGATATTACTACTCAGTGTTTGCAAAGAATGCACAAGAAGTATACTCAATGCCAAAGAAAGCCGTTGTTAGATTAACTGCTTCAGATATGATATTAGGACAAGCTTCAGTGAGTGATAACATGTTTATAGAAGGTATGCAGATAAACAGTGGTAACTATATAGGAAAAGATGTAACCCTGTCTGTACTTGTGGAAATTCCAGTAACAAATGGAGCTCAGGTAACCCTTAATGTAAGCGGTGCGCTAACCTCTGCGATTACATTAAATTCCTACCTTGCAATTAATACTGTAGACATTAGATTGCAGTTACCTGAAGGAGATAATCTAATTAACTTCAGTGTTGTTGACTGGAATGGACAAGTAGCTCAGACAAAGTCCCTTACATTAAAGAGAGACAGTGTGATTTTTAGCAATTTCGAAAACAATAGTTACAAAAATTACTACAATGGATATAGTTATGTTTACAACGAAGCGCCAATCGGTAATTCAGTAATAACCAGCAGCATTGTTGGCAGTACAGCGGCTAATGGTACGAAGTATTCTGCGAGTGTGAGCTACGCCTTAGGAAATGTAACAGGAAATATATTTGCTGGATTTGGAATAAATATATCTCCAAACCAGGACATTGCTGATATTAGCAAATATACAGGAATAGAGTTCTGGGTGAAAGGTGATGGACACCAATTGTCAGTTGAATTAGGCGCAGCAGGATATCTAAGTCCAAACTACTATGCGTATAACTTAGGGAATACCCAATCAACTTGGAATAGATATGTAATCCCCTTTATCTCATTTGCACAACCAGCATGGGGAGTCACGCTGAATGTAAAGACAGTGCTGCAAAACTTCAAGGCCTTACAGTTTAAAGCATCATCACAGCTGGCCAATGAGTCTGGTGCGTTTGCTATCGATGAAGTTAAGTTTGTAACCTTCAATATCGTAACGCCTACGGCCTTAACGGCTTTTAATGTCAGTGATTACAGTGTTAGTGCTAATTCGCAACTAATTACCTTTAACGTCTATTGGAGTGTTCCAGCTATGGGAGTTAGTACTAGGGTATTAAAGAAGACAAACGGTTACTCCGTAAACCCAAATGATGGAACCATAATATATCAAGGGGTAGCAACTTCAGTATTGGATGGAAATGTTACAAAAGATCAAACCTATTACTATAGTGCGTTTACTTATGATGAAAATGGGCTTTTCTCTGATCCAAGTCGCAAGGCTGTTCGTTACAATACTGACGGCGGTCTTAAGTTAGGTTGGTTAGATATTAGTGCCAATATATGTATTAGTGCTAATGGAAGTCAAAAAGTTGTGCTTAATTATGATTACGTAGATAGCGCTGTAACGTTGTCTATCTATATTCATACTAATCCAGTTTCTGCAAATGCTGTTTGTACGATCAACTTAACGGGTGCAGTAACCAAAGTAGTAACCTTTAATCCTTCTGTTACAAATAATTTAGTACTTGTGGGTTTGACTTTAACTCAGAATGTGAATCAATTAAATTTCCAAACCCTAGATTGGGATGGTAACTTAAGCGCTGTTAAAACTTTAGTATTAAAAGTTGCAGTAGGTGAAGCCTTTGGATTGAAGGCTGGTTCACAGATATTAGTTTATCCAATGCCTTATAATCCAGATGCAGGAAACATGTCAGTCAGCTATGAGCTTACCAGATCTGGTGATTTAGAAATGTTGATTTATGACTTAAATGGAAACTTGGTCTACCGAGATAAGTTCTTTGCTACTTCGGAAGGTGCTAAAGCGGGTTACAATGAGGTAGTTGTAAACAGATTGAATTCATTCGGAAGTAAATGGGCAAATGGTCTTTATGTAATACGATTAGTTTCAAATAAGAAGTATATTGGCACCGGTAAATATATGGTAATAAGGTAGGGACTAATATTATGAAATATTATTTATTTGATAACGATATATATACTAGAGAACTATCTTTAGGAGGTTTGATTTAAATGAAAATGATCTTAACTATTATTATGCTTTCAATGTTTAGCTGTATTTTTGCAGATAGCGCGGTAGATACAACCCTTGTAAAGACGAGTGCCCGCTCAATAGCTTTGGGGAATGCATTTGCCCCACAAGCTGATGACTACTCAGCGCTATTTTCAAACCCAGCAGGTTTAATTAAAGTTCGCAACCTTGAAATTGGAGCGATGCAAAATACTATTTTAGATACGATTTCTAACTTTAATGGAGTCGCTGTAGTGCCCGTAGCCAATGGTACATTTGCCTTTGGTACAGTGTTTAGTGGGGCAAGTGGAATGCAAACAACAGCAAAGGATATAAATGATAGGATGATCAGTACGGGAAGTTTAGATTATTCTAATCTCATGTTGGTTGGGGCCTTTGCTTCCAAGGTTCAGTCACCTTTTTCTAAAGAAGATAACTTGGCAATTGGTATATCGGGAAAGATATTTTCCGAGTCAGTGGGCGGAAGCTTAAGTTATAAAAGTTTGGGTTTCAATTCTGATTTCGGTCTTCTCTATACAGTAAATCCTGCTTTTGATCTTTCAGCTGTTTATCACAATTTTCTTCCAACCACTATTAAATGGGATACAAATTATACTTCAAACATAGACTATAGTATGAATGCTGGTTTTAAATACTCCATTCTGAGCAACAAAGAAGGAAGCTTATTCTCTTTGGAGAATCAAACTTTAGATTTATTAACGGATGTAGAGTTATTTAACCAAAACAACAAAATGACACCTCATTTTGGATTAGAGTATAAACCCTTCTCATTCCTAGCAATAAGAGCGGGTATGAGTATTGTCGATCAGGCTGTGGATTCTGTCAGTGTGGGTAAAGTGAATAAGTATGCACTAGGTTTGGGTGTATATTATGAAGGATTTCGTTTTGATTATGCCTACTCAATAGATCCAGACGGAATTGAGAACAATAATGCGCATTTCTTTTCTATGATGGTTGATATACTTCCAGCGCCTGTATCGTCAGTTGTTAAGCCTGCAGCACAAAAGGAAGCTCCTCAATATGTAAAATTAGATTTTACAAGTGATCGGTTTACTACATATAAGAAAAGACAAGTTGTTGTAGGCTCTGTCGTTGCGCAAGTGAGCAAGATTAAAGTCAATGAGGATTTTGTGGAGATTGCTAATGGGAAATTTAAAAAACAAGTTAAATTTTCCGATTATGGAAAACATGTCATTAGAGTAGTTGCTTATGATGATATGGGAAATGTTTTGTCTACTCTAGATTCTAAGGTTTTATATTTGTACTCATTCCCAGATGTTTCTGAAAAAAATTGGGCTAGAAAATATATTGAAGAGTTGGCTACTGCAAAGTTAATTAAGGGATTTCCGGACGGCAATTTCAAACCTAATGATTTAATTAAACGTGGTGAATTCTCTACATTATTGGTGAGAACGAAGAATCTTCCTTACTCAGATGAAAGAGCTACAAATAATGCGGTATTCACAGACATTAAGAATCATTGGGCATCACCCTTTATTCTTAAAGTAAGCCAGGAGGGGTTAATGAAGGGATATGCGGGACGTAAGTTTATGCCAGATAAACCAACTGTTAGAGAGGAAGCTGTATTTTCAATGGTTAAGATGGATGAACTTGTTGTACCTGTGGCAACTACCAAGAGTAATTTCAAAGATGTTAGAAGTGGAACAGAGTTAAATAAATATGTCGAAGCTTCTGTGGAGAATGGTCTTATAGTTGGTTATCCAGATGGTACATTTAGACCACTAAAAGATATAACCAGAGCCGAAATAGCCAAGGTTTTTTATACTTCAAAGCTAGGGCAGGCATATATAAATGAAATGTATGATTGGCCTTCCTATAAATATAATCCAGCCGATTATAAGTAAGAAGATTTAGTTTGATAATAAAAAAAAGCCCACAAGGAATTGTGGGCTTTTTTTTTAGAGCTAGTCTGTCTTTCTAGTTAATTATAGCTAGGAAATCCTTAATAGGTGAAGTCATCTTGTCGGTTTCAATGAGGAACCCATCATGACCATGTATTGAATCTATTTTTAAATATTGTGATATTTTGTTTTGACTTAGCAATATATTGTGCATTTCGAGAGTGTCTTTAGGGGGAAAAAGCCAATCTGAACTCATGGTAATAAACAGTGACGGTGCGCAGATTGACTTTAGTCCTTGTGCTAAGTCATTGTTTATCCAAAGGTCAAATAAATCGATAGCTCTTGAAATGAACAGATAAGAGTTGGCGTCAAAGCGCTCTACAAAAGTGTGTCCTTTGTAGTGAAGGTAGCTTTCAACTTCAAACTGTTGGTCAACTTCGTTAGGGATTACATCACGGTTTGTCATTTTTCTGCCAAACTTTTGGTTCATCTTTTCTTCACTTAAATAGGTAATGTGCCCGATCATTCTGGCAATAGCTAACCCAAAAACAGGTGGTTTGGAGGTGTAGTAATTACCTTTATTCCAGTTGGGGTCAGCCATTATTGCTTGTCTGCCTGTTTCGCTGAAGGCAATTTCTTGCGGAGAGCTTCGGCTAGGACAAGTAACGGGAATAATGCTTTTTACTGCTTCAGGAAAGGTTCTGGCCCACTCTAATGCTTGCATGCCCCCCATTGAGCCGCCTGCAATAGTGTGCAAACGTTGGATGCCTAAGTGCTCGATGAGCTTCTTTTGGACTCTCACCATATCTTTAATGGTAATCACTGGGAACAGCATGCCATAGGGCTTTCCTGTTATGGGGTAAATGGAAGAGGGGCCCGTGGAGCCTGCACAGCCGCCAATAACATTAGAGCAAATTACAAAATATTTATTTGTATCGAAGGCTTTTCCTGGGCCAATTAAGGGATCCCACCAACCAGGATATTTGTCGTTTTCCGAATAATATCCAGCCGCATGCGAATCTGCGCTTATACCCGTGGTAATAAGGATTGCATTCGTTCTCTGCTCATTGAGCTTGCCATAACTCTCGTAACATACGGTGATAGGGCCGAGGGTTCGTCCGCTTTCCAGTAGCAACTCATCCGGAGGATAACCGAACGAGTATGTATTCTTGCTAACGATGCCTACGCTATTAGCAGGAATCATGCCCCGTTATTCAATATCGGTGTCTGTGTCAAAATCTTGGTAGTCTTCTTCAAGATCGTACTCTTGATCGCCAGCCGCAGAGTTGTGGGCCGAGTTGTCAAAGAAAGAGTTACTTTGCCAGTTCTTTTTAGATAGTGAGTCTGCTTTGTCCTTAATAACAGCGTTATCGTCTAGCTCTTTACACAAAGAGCAGGTAGCCTTAAAAATACCATGTTTACAGCTTAGAATTTCGTCTTCCACTTATAATCCCTCCATTATTTAGTATAGTTCCAAGATTAATAAAAACAGATTAGTGTATATTTACTAAATCTTTTCTTGGTTACTTAGGTATGTACTTCAGCAGTCCAAGTCTTTATTATACTTTAGGATAATGTAAAGAGAAAGTACTTTTTTTTGATTACTTTCTAAATCCCTAGTCTATGATTGCATTAGTAAATACGATGTCGTCACTTGTAGGCTCTAAAACAATAACGCCCTTTACGGAATTCCATACCCAATTTTTCAATCTATTTGGACCATTAGAGTATATAACATAGAAGGGTTCGTTCCCTGGTTTCTTTGTAATAACTTCGTAACCGTAACCATTTAAGTTTGTTCTATAGGGGTCTTTAGGTAGTTGTGGAATAAAGCGGGGAGACGAGGATAAAAGGTCTGCCAGTGAGTCAGGGTATTTATTATCATGGGTTCTGAAATAGGATTCGATGGCTCCCTGCAAGGTGTTAATATCTGCTTCAGCTTTAATATGCCACGCTTCAGATTGATAGCCTCTAAAGGACGGAATAAGAATGCCTGCTAAAATGGCAATTACGGTCATAACGATAAGCAATTCAATTAACGTAAATGCTTTTTTCATAATTTCACCCTTTTTTATAATTTAGATAGTACTATAACAAATTAATACATATTTTAAAAGAGTTACACTGTTGAATAATACAGCAATGTTGTGTTACTCTATTATCATGTTTAGATTTCAGTGGGAAGAAAAATATAGTGTTGGTGTGAAAGACATTGATGAAAACAATAAGCATTTCCTAATGTTAATTAATGACTTGCATTTATCCATGATACAAGGCAAGGGTAAAATTAAATCCAGTAAAATTATTCAATCACTTATAGAGTACGCTGATACGACTTTTTCTTTTGAGGAAAGGTATATGTCTAGTGTCGGTATGCAAGATATAAAAGTACATAAAGAAGACCATACTTACTTTATCGAAACCATGAAAGTGTTTTTAGCGAAAGCTGACAACCCTAGACTTGGACTACCCATGGACATTATGAGATTCCTGAAAAGCTGGATTGAAGGCCACTTGCTGGTGGAAGATAAAAAATATCTAATAACTAAATAATGTATTGTTCGTATTGCAGCAAATTGGTTTCCGAAAAACTGGCTATACGAAGAAATTTTTGTCCCTATTGTGGGCGACGACTGCATTGGTTTGGTATTCCCGAAGTCGTGCTAAGTAAGCCTATCCTTCAAGCTATTCTTAAAAGAAAAAATTTCCTAGTAAAGCAGAAGTTGCAACATATCGAAGAGTTTTACTATAAAGAACAAGGCGTGGAATTGCCCTTGCTCGGTATGCAAGATGCCTTGGCGATAAATCCAAATAATATTAAAGCACGCTTTCAGCTAGCCCTGTATTATATTGAAAGAAAAAGAACTGATAAAGCTAGAATAGAACTTAAGGAGATTCTGCGACTTGAGCCAAAAGACCTAGATGCCTTTTTCTATTTAGCTAATATAGCCGTGGAGGAAGAAGATTATAATCAAGCCATTAAAATGTGTGATGAAATTTTGGCTATAGACCATGATAATGTAAATGCTTTGTACAATAAGGCGGTTGGATATTATTATTTAGGGGATTTTGAGAATGCGCTGTCCTCATTTAGGAAAATAATAGTTAAAGAGCCTGAAAATCAAGATGTATTAAACGCCATAAAAGAAATTACCGCTATTATGAACTAAGCTGCTGTACCAATATTCCCCTTTTCTTTGCTAGGTACAATTGCTATAATCCATGGCTATGATTCGTATTGGTCAAGGCATAGATGTGCATCAATTAGTGGAAGGACGCAAACTAATTATTGGAGGAGTGGAAATCGCTCACTCAAAGGGTTTGCTTGGCCATAGCGATGCCGATGTGCTTGTTCACGCTATCATGGACGCTATTTTGGGAGCGGCTGGAAAAGGGGTCATCGGACAACATTTTCCCGATACAGATAAGCAATTTAAAGACATCAGTAGCCTGTTTTTATTAAAAGAAGTAAGTGACATAATTTCCAAATTCAAGGTGACCAATATCGATGCAACTATTGTGGCGCAGGAACCAAAAATGCAACCTCATTTTACGGCCATGCAAGACAATATCGCCCGCTGTCTAGGGATTGACTGTGCGCAAGTAAATATCAAGGCGACGACTACTGAGTGGCTGGGTTTTACGGGGCGAAAAGAAGGAATCGCGGCCATGGCTGTGGTTTTATTGGAGTCAAAGGAATAACAATGTTAAAGGTTTACAATACTTTATCCAAAGAAAAAGAAGAGTTCCATCCCCAAATTGAGGGACTGGTGAAAATGTATGTTTGTGGGGTGACAGTGTATGATTTCTGCCATATTGGACACGCTAGAGCCTATGTGGTTTTTGACGTAATTCGAAGATACTTGCGCTACAAAGGATATAAGGTAACTTATGTGCAAAATTTTACTGATGTAGATGATAAGATAATAAAAAGAGCAGCAGAAAAAGGGATACTTCCCTTAGACTTGTCCAAAGCTATGATTGCGGAATATTTTACCGATATGGAAAGGTTAAATATCGCTTTGGCAGATAGTTATCCTAAAGTTTCCGAGCACATGGAACAAATAATATCTTTTATCGAGGAACTGATTGCCAAGGGCTATGCCTATGTGGTGAAGGGTGATGTTTATTTTGAAGTGCGTAAGTTTAAAGAATATGGAAGACTTTCCAAAAGAAATATTGAAGATATGCAGGCGGGAGTCAGAATAGAAGTAAATCAGGATAAGCGTGATTCCTTAGATTTTTCGCTGTGGAAATCGGCCAAACTCAATGAAGAAAATGTCTCATGGGATTCCCCTTGGGGCAAGGGTAGACCTGGTTGGCACATTGAATGTAGTGCCATGAGTAAGGAATATTTGGGCGAAACCTTCGACATTCATGGTGGTGGACATGATCTCATTTTTCCGCATCACGAAAACGAAATAGCTCAGTCGGAAGCGCTTTCCCGTAACCCGATGGCCAAGTATTGGGTGCATAATGGTTTTGTGAAGACCAACAAAGAGAAAATGAGCAAGTCTTTAGGGAATTATTTTACTGTACGTGATGTCCTAAAAGATAATGAACCGATGGCTTTGCGTTTGCTGTTTTTGATGACTCACTATCGCGCGCCGATTAACTACTCTATAGAAGAAATTAAAGAGACAAAGGTGGCCTATGATAAAATTTGTAAGGCTCTAAATATTAAGCATGTTGCGGAAAGTACGGTTCCCGAGATGAAAATCGCTGCCTATCGACAGCAATTTCAAGACGCCATGGATGATGATTTTAACACGGCCAAAGCTGTAGCCCTTGTTTTTAATATTGTTCATGCGTTAAATAAATCGCAAGATAAAAAACTCTCAGACTTACTGCAAGAGTTTGTGGCTGTTTTGGGTATCACCACGCAAGTAAGTGAGCAGGTCATCCCTGAAGAAGTAGAAACACTTGCCAAAGAACGATTGGAAGCTAAAAATTCTAAGAACTGGGCCTTATCTGATGAATTGAGGGAAAAGATAAATGACTGCGGTTATCAGATTGAAGATCGTAAAGATGGCTATACTTTAAAAAAGATATAATGGAAACAGCCAGAAGTCTAGATCGTTCCTTTTATGCCATTATTACTGAGCCAGTGGTCGGCTACAAGCAGATAGCTGCGGTACTGGTTGCCTATAAAGTTCCTTTTTTGCAGCTAAGAATTAAGTATGCCGACCGAGAAATAATTAAGACTACGGCTCTGACTATTAGAGAGATTACTCGTCATAGCTGCACAAAATTTATTATTAACGATGACCCGTATTTGGCGTTGGAGGTTGGTGCAGATGGCTTACATCTTGGGCAGGAAGATATGTCTTATGCCAAGGCAAGGGAGTTAGTGGGCTCGAAGATGATTATAGGGCTTTCTACTCATAATGTTGGGCAGGTGCTAAGAGCCAATGCTTTGCAGCCAGATTATATTGGGATGGGGCCAGTTTTTGCTACCCCTACCAAGGAGAAACCAGACCCTGTGATTGGGGTTGAGGGTTTAAAAGCGATGTTGGACGTAGCGAAGATTCCTGCAGTAGCTATCGGCGGAATAGACCATACAAACCTGCAAGCTGTTTTGGCTACTGGAGTAGGGCAGTTTTGTGCTGTGCGCTGGCTAAATCAGTCCAGAAATGAAGCCGATTTAAGAAAAAACTTGGACATAATGTCTTCCTATCTTATATAATATCTGCAAATGAAAAACTTGCAGGTTCTTCCATTCCTCTTCTTTTTTTTTGTAGTGGCTAGTTGGCCTTTTGTCTACTATCCCTTTACCGACTTAGATATTACGCATTGGGTGCCTATTGCCAAAGAAGTTCGAGTTTCTGCGCATATTTTCACCTCGGCCAATGACCAAACTCATGGGCCACTGTTGTCTTGGAGTGCGGCTTTTTTTTCATTAGTGACACCCCACAGCGCTTATGCGTATGCGTTGTTTTCTATCCTTATTGGAGTGCTGGGAGTTTATTGGGTTTATTATTTTTCTAAAAAAATATGGGCAGACAATAAAACGGGGAAAACTGGCGAGGGTGTCGGAAAACTGGCAGCCTTTCTTTTATCTACCAGTATTTTTGCGGTTTATATGGCACGTACACCTATGTACGATTTACCTGCTACTGTGTTCTACTTTGGGTTCACGGGCTTTTACTTGTTGCATGTGCTTGGTAGCGTTGGGCAAGACGCTAAGCGCACCAATAAATATTACTGGTGGGCCTTAATATGTGTGGGTTTAGGCGTGTTAAACAGGTTCTCCATAGTTATGGGATTATCGGGAATATATGTGCTGTTGGTGGGCCTAATATATAGAAGATCTTTAGTGAAAATCTTTCGTGATGGGCTGCTGGTGGCTTTGTCAGGTTGTCTTTTCTTGGCTCCCTGGTTTGTGGGGCAGTATGTAGCGCATGGGCAAGTGTTTATCCACGACTTTTTAGCCGATAATATGGGGCGGTTTTTTAAAGAACCGCAACTCGATGCACCAGTGTATCGCGACTACTATAGTTTCCCACTTTATGTTTTTGTGGGTTTTTTGCCTCACAGTTTTGCACTACTGATGAGCATATTTCAAAAGGGTGGTCTAAAGCGCATTAAAGCAAGTAAGATATATCAGGCTTTCTTGGCTGGTTTTTTACCTTGTCTGATTTTATTTTCTTTTTCTGGACATGTGAAGTTGGGGCGCTATATTTCTTACGTTTTTCCTATGCTTACCCTGTATGGAGCCCATATGCTTTATGCCTTCGATTTAGACAATGAGAAATGGCGAAAAAGAACTTTGCGAATGGCTGCGGGTACCCTAGTATTTATTGGCCTATTGTTGTTGATACTTATTTTACAGTTTAAACAACAGGCTAGCGAAGGACTGCCTTTTGCGTTTGGGTTAATAGGTTTATTGCTCTCGCATATTGGATATATGTATTGCCTTATTAAAAACAAATATGCGGATTTTAAGGAAAATTCACAGAAATATTTAGGTTTTATGGCCTTGGTTTATATTCTATTTTTTACAATCGTGACTTACGAATCTTTCCATGCAAATTTTTTATCTGGTATTCGCCAACAAGTTGATGCGATAATAAAATAAGGTGAAATAAAAGGAGGTATATTTAATGGTTCTAGAAGTAAGTGACAGCGTTTTTCAGGAGCAAGTACTAAATGAAAAGAGCGTCCCTGTTTTGGTAGATTTTTGGGCTCCGTGGTGTGGTCCCTGTAAAATGGTGGCTCCTGTAGTAGAGCAGTTGGCTACTAAGTTGGAGGGTAAACTAAAGGTGACCAAGCTTAACACCGATGAAAATCCAGATACGTCCATGAATTACCAAATTACGGGTATTCCCTGTTTAATAGTTTTTAAGGACGGCCAAGAAGTAACCAGATTTGTGGGATATAAGCCTTTCGAGGTTTTAGAAATAGAGTTACAAAAAGTAATAGGGTAGCCGTAAATAAGTGATTTAAAGCGACTTATTGTACGATATATTGTTGGTTAATTTGTGAAGCAAGGTTTATGGATATATATATTAAATAAACAATATATTAAAAAAATAGAATGAATAAATTGTTGTGCAATCCTAATACAAGGTGTGATATAATAATTATACGCAAAAATATTCGGAGGTGAAATAACAAAATTGGGGTTTTTTATAATATAAATATAGGAGGATAACGAAGATGAGAATATTAAGAAACGTTTTATTGTTAGCGATTGTATCTAGTTTTATGTTTGCTGGCAGCTTGAGTACAGGATTTTTTTCTGGGTTTTATGTGCCAGATTTAACGGATATTTCTAATGTAAAAGGGCCGTTAGCCACGATGAACTATTTTGATGTAGTAAATTACGTATCAAGTATAGATATCTATGTTACGTCAAATATGGATTCTTGGCACATTGAAGCAGATTCTGATACAGGACAATTAACCTCAAACGCAGGTATTCCATATGTATCAGCGGATGTAGCGTTAACATTAACTGGAGTTGCGCCATCAACCTATCTAGCATTAACCGTAAGTACAAATCCTTTAGCTGCTTCTAAGAATGTATATAGCGTTTCGACGTTCGATACAGCTCGTAAGTCCTTAACTTTCTATACAAGGGTTAGGCCAGGTCAGGTTAGTACTTTGAGAAATGCGTATTACGGCGCTTGGATTAACCTAAGGGTTAAATCTGGTATATAAAGGATATTAATGAAGCTATTTAAGGTGCTAATGGTTCTTGCCTTTTGGTCAGTAAGTTACGCTTTAAATGTTGATATTAGTGTTTCCTCTATGGATTTGAGATTGGGGACGTTAAATGTAACGTCCCCAATCATTTTTACAAAATATCAGGCGGTGGCGCTTACCATAAACTCTACAGCTAGTTCTTGGGATGTGGTGGCCTACACCGATAATACTTCTGCAAACTGGGGGTTTTATAATCCCAGTGCCAATCACTCTCTTACTTTAAATATCATAACCAAATCTGCGGTTGTAGATCCTGCAACGCTTAATTTGAGTAACTTTAAGATGGTTTATGACAAGGTTTCTCCAAATGTTTGCTACCTAATGCAGGGTAATACAAACTTTACTGGCCCCATGTATTTGTATTTTGGCACGGATGCTACTAACTCTAGGGCAGGCTACTATGGTGCCTACATAAATTTGAAAATAATCGAACACTATCTGGGTTGGATCGATAACTTTGGTGATTTAGACAGCCTAAGTTTGTTGGGCGGCTACTGGGCTCCCTTTCCACCAGCGTCCTCTGCCACTATTAATATTGTGGCTACGGGCCTAAATGGTACCGATGGTGCTCTGTCTTTTAACTATAACGTGATTCCTGGAAGTTTCTATGGCTTTACTGTAGATTTTGTTCCTACCTTGAATGTGTATTCTAGCTATACAGGGGTATCCTTCTATGCCCGCGGTATAAACACCACTGCTAACGTGAAAATGAGTTTGAAAAACAAGGCGATCACTCCCCCTGACTACAACTATCATTCTCGCTGCATATTTGTGTCCAGTAATGAGTCAAGGTACGATTTATTTTTTGAAGATTTTGCACAAGGAGATTTTGGTTTACTTACTAATCTTAGTAATACTTTGCAAAACTTGTCAGGCGTGCAGTTTCAGCTAGATAAGGGAGCAGGAACGTTACAGTTTGATGAAATTAAGTTTCACTCATTAACAAGAAACTATTTTTATGTCGATGATTTTGAGGATGGAGATTTAAGAAGTTTCTATTTAAATTATGCATACGGAGCAAACGTGGCTACCGCAAATGATGGAATAAACAGTAACTACTATATGTATGCTTATGGAAATTCTAGTGCTCCATATTACGATTGTTTTGAAGAGCCCGTTCCTAATTTGAATTTTTTTAACGGGACTTATACTGGGATGAAGTTTAGGCTGAAGGGGAATACTGCTCATGGTATTAGAGTTGAAGTTAAGTATGCTTCGAATACCGATTATGCTTTGTATGGAAAAGATTTTCCTTTGAATGCAAATTGGACAGAGTATTCAATTAATTTTTTAAATGATTTTACTTTGCCAGGTTGGGGATCAGCCCCCCTTAAAGATGTTGGGTTAAGTAATATTGTTTCTATCCGCTTTAAAATATTAAATGATGGAACAACTTTTTATTTGGAT
Organism: uncultured Candidatus Marinamargulisbacteria bacterium; assembly: GCA_903902445.1. Classification (GTDB taxonomy): domain Bacteria; phylum Margulisbacteria; class Riflemargulisbacteria; order GWF2-35-9; family GWF2-35-9; genus CAIUUT01. The sequence goes on from CAIUUT010000160.1 coordinate 20,185, forward strand.
GATATTAAATTAACAAAATAGATATTGGGAGTTTATAAAATGAAAAAAATATTTTTACTGTTCACAATTTGCAACTTTTTATGGGCTTATTCGCATTATCCAGGACGTTACGAGATTATCGAAGAAGCGGGAAGTACGGTAACTTATAACATTACCTTACTGAGCAATAAAGACTTCACAGAAAACGTCACTATTGCTTTAAACACTTGGTATGCTTCTCCCGAGACCAATATTAGTTTTTACCCATTAACTGGTAATTTTGTAAATCTGTCATCTTCCAGCTTTGATTTGCCTCCAGGAAGTAGATACAGCTTAGACGTAGGTATAACGGTACCTAAAATAGAAGGTGAAAAACGGTTTGAAGTGGCTATGTCGTCACACATACCGAACTCCACTTTTGGCCTAACAAAATCTGTTCTTTTTTTTATGATAATAAAAGATACGGAAATAGTGAAATTAAACTTAAAGTCCTTCGATATATTAGTAGAAGGTAATACGCTTAAAGTTAAATCTGGCGTGGAGAACTTGGGAAACATTCACCTTCGACCAAGAATCGAGATGAAGGTAACCAACGAAGACGGTACGGATGAGTGGGTTAGAGTGGCGGATGATATCCCCGTTTACCCATACAGTACAAGGATTTTAGAGAAAGATATCGAAAAGAAAATCAAGAAGGGCGAGCAATCCATCGAAGTAAAAATGCTCTTCTACGATACAAAAGGAAACTTAATCAGTCAGGAATACAAATTTAGGAAAAATCTATGAAAAAGTTTTTTTTACTAGCGATTATTCTTTGTAACACTTTATTTGCTGCCGATTTTATCGGTTTCCAAATTCTGTTTTATGTACCTGCTAGTAATTCTAATATGTCTATTTCTGGCGTAGTAAACTCCAATCTAGGCCCAGTAGCCAATGCCGAGATTCTTCTTTACCAATTACCTGATCTCATTAATCCTACCCAATCTGTTTTTACATTAGTAGATGGTACCTACACTTTTGCTGGTGTTCCTAGTGGCTCTTACATACTGAAAGCTAATTCCAGTAACTTCACTGCCAGCTACTATGGTACTGCCAACGAGACCTTAACTACGGTGTCCGTCACTCTTGATAGTGTTGGTAGCATTAACTATTCCTTAGTGAGTCAGTTTGGACCAGATTGGTTAGATAACTTTTCTAGTAAAATTTCCGATAATATATTTAACGTCCCCAATAATTGGGGAGGTGCTTGGTATAGGTACTCAGATGCCGGTTCAACCGTAAATTTACAGGGAATAAATGATAC
>CAIUUT010000161.1 GCA_903902445.1 uncultured Candidatus Marinamargulisbacteria bacterium
CTTTTACCCCTGATTCTTCTAATTTTTTTATAAACTCATCCACTTCCATACCAAGTTCACCAGCAGCTTCATTAACTTTAATTTTTTTAACTTCTGTCTTAGCTGGTTTTTCCTCCACTTTTTCTTCTGCTACGTCTTTGCTAAGTTCATTAGTAACTTTATCGGCCATTAGTTTATCAAGAAGCTTTGTTTCTACTTCACTTTTTCTAATTACATCGATGTTCCAACCTGTAAGTTTAGAAGCCAAACGAACATTGAGTCCGCTTTTACCAATCGCCAATGAAAGCTGATCATCTTCCACAATAGCCCTAGCTTTTCTATTTTCTTCATCATAAATTTCAATCCTGTAAATCGCCGCAGGCTTAAGGGCATTGGCCATTAACTCGGTCACGTCTTCTTTCCATTCAATAATATCTATTTTTTCGCCATTTAGTTCTTTTAACACGGCTTGTATTCTGGCACCCATACGTCCCACACAAGTACCTACAGCTCCAACTTCAGGATTGTTAGACGCTACAGCAATCTTTGTTCTATACCCTGCTCTACGCGCAATCGCTTTTATAGAAATTACGCCATCAGCGATTTCAGGAACTTCCAATTCGAACATTTTTCGGACAAATCCTTCATGGGATCTGGAAACCACAACTTCCGGGCCACGATTAGTTTTAGCTATATCTACTAAATAAAGCTTTACCCTATCTTTTAAACGGAATGTTTCCTCAGGAACTTGGTTGCGCATATCAAGCACAGCCTCTGTTCTACCAATATTTATAAGGTAATTACTGCCTTCTATTCTTTGCACGATACCTGTTATTAAAGAGCCAATTCTGTCTTGAAATTCTGACATAATTGATTTCTTTTCTGCTTCAATTATTCTTTGAGTAATAACCTGTTTAGCTTTTTGTGCCGCTATTCTTCCAAAATCTGGAGGGTTAAATTCTTCTTCAATTTCCTCGCCTTCCTTAACTTTAGGTTTAATTTTCTTAGCATCTTTTAAGGAAATTTCGATATCTTCATCTTCCACAGTTTTTACAACTGTTTTTAAAACCAGAATCATGGCTGTACCGCTATTCAGATCGATTTCCGCTCTAAGGTTTTCGGTTTGGTTGTGGTATCTTTTAGCTGCTAAAACAAGGGCATCGCCCACTGCACTAACAATTTCTTCTTCAGGTATACCTCTCTCAGTTTTTATCTGAGCGATAACTTCTTTTAAGCCATCAATCTTTATCATTGCGCTAAACTCCTTAATATTAGATTATTACTCTTAGTTACCATGATCACATATCAAGGGTAGCCTAAGTCTTACTGAAACAATTTCGAGTCAGTATAAAAAAAAAGTGGGGAAAAACCCACTTCAAAGTTCAGTCATTATAGTACTATATAATTAATACTTCAACCATAAAAACATCCAAGAGAAACAGTAAGGTGATTTCTTAGAACATCCTTGAAACGTACATTTCATTATGCCTGAAAACAATTTTTATTGATTGCTTTTCGGTAGCTGAATATAATATATTTTGTGCAAAATTACACTTCAAATCATTTACATATAGATAATGTTCATTAAGCAAATAATGAAGGACAATTTTTCCATTGTCCAGGCTTAGTTGTTTTTCGTTAATGAGCACGGATACTTTGTTGTTTTTCTCCAAATTTAACCGATATTCATTTGCTCCTAAATAATATACTGGCAAGCGCTGATAGTTATTTTGCTGCATAAACTGCTGCAAAAACATCTGTTTCTTATCATCGGTAAGGATTATGTATTTATTATTGCTGCTCAACAGTACGTAATTAAAATTTTGTTTACCATAAAGGAAAAGCACATCCTCTTTGGTAAAAAGCAAATAATGATTTATGAAAAGCACCGTACTCAACGCCACTAATAATTCATACTTATATTTCCTCAAGAGAAAAGAATAATATATAAGAATGATTAACAAAATATAATAACTAACTATATTTATAACCAACACATTTTGGAAGTAACTGGTATGTGAAGGAACGCTCGCCACTATTTTTGCCCCAGACATAATAACGACCATTAATCCAAAAATAATTTCCAAAATAAGTGTGGCGATAAATGGAACCAGATTAATAAAAACCATATAAACAAATCCCAACACAACCACCCACTCAACAATAGGCAATAGCAAAATATTGGCGACTAAAGCCAGCCAATCCCACCTTTTAAAAACCACCATGATTACAGGAGAAGTCACTAACACTGGAGCCAAGGTTTCGCTAAACCAACGAGGCAGAAACGTTACCTTTTTTAAAAACTCACATATTTTAGGCTGTATTTCAAGCAGCGCAAAGGTAGCGAGAAAAGACAAGATAAAACTCAGACTATAAATATAATTTGGCTGATATAGAATCATCAAAAGTCCAGTAAGCCAAAAAATTTCGCTTCCCTGCTTGTCACGCCTATCAAATATAATATATTGCGCGATAACAGACATTAACACTGCTCTGGTTATAGATAAATCTCCACCCGTCATAAGCAAAAATAAAATATTGATAATAGTCACTAAGCAAAAAGTTATAAACCTTGGCATCATTACAAATTTAAAAAGCATATTTAGAAAACCAGTAAGGATGGCCACTTGGGCACCCGAAACTACTAAGATATGTACTAGCCCTAAATCCCGAAAAAGGGTTTGCACCGACTTGTCTACTTCTATGTCACTTACCCCTATTACTAAGCTCACAAGCAGGTTGGCATAGGCCGCCGGCAAATACGTCCTAGTAAAAACTATTATTCCTTCCTTATATTTAAAAAGCCACAAGAGCGGCGATTTTTCTTCAAGACTAATCTGCGAAGGATACACCCAAGTTTGTTCTCCCTTAGACTTAACGCTTCCCTCCAGTCTTATTTTGTCTAAATAATGTAACGTCAACTTCCGTTGACTAACATAAATTCTGGCACCTGAGAAAGGCCCCTCTACTATTTTAGCTTCGATAAAATTGATTCTAGTTTTCACTACACAAGCTTTGGCGTTTATTGAGACTGTCTCTTTCAAGTTTTTACTGAGATTACGCTCGGCTGATTTTTGCATGTGCGCTCTTAAGCATACAATCAAGCACATCAAACAAATTAGGAAGCAGCCTATTCCCTTTTTTTTACTCAATGAGCCAAAAGAAGTGTTTCGCCAAGCAAGTAAAACCATAATCGAAATCACTAGAGCCAGACATAACGCAACATACTTGGAGATATTATCGATAATAAGTATAGCAATTACACATGAAATAAACGTTAACTTAAACATTTCGTATTTTTATTACGTTATATAGATAATGTCAAGAAGAAATTTCTGATATTTATTAATTTGGATTTATTCAGGGGGGATAAGTACTCAGGCTCTCCCTACCTAAAGCTTGGAAGGAGAGCCTGAAACTATATAATCTAACTTAAACTTTAAACTTTAGCCCTAATTGCTCTGCTATTTTCTTAATAGTAGTATTTTTATCTTTTGTGGTATTAATAACTTCCTTAACAGAGTTTTGCAAAATCCCATATTGGCTCATGATAACTTTGCTATTTTGCTCATTGTCTTGGGCAAAATTATTAATCTGATTCACAATATCAGCTACCATACTGCCCGTAGTAGACATTTCCTCAGCCGTAACCGACGACTGACGTGAAACCTCTAATATACTATCCATAGATTCTCTAACTTCAACACTAGAAGCCATAACTTCTTCCATGGCTGCGGAAATACTTTGTATTTTATTATCAGTTACAGAAATTGCCACATTGATATCTCCTAACAATTTCCCCGCTTTCTCGGCTAGCGAAACACCTTTCAGCACCTCACCATTTACTTTTTCCATAGAATCCACAGATAGCTGAGTCTCCTTTTGGATATGAGTGATTAGGGTTGATATTTCCTGAGTTGCTTCCGTAGAGCGCTCCGCCAACTTTCTAACTTCATCGGCAACCACCGCAAAACCCTTGCCATGTTCACCAGCTCTAGCCGCTTCTATAGCTGCATTGAGCGCTAATAAGTTGGTTTGAGACGCGATATCATCAATAACTGAAACTATATTACCAATTTGTTCTGACTTTGCACCTAAGCTCTTAATGGATTCTGAAGACTCATGAACATCCAAGGCTATTTTCTTGATCTCATTTACCGCATCTATAACCGCCAAATTACCCTCACCAGCTGTTTTCTTAACTTCTGAGGACGAATTGGATATTTGCTCTACGTCTGAAGTAACTTCTTGAATTGCTTTAGTTATTTCGATAACCGAATCGACAGACCGCCTGCTGCTTCTTTCTTGCTCAATATTTGCAGTTAACACCTTACCAATAGTGCTATTTAATATAACCACTTTGGATTCAGCATCATTAGATTTATTGACCTGAGAATTTATACCTTGAGAAGAATTCTCTATAACTTTGTATAACGTTTCCAAAGAAATATTTACTTCATTCAAGGAAGGCTCAGAGTTTGTCGCACTGTCCTTCACCGCCTTAATGTCTTTAATAAATTCCGCAATACCCGCTATGTTAAGAGACATACCATTGAAAGCATTTATAGTCTCATCCAGTTGATCCCCGATACTACTCTCACCATTTATTTTCACTCCAAGTTTTCCACTTTCCATTTCTTTTAATGCTTCATTTAACAAATGTACTTTTCTCGAAATAGAAGCGGCAATCAAGTAAAATACGACACTAGCAAGAAGCAAACAAACTAAAGCCAAAATATTGACAATTAGGGCTAATGAACTACGCCCCACAGTCTTAGTTGCATCCGGATTTAAATCCACTCCCTCTGTAAGCGCTGGTTCAACAACAACGGCAGGGGCATTTGCGCTAACATTTGCGTTATTAGTTACGGTAGAGGCAGCCACAGTATTTGCTGCTACTACTCTATTTGCTTGGCTGACTAATTTATTAATAGTGTTAATTTGTCTCCAAGAGCTAATAGTCAACAATACTATGGGAATAGCCAACAGAATAAACCCACAAAATATTTTAACCTGCAAAGACAACCTAATATAACTTTTCATAAGAACCCCCATTATATTTATTTACAAGCCAATTTTAAATTGGCCTATTTATTATCGCTTATATTTTTTCTATTTTAGTGTATTAAATAATAATAATGAAGAGTTTATTAAATTATGTTAGCCCAAAGTGATAATGTCACCCCTGAGCAA
>CAIUUT010000162.1 GCA_903902445.1 uncultured Candidatus Marinamargulisbacteria bacterium
AAATATATATTCAGATCTACGTTACATAAGGTAATCAAAAATATTTTTTTTTCCTTAAAATATCGAATATAAAAGGTTGGAATAGACTCAGATGTATATTCTGTGATTGCTATTCTTGAGAAATCATTGGCCCCACCTCCATAGCAATGATCGAAAATTAGTATTGGTTGTTTATTTGACAACTTAATGAAGTCATCAATCTTAATAAGAATTTCCAGTTCCCAAAGGATAATATATCGAAGCATGCTATATTTAGGATTATTCATGTAAATCGCTTATAGCTTTAAACCCAAAATATTTTCATTAACAAATATAATATTTAATTCCCCGATTTTTTGCTTCTCCAACATTTTTACTAGCAAATTTATTTTACTAGAATCGACGCCAAGAGTTACAAAAACCTTATTAAGCTTAGCTTCCTGGTCAGCCCGATATGCTCCATACTCATCAATCACGCCTTGTGTAATTAATTCACTCCATAATCTATCTGTTTTCTTTTTATCATTATCATAAATATTCAGAAGTCGCCTATAGGTATTACTCATATATTCATCTTTGCCTTTTTGCGTTTTATTGTAAACGTGAACAGAATAATTCATTAAAATTTTATTTTCTTCCCAAACCCAAATTTGGTCTGCAGTTTGTTCCCTCGCATAATACTCTTCTGTAGTTGGTTTGCCATAACTACTATAACATTGATCCCTAATACTTTGATATTCCTCCTGGCTGCAAATTATTTGATAATTAATCATAAACAAACCTTTTTCCCCAAAAAGATAAATAATGGTTGCAGCTAAATCATCAACCTTATCCCTGATATATACTGCTCTAGTGTACGGAAGCCATAAGTAATTATTTCTTAAATATTTTGAATATTCTGTTTCCTCATATATATTTCCTATATCTCTTCCAATATACAAATTAACAAATTGCCCATAAGACATGCCCAGGTGATTAGAATCCTTGAGCTCAAAGGAACAATAACTAGCAGAAAGTGCAATAAATATTAATAATAAATAAAATAATTGTTTAAACATCAAATATTCTGGGAATATAATTATTACTTTGGCAAAACATGGTTTAACTATAACATATAAAGCGAATTTGATTAAGAAAGCTACATATTATCTAAAATTTGTATCTGTCCTTACCTTACTTTCATTTACCTTTTCAAATAATATGGATGCCAATTTAAATAACTCGTCACTAAAAAGGCTCATTTCAAATATTCTTTTTGATGATAAATATGGCGATACCAACACCATGAATGAAAATTTAGCAGCCAGTCACCAAACATCAGCGCTGAAAATCAATCTTAGCAAGGAACAATACACCTCCTATTCAAAAGTAGGCGTTTTTAACGACGTCTCAAACTTACACAAATTTCTCCCAGGTGTTGTATCGGCTGGAGACTTAGATGCAAGGCTATTTATACGAGGGGGACAGAGTAATGAAACCATTACGATACTAGACGGCCATATTATCTCATCTCCCTATATTTGGGACGGGAAGGGGAGTCTTGTTAATCCGCAGCTGATAGAATCAGCAACTTTTTATACTGGAAATATTCCCGTGAAATCACCCAGAGGATTAAGCGGAGTATTAGACATCAAGCAACGAACGGGTAATACCCAACGTTTTTCACTTGAACTAGACCAAAGCCTTACTGAAATGCAAGTTCTGCTTGATGGTCCAATTGTATATAAAGAACACTCCTTATTATATTCAATACGTAAAACTTACTATGATTATTTTATTAAGATTCCAGGCACTCTTTACCCTCACTTAGATAGTTTCAGTCAAATTTATAAGTTTCAAATTAATCCAAAACACTCTTTCAATCTTGGTTTGTATTACTATTCCGATATTATGATGATCAATGATATAAATCTAAATCAGGGAACAAAAGGAACTCATAGCTCAGGGTCAATCAGAAAGCTTTATGTATCAAGTTTAAAAAGCCAATGGGACAGTTCTCTATACTCCCAAATTAATACAGGCTTTGAAAACTCTAAAATTCTTTGGAAAACTGAATTTAATAACGCTACTTCCGAAGTAAATTATGAATTACAACCCTATTTTGTAAACATTGATGTTACAAGTACTGGAATTAGTAATAATATCCTGTCATCTGGCCTAAGCTTCCGAGCTGACAATACAACCTATTCGGAAAACAATGTAAATCAAATGCCCTACCTAGAATACCCAGGATCAATCACCCAAACTACTTCTGAAAATTATAAAACCTATTATCAAACCTTCGGTTCATATTTGCAAAATGAGGTTTCATTTTTCAATAATCAGATTCTCTTAAATTTCGGATGTCGCTATGATCAAATATTGGATCAGCGCCTTAGTAAGTCAAAATCATTTCAACCAAGTTTGAGTGTTAAAATACACAATAGCACCGACAATGTCTCTATTATTGCATCGTGGGGAAAACATACCGCCTTTAATAATCCCGTGTATCAAGCTGCTTTAGTAAATTCAGATCCAGAAGAAGTTAACCAATACAATTTGGGAGTAG
>CAIUUT010000163.1 GCA_903902445.1 uncultured Candidatus Marinamargulisbacteria bacterium
ACCAGTGCAGCGAAGCCATGCTGCCCTGCGCGATCAGCCAGCCGCCGCTGCCGGCACCCAATGCCTGGCCCGCGTACATGGCCGAGGTGTTGAGCGCGATGGAATTAATGCAACCTTCATTTACAAACCACATCCTTCCCTCAATTTATTACCTCGACTATTCTCAAAACACAACATACTTACTGTTATTTTCTGCACACGCCGTCATTTCCCTAAAGGGTTCTTTTATAGGCAGCTTTTTGTGCATACCAAATCTCGTTAGCGCCAACATTGTCTACCAAAAGACTGCCTGCGCCCAACATTGCTCCTTGCCCAACTGTAATTCCACAGCGAATGACGCACCCCGCCCCTATACTAGCGAAATTACCTATTTGTGTTGGGGTTATTTGATAGTCTTTTATCAATTCACCCTGCCCATCTACGGCTTTAGGATAGATATCATTGGTAAACGTAACATTAGGCCCAATAAACACACCGCTACCAATATCAACGCCTTCTGGGATAAAGACAAAGGGTTCAATTTTACAGTTATTACCTACGCAAACATTACTGCGAATTTCAATAAAAGAGGCTAATTTGGTGTGACTACCTATTTTGGCACCATAGATATTTAGGTTTGACCAAATACTTACTCCTTCACCTAGAGTGGTATTTACTATTCGAATATTATGCTGCGGAAGAATAAGGTCTTGGGGAATATCATTGGCAACTTCATGTTTGTTATTTCTAATATAAATATATCCCATAAAAACTCCCAATTATTATGTTACATTCATGAGTGGTTCGCTCACTATATAAATTCTAGCACAACTTATATTAAAACTTCTCGTTTTAGCCAATAAATTAATAGTAAGTATATATTTCTTAATGTCCATAATTTAGCGCAAAATTTGTTTAGGGGCTTTACAAGGAGTAAATAATAATTATAAAGTTAAGTATCATGCTATTTATCCCCAAATATTATTTACGCTTATTAAGGAAAACTAAAGGCTTATGATCGACTTAAAAGAAAAAAGAATATTAGTTACCGGTGGAGCTGGGTTTATTGGCTCGCACGTCGTGGATTATCTCTTAGCGCAAGATGCTAGCGTCCGAGTATTAGATAATTTTGTGAATGGAAGTCTGGAAAACCTAAAGCAACATGCCCAAAACAGTAACCTAGAAATCATCAGGGGCAGCATCACCGACCCGACTACAATTGATACGGCGATGCAAGATATTGATTACGTGATGCACTTGGCATGTCTGGGCGTTCGGCACTCCATAAAGTTTCCCCATGAGAATCATCTGATAAATGCCGAAGGCTCTTTACTAGTGTTGGAAGCCGCTCGTAGCCACGGCGTAAAACGCTTTCTTTATTGCTCGACTTCCGAAATCTATGGCACAGCTAAAAGTGTGCCCATCGACGAAAATCATCTGGCGGCACCGCATACGGTTTATGGTGCCAGTAAGTTGGCTGGAGAAAATTATGCCAGAGCCTACAATATTACCTATCAATTACCCGTTGTAATCATTCGTCCCTTTAATACTTTTGGACCTCGGTCACATTTTGAAGGCAGTGCGGGTGAGTTTATCCCTAAAGCCATTGTTCGAGGGTTAAATAACTTACCAATCACTATTTTTGGAGATGGATCTCAAACGAGAGATTTTACCTATGTAGAAGATACCGCTCGAGGCTTAGTTATGGCTCTTCAAACAGCGCAAATGGTAGGAGAAATGGCCAATATTGGTAGCAATTTTGAAATTTCCTTAAATGATATAGCTAAACTACTTAATATGCATTTAGACCATAAACTTATCGTCGAATATGGAAAGTCACGACCCGGTGATGTTCTGCGTCTTTTTGCCAATTCAAACAAATTTAGAGATCTCACCCAATGGGCGCCGCATGTGAGTTTTGAACAAGGAATAATTAAAACCATCCAGTGGTTTAAAGCTTTAAACCTAAGCGTTTCCGATATTAACAAAATGGAGCAAACCTATAATTGGGAATAGTATGATACCCCTCAGTCGACCATCCTTAGGCGAAGAAGAAGCGCAAGCCACTCGAGCAGTGTTGTTGTCGGGTTGGGTAACGCAGGGCCCGAAAGTAGCCGAATTTGAAAACCAGTTTGCAAATTATGTAGGATCTAATTTTGCCTGTGCTGTTTCCAGCTGTACCACAGCCCTACATTTAGCGCTTCTCGCTGTAGGGGTTAAGCCTGGCGACCTCGTCATCACTGTCAGTCACTCTTTTATTGCCACCGCCAATAGTATTCGGCACTGTGGCGCGGAGCCTCTGTTTATTGACATAGATCCCCTTACCTATAATCTATCCCCCGACATGCTTGAGAAGAAACTGCACGACACCTGTTACCTCAAAGATGGGCAAATGTATTACGCAGCAGTTAGTGAACTGGTGTCTGGTGAGGCGCCCTTAAAACATTGCCCTCCTGAATCGATAGGGAGAATAGCTGCCATAGTGGCGGTGCATCAAATGGGAATGCCTTGCGATATCGCTAAGATAATGGCTATCGCAAATAAGTATAATATTCCCGTCATCGAAGATGCCGCTTGTGCTATTGGCAGTGAAATCTACATCGATGGTAACTGGCAAAACATTGGCCAACCTCAGGCTGACATTGCTTGTTTTTCTTTTCATCCGCGGAAAGTCTTAACCACAGGTGATGGTGGGATGCTCACCACCAATCAGGAAAGCTATGATCAGTTATTTCGCCTACTAAGACAGCATGGCATGAGTTTGTCCGATACTGCTCGCCATCAGGCAAAACAGATCATTCAGGAAGAATATCTCCTAACCGGCTACAACTATAGATTAACCGACATCCAAGCTGCTGTAGGCATTGAGCAGCTAAAGAAATTACCAGCTTTTATAGAAAAAAGACGACAAATTAATGCTTGGTATAAAAAACATTTAGCCAAGATAGATTGGTTGGAGCTACCCCATGAACCAGAGTATACTAAACCCAACTGGCAATCTTACCCAGTTAGGATAAAGCCAAATGCTCCAATTACACGTGATGCGCTGATGCAGCTTCTATTAGACCAATCGATAGCCTCCAAACCTGGAATCATGAACGCCCACGAACAACGCCCTTACCATAATCACACCTACAAACTTACAGAGAGCGAAAATGCCCGACGTGAGGTAGTTTTATTGCCGCTATTTGCAGACTTAACCCAAGATGACATTGATAAAATTTGCAACGTAATTTGCAACATAAGAAGGAATTAATCGTGGAAGAAACCAAAGAAAAGATTTTAGAGTTTTGGAGCCATAAAAATAGTCAGGGGAATGAAGGCAAACTTGTAACGCATGGAGATATTCAACAAGTAAACATCGAAATATCGCTAATTTCTTCCTTAATTAAAGCCACAGATAAGCTTTTAGACATTGGTTGCGGCAATGGCTTTTCAACCGATATCTATGCCCAAAAATGTGAGACGGCTGTGGGGTTAGATTATTCAACGGCAATGGTAGCTTCTGCCAATAAGGCCTTTAATACTCCTAAATTATATTTTATTGAGGGTAATGTTTTACACTTAGACAAACAAATTGGCACTTTTTCCTTAATAAATTCCACGAGATGCTTGATAAATTTAAGTTCCTGGGAAGAGCAAATGACTGCCCTACAGAAACTTCACGCTTTACTAGAGCCAGGTGGAAGACTCATTCTTTCTGAGGGAACGCTGCAAGGAAGAGAACAGCTTAATGGACTTAGGAAATCTCTAGGACTCGAAGAAATGCCCAAGGTTTGGCACAACTTAGATTTTGATGAAGAAAAATTATTCCCCTTCTTAAGTGAGCGGTTTGAAATCAAACAAGATATTAGACTAGGACTCTATGATGTTTTGGTAAGGGCTTACTACCCTTCTGGAATAGCGCCAGAGCCCTGTCAGTACGGCACCAATTTTCAGGTGGCTGCCCGAAAATTATACGAACAAATGGACAGAAATACTTTTCGTGAATATAGCAAAATGTTTATCTTGGAGTTAATAAAAAAATAATGATTACCTCTAAAATATGTGAGATTGAATTAAATAACGAGCAAAGTTGGAAAAATAAAATATTTATTACGTTTGATGTGGAATGGGTGAGCGACTTTGTACTGGCTCATGTCCTCGATTTGCTGGAGAAAGCCAAAGTTAAAGCCACTTTCTTTGCAACTCACCCCACAAGCTTACTTGAAAAAATACAAGCAAATGAGTTGTTTGATCTAGGACTACACCCCAATTTTAATTTTCTTCTGGAGGGTGATTTTCGCTACGGTAAAAACTATCAGGAAGTAGTCGACTACTATTTAGCTATAGTTCCTACAGCGGTCAGCTTCCGCAGCCATGCGTTGACCCAAAACACGTTGATTCTAAATTACTGTAAACAAAAAGGGCTTAGCCATGAAAGCAATCTGCTCCTGCCCTACCTAACTGGCATAAACGCCACTCCTTACCAATGTAATGCCACTAAGTTGGTAAGAGCACCCTTTGTGTGGGACGATTACACCACCTGCTTAAACAAAGCCACATTTGATTTGCACGCTGTTCTGGAAACAACTGGCATTAAGGTTTTTAACTTCCATCCGCTTCATGTTTTTCTGAATAGCTGCAACCTAGATGTTTACGAAGTCTCAAAACAAAATCAACACGATAAAGATAAGTTAAGTGCGTTTACGAATAAATCCAGTTACGGTGTATACAACTTCCTTGCTGAACTCTTAGCATATTGTCAGGAGCTGGAAAAATGAGCAATCTCGAAATTAATAATATAATAGATCAGCACCTAACACCCCACTCCATGAATGCCGATTTTTGCAAGCGTGTATATAGTACTGACCCAAGCATCTACTCGCAACGCCTTAGGAAAATTGGTTTTGTGAATAAAGAACGTGTATTGGATGCAGGCTCTGGCTTTGGACAGTGGAGTTTAGCACTATCTGAGTTAAATAAACAGGTGGCTTCCCTGGAATATTTGGAGGCACGTGTCAACGTCTCAAAGGATATTTTTACGCTACTAAATAAGGAGAACATTGAGGTCAGGCAAGGCTCAATTGAAAACCTTAAGTATGATGATAACTGCTTTGATGCCATATTTTGCTACAGCGTCATTTACTTAACTGATTGGAAGAAAACACTAAGCGAATTTTATCGAGTACTTAAGAAAGGTGGCGTTGTCTATATCTGCAACAATGGGATTGGAATCGCCCTTTACAATTTATTATTTAATCGCAATCCTTCAAAAGACTTTAATCAGCGTTTGTATGCCTTTAGAAACTTAGTCAGACATTTTAGCTTTAGCAAGATTTTCCCTATGGCAAGTGTTATTGTTTTCCCTTCGAAAATGAAAAGAGAATTAGCACGTTTAGGTTTTGAGAATATTATTATCGATGGCGATGGCCAAATTCAAATCGATAAAGAGGCTAATAGCAATGTGACCCAATTTTACAAACATAAATTTTTGGGCTTAACCAACGTATATGAAGTAATTGCCTATAAATAGAGACTTATGAAACGTATTTCTTCTTGATTTGCTCATGATTTGGTTTATCTAATAGGTACTCTAAAAGGTCTAAGAAATCCCTAGCACATTTTGTTACATTTAACGAATTCTTGGTAAATTCATAGCAGGTTACAGACATCTCTTGCCTAAACTTGTAGTCCTCAATAACTTGGCTAGCCAGCTTAATGTACTCTTCAATGGTATGGGTGATAAATTGACCTGGCACATAATTGTTGTTTTCTGGATACTCAGGAACGAACCTGGATACAATTGGCTTGTGGGCCATTGCGAACTCCGATAAGGATATTCCTCCTGGCAAGGGGAAGGTGTTTAAGAACAGGTCGATAATATTTCTATAAAGGAACATATCTACTTGTCCTGGGAAAAACAGTCTTTCTTCAATATTTTCGACATTAATCTCTCGGTTTAAGTTGTTAATAACGTACTTAATATCTTCGATATTTCCATCGCCTGCCGCAATATACACTGCATTGGGGTATTTTTTCAGTAGTCTTAGAACAACGTTCAGATACTCTTCATTATTTATTTTTATTAATCTGCCCACACTCCCCAAAATAAAAGTTTCTGTAGGAAGTTTTCCTCTAATTTCTTTTATCATACTGATATCTGTTGGCGAAAGTGGCTTAATTAGAAACTCTTCCAAAAGCGATTGCTTGCAGTTGATGAACGTTTGGTCATTTACCTCCATCAAGCTTATGCCATCTGTCAAGCCTAGCCCAATACGGTAGTCGATTCCCTCAACACCATACACATAATTTCCATACGAGTAGTACACTTGAATCGGTGCCGTTCTTGTTGTTAAGAGAAAATCAAACTCCACACGGGTGTTTTCGCAAATTAAGACATCGATTTCATCACGGATAATTTTTTCACGAAGCTTAATACATTTAGTAAGATGACTGGCATAATTCCCCTTGGCAAAATCGTCGATTAACTCATTGCCGCTTGTGTAGTGAACTCCAAGGTTCTCTAGCATTTCTTTACAGGTAGTATTAACTGCCCCGCCTTCCTTGGCAATCTCATAAACATAGTATTCATAGGAACCAGTATTAATCTGACCTACTCCTTTTAATAAGGAATATAAAACCTTAAAGGGGGCGTGAATCTGCATATAATCAATTACAAAGCCTATTTTAATTTTGGTCTTATCCACCAATCTATTATTTGGAAAAATGCCGTATTCTTTAATTAAGTGGTCTTGCAAATACCTACTAAAAGGAAGACTTAAGTCATCATTGGCCTCTTTTAACTCTTCTTGGGTGGTAGAAGCCGCAAGTTTAAGATTGGCGCAAAGATAATATATCTTCAGTGCTATTTCCGTGAGTTTTCTATTAAGCGCCTCCTGATATAAGACCACAAGTTTTACGTAGAGGCGCAAAGAATAACCATCATAACTAAATAAAGCCATAAATATTTCATACAGCCATATTAGGGCTGTTTTTTGCTCTTCCTCACTTTTAGTAAAGAAATATTGGCTATCTGAAATTACGTTTATATAAGCGTCGTACACCTCGCTACTGTTTTGGAAAACAGCTTGCAGCAACGGAATGCCCTCATTTTTTGCAAGAAGGGCAGGATGGAAGGTGTTGATAAAAAGTATGCGCTTTAAAAAATCAACTTGGGCTTGAGCTAATTTATTGCCTGAGCTCATTAAAATATAAATAAGCATGGCCAACTTAACCTTTATGATGGCATCTGTTGTGCCTTCAAACTTTGAAATTATGCTTGAGAGATGAGAGCTGTTTTGCTCTAAATTTAATAGACGTATGATGCTTACCATAACAGTTAATTCTAATATCGTGACAGAATTACTAGCTTGCAGCAGCTTATTGGTAATATATTCAACCATCAAGCCTTGAATTTCCTGATATTGAACTGAATATTTGATGGCATTATTTAGGTAAGTGTTGCTTTCCTTCTCAAAAGCATAAAAACCGCTAATAAGAGAGTTTTTGTCAGAAGTATTTATATTATTAAACTTAAGTTTAATGTCGAGTAAATAGTCACTGGGGTTCGCTTGGACTAAAAACGTCCATATATTTTTTATTTTTAGCTGCTCTGGGGATAGAACTATATTAATGTTAACTTCCTCTTTTCTCTATTATTATTTGGGCTAAGGAAAAATCTACTTCTGAGTCTATATCTATAGACCTCTCTTTTGGCATGATATAGGCATAAGTGTTTTCGGTAAAGAACGTTTCATCTTTAATAAACTCATCAAAACTCTTAATGTAAATGGCACCATTAAGCTGATAATATATCGGTAAGTCTTGTCTATTTGCATCTTTAATTTCTGGTCGCAGAAAATCTTTCAAAGATAAATTCGTGGGGAGTGTATTCATCCAAAAGGGATGATGATTCACCTCACAAACCGAAACAATTGCTGCATTTTTTTCTATGTAAAGGAGTAAAGCCGTTTCTAGGTCTTGCATGACTCTCAGTGGAGACGTAGGTTGCAGCAGCACCAAAATATCTGCCGCTTGGTCATTACTTTTCAACCACTCTAGGGCATGCATTATTACCTGTGTGCCCGTAGCATGGTCTGTAGCGTACTGGGCGGGTCGAATGAAGGGAACATCCGCACCTGCTTGTCTGGAAACTTCGGCAATTTGCTCGTCATCTGTAGAAACTATAACCCGATCAATGAAAGCACACTTTTTAGCCACCTCTATTGTCCAGTTAATTAAGGGTTTACCCGCTAAACTTTTTATATTTTTCCCTGGGAGACCTTTGCTGCCTCCACGAGCTGGAATTAAGGCGATTACTTTTTTTCCGTTAAGCATATTTTATTTCAACAACTGCAGCTTTTCCATGGCCTTTTTATATTCTTCCCATTGGCCAATATCAACATATTCATTTTCGTTCACTGGGTAGGTAACTACCTTGTGTCCGTTTTGGATTAAAGCACTCATCAGGTCAGTCATGTGAAAAACCTGGTTTTCGGGGATATAATCCAAGGCGGAACGTTCCAATATATAGATGCCGGTGTTGATATTAAAAGAATATTCAGGCTTTTCTCTAATCTCGGTAACAACACCACCTTCACCATAACTGATGACTCCGTAAGGAATCTTATGGTGCTGAATGGAGGATAATACCGTCAGCTTTGCGCCTTGCTCCTTATGCAGCTTAAGCACTTCTTCATAATTAGCTTTTACAATAACGTCACAGTTGGAGACAATAAAAGTATCGGATATTTTGTCCATTAGTAACCTCAAACAACCTGCCGTACCATAAAAGTTGTCTTCCCAAACATATTCAATGTCGTATTGTTTATCGTTATGTTTAAAGTAGGCTTCAATCATTTCTCCACGAAAATTTAGTGTTAAGTAATATTTATTTACGGCTTGCTTATGGAACTCATCCATAATGACTTCAATAATAGGAGTATCTCCAATAGGAATAAGTGGCTTGGGTAATATTTTAGTAAAGGGTTCCATACGTGTGCCCTTACCGCCTGCCATAATTACTACAGGTACGTGAACCCGTGACGTATTGGGAACAGCTAGACCAGCCTCGAAGAATAACTTGTCGCGATGAATAATTTCCACCACTCTGTTGTTGTCATCAAGAATAGGCAGTAAGTCTATTTTATTTTCAACTATTAATATTTTAGCAATATCGACTGTGAAATATTTAGCCCGAATGGTAATTGGATTTTTGTTGTAAACCTCATAAATGTTATTATCAAAGCTATTCCCATGTAAGAGATAGCGACGCACGTCTCCATCCGTTAGAGTTCCTTTTAAACCTTGATTATCATCAAGCACAAGGAGAACCTTGGTAATTCCTAAATCCACTTTTTTGAGGGCATCTTTTATGCTGGCATATTCATGTATCGTAAAGTTATTTATATCCATGATTTAATTTATAACACACATTCTCATATATTTTAAGGGATATGGCGTATTATCAAGGAACACTGCATCAATATTTCATGTAGCAGCCACGTCATCCTGAGCGAAATGAAATGGAGTCGAAGGAACGTTTTTGTTATACCCGTTAAAATCAACAAAAGATATAACAAAATTTATCAATATAAAATCCATTAAAGAATCCACAATATTTACCGAAAATACTATTACAGTGAGTACTGTCTTTTATAAATAGTTATTAAAAGGAGGTGGGAAATATAATACGGGGGGGCTTAAAACCCACAAACTAGTAGGAGGGCAACTGCCCAGTGTTGGTAAGACACTTAAAACAAATTACAACGGGGATTGTTTCAAGGATGAAACAAATATAAACAAGGAGGAAATTTAAAATGGGAATGCAAATCAATCATAACATAGCGGCGATGAATGCCTGGAGAAACTTAGGTGTATCTAACAATCAGTTAGGTAAATCTCTCGAAAAGTTATCTTCAGGTTTTAGAATAAACAGAGGTGCTGACGATCCAGCCGGTCTATTAATCAGCGAACAGTTAAGAGCACAAATCGGAGGTTTAGACCAAGCAGTAAAGAACGCGTCAGACGCCATATCCATGGTACAAACAGCAGAAGGTGCGTTAACAGAAATGAATAACATGTTAAACAGCATCAGAAGTTTAGCGGTTCACGCAGCGAACACTGGTTCAAACGACTCCAACTCAATATCAGCGGATCAAACAGCGGTAGATAAAGCTGTTGAATCTATGCAAAGAATTGCTACCACAACTAAATATGCAGGAAAGAACCTGTTAGACGGTAGTGCTGGTACGGCTATTGACGTAGCAACTTCAGCATCTGCTAAGATTTCTGCTGTGGTAGTTGGTCAAGTAGGACAATCTGGTCAAGTATCTGTAAACGTAACAGCTATAGCATCTGCAGCAGTATATACTGGCAACCTAAATGCCAGTGGCGGCGTATTTGCAGCTGGTGGCGTAATAACTTTATGGTCTGAGAACTGCGGTGTTGCAGGAACAGCTGGAGTTTATACAACAACCTTAAACTCTACAACAACAACGTGTATTGCCGCCATGATCAATAGTGATAGTGCGACAACAAAGGTTTGGGCCTCTACGACAGGTGGTTCAGACATAGCTATCTATTCATGTGCTTACGGCGATGCACAAACTGTAAGATTTGTAGCTGATGCACAAGTAGGTTGCGGTGCCGTCAACTTTACAGATGTAGGTCAAAATATTGTTGCCTCCATAGGTGGTGAAGACCTAAGAGGTAGTGGCTTGGTGGTTACTGGTTCAAGTACTGGCGCATGGTTAGGCACACACTTTAATGTTGCGTCTGATGCGAATTTGATTGGTGCCATAACCAATGCCTTATCTATAGTGACGGGTAACCTGCAGTTTTCCTTAACAGAGGATGCCTCCACTGGCAACTTAATTTCTTACAGCATTGCGGATATGAGAACAAGTAAGTTAGGTGTGGTTAGTTCATTAGCCGGCTCAAATATTGATGCCATTAAATCTACCCAAACTTATGCATTGGCTACCAATGCTGCCAATGCGGTGTCCATCATCGACTCAGCTATCAATGATGTTTCAACACAGAGAGCAAGGTTAGGTGCGTTCCAGAAATATACACTCGAGACAACCATTAACAATCTCGGTGTAACCAAGGAAAACCTCTCGGCGTCTGAATCTCGTGTGCGAGATGTCGATATGGCCGCAGAAATGATGGTGTTTACTAAGAATCAGATTTTAGTACAAGCAGGTACAGCGATGTTAGCGCAAGCGAATCAATTGCCGCAATCTGTTTTAAAACTGCTACAAGGGTAACCTCTTCTACCCTTAAAAGATCCCAACCCAGGGACTTCCTACCCCCCCCTCACTTTTAGTTCGCTAAGAGTGAGGGGGCTTTTTTTGCTCCGTATGCGAAGTGTACATCTTTATTTTTGTTATGGTATAATGTATCCGTAATTTCTAAATAAATATCAAACCATAAAAAGCACTAAGGAGCTATAAATGAATTTAAAGGATATCGAAAAACTAATACGCATAGTTGAAAAGTCCAATATCAATCAATTTAAAATTGAAGAAGATGGTATAAAAGTTGAAATCGTAAAAGATGATATAAAACAAAACAATATAGTGATGCACTCACCCATGATGTATCAGGAAGCCAGAGTGCAACAACAAGCTAGCGTTGCTCAGCCAGATGTAGTAGAAGTTGTCGCTGATTCGAAAAAAATTAGCGACAGTGAAATCGCCGTTGTTTCGCCAATGGTCGGAACTTTTTATGCTTCACCTTCGCCAGAATCTCCTGCTTTTGTTTCTGTAGGGTCTAAAATACGAAAAGGTGACCCAGTTTGTATTATTGAAGCCATGAAGTTATTTAATGAAATTGAGTCAGAGTACGATGGCAAAGTGGTGCAAATCCTCGTGAAAAACTCCGATCCAATCGAATTTGGCCAACCCTTATTTATCCTGAAAAAGGATGCTTAATTTAGGTCACAGCAAGTGGAAGTATTATGATAATGATTCACAGTTAGTCGAATCATTATCACAACAGCTTGAAATCAAGCCCATCATTATTGAGATTATTCTCAATCGTGGGATTGGTAACAAAGAGGACATTAAGAAGTTCTTGTCGCCTACCTTGCAATATATTCAAAAAGATTTTTGCCCAGAGTCTATCGAGAAGGCGACGCATAGGGTAATTAGCGCTATTCAATCCAAAGAAAAAATTGTTGTTTTTGGTGACTACGATGCCGATGGCGTTACAGGTACCGTTGTTGTCTATGACGCCTTGAAGAGCTTGGGAGCTAACGTCAGTTATTATGTGCCCTTTCGCTATACCGAAGGCTATGGCTTAAATAAAAAAGCCATCAGTAATTTTAAAAAAGAAAATGTTTCCTTAATTATTACCGTAGATTGTGGTATTAGCAATGTGGAAGAAATCGCCCTAGCCAATGAGCTGGGCATAGATGTAATTATTACCGACCACCATACACCACCACTGCAATTGCCCAAAGCCTACGCAATATTAAATCCAAAATGTGAGCACAAAGACTTGTCAGTTTATTTGGCAGGTGTCGGTGTGGCTTTTAAGTTTATATGCTATTTATATAAACAATTTAAAGGCGTAGATATACTACAAAACAGACGCTACTTAGAGCTAGTGGCCATTGGTACTATTACCGATGTCGTGCCTCTTTTAGGAGACAATAGGGTCTTTGTTAAGAAGGGGATTGAAAAGCTTAATCGCGAATCTTCCTTGGGCTTATTCCATTTATTGGAACAGATGGGAGGAAACTCCGTCAATACCACAACCATTGGTTATGGTATTGGTCCACGCATTAATGCAGCCGGAAGACTAGAGTCTGCCAGTGTAGCTATTGAACTGCTGATGACCAAAGACAGAAAAAAAGCCAAAGAGATGGCTGACGAACTAAACTCCTTAAATGAGCGTCGCAAAAAAGAAGGCGAAAAAATATTTTTAGAAGCCACAAAAATAGTAGAGCAAAACAGCGATTTGCTGAACAGAAAAGTAATTGTGTTGTCTTCCAAAGAGTGGGAGCCGGGGGTTATTGGTATTGTTACTTCCCAGATGGCCAAGTACTATGAGAGACCCGTTGTACTTATTACCACCAAAGGCGATATAAGTAGGGGGTCAATTCGAAGCTTTGCAGGGATAAATATTTTTTCATCCTTAGAGAAGTGCCAAGATTTACTAATTAGCTATGGTGGACATAAAGAGGCTGCTGGCTTTGAAATAGACCCTCAAAAAATAGAAGAATTCCGTGAGCAATATGCCTCCATTGTTCATAAATACCTAGAGGGAGAAAGCCTGTATACCGTTGTAAATATTGATGCTGTAATTAATATCGAGGACCTAAACTATAAGCTACTACAAGACATTAAGCTGCTTGAACCCTTTGGTGAAGGAAACCGTGAACCCGTTTTTCTCACGAAGAACTTAAACGCCATCGACTATAGTTTGGTGGGTAAAGACCGCAATCATTTGCGCGTTTTGTTTATTCAAGGCTCTGAGCAAATCGAAGCTATAGGCTTTAAAATGGCAGGATATTTGCCCATGCTTGAAAGTTGCAATACCTTCGATGTTGCCTATAACCTTGAAGACAACAGTTTCAACGGCAAGAGGCGATTGCAGTTGAAAATGTTAGACATGAAACCTTCGCAATGAAGTGGTTCTTGGAAGTATAGGTGAACTTTAGGTTTATAACCTTTGCGGAAAACCTACTCCAAACAGTAGTCCAAAATCTACCTGCCCATAGTTTACTAATCTTTCCCCATGCCAAAAGCAAAAAAGAAGCAATACGGCTGCATCAAGCAAATTGGCAAGGAGAAGCGCAGTCCTTTCTCACCATGGAAGAGTTTAAGACTCTATGCTTCCTCCCCACTAAACCCCTCATCGACAAGGAAAAGAGACTGCTGGCCTTTTATAATATTTTGTCGCCAGAAGATAAAGAATTTTTTAGAGTTTCCAGTTACTTTGATACGATACCCTGGGCCACGGAGTTTTTCAATTTCTGGCAGGAGCTGGCTGATGAACAGATTTCGGACATCAACTTTGTGCAGCTTGGGTTAGACTCCGACCTTCCAGAAAATATTACGGCGTGGCAGGAAAGTATCTATGCAAAATTTCTGCTACTCAAAACAAAGTACGCCAAATATCTAGAGGACAGGGGGCTAACGGATGCTATTTTCCAATATGACTTAGCGGACTTTGATCCCTCGACATTAGAGGATTTCCAAGAGATACGTGTGGTGAACCAGTTCTATTACTCTAGGTTAGAAAAGTACTTGTTATATTATTGCCAGGATACGTTGAAGCGTAACATTAATGTTTATTTTCAGTTGCCTGAATTTTTTGTAGATAAAGAAAAGCTGCTGGTAACAGACTTTAATTTAAAAAATATTTCTTTAGACTTTGCCGCTCTAAAAAAAATTAAATTGCAGGAAGCCAGAGATGAGTTCATGCAGCTGCATAAGGCGGTAAATATCTTGCAGAATGAAGAAAATATTGCCGTGGTAGATAATGAGTTTTATCAGTCTGCCTTACCCTTTATGATGTCGACACAAAGCATTAACTTTAAGCAACAGTTGCTGTTTAGCTCTAGTAAGCTCTATTTGTTTCTTAGTATTTGGGAAAAAATAATAGCCAATACTCAGCACAGGAAAGTAAAGATAAAAATCATTTATGAGGCCTTAATTAGCGAAGTGTTTACCCAGTATTATAAGATAAATCCCCAAGTCATTGAGTCTATAGAGGGGTACATGAAAAAAGGACTTCAATACCTAGTTATTACCGAGCTGAAGGTCGACTTATTGCTTGCGCACTTCGAGAATTTACAGGCGATAATGTCATTTAGGCAATTTAAAGGTTTCATGGATGCATTGGAAATGTCTAAATTACAAGACGAGAACTACAACAAACTGTTATATCACTTTTATCAGGTTCTTTTTTTTCTGGAACAAACCGATGCTCAAGGCTTTATCCCTTCAGGAAGTGGCACCGCCATTTTCTTCTTGCAATATTTACTGGGGCTACTGGCCACAAAAAAGATTGACTACACCAATTGTCCCAGCGAGGGACAGGATAAAATTAGTATTGAAAATATGGCGGATTCTCGCAACTTAACGTTTCCCAAGCTCTTGGTGTTAAACGCTTCGGAGGGCTATATGCCCACACCTCGTAAGATGCAGTTTCTTTTAACTGAGAAGCAACGCAAAATACTGGGTTTAAAGAATTATGAAGACATCGTTTTAAGAGAAAAATACTATTTCTATCGACTTATTTTATGCTCCCGCCAAGCTACTATACTTTACTTAAAGTCTGAAGAAAAAAACATAAATAAAAGCTCATTCGTGGAGGAGCTGGAGCTAGCCTTCCCTTCAATTATCGAGCAGGATACTTCCTTGTCTCCAGACTGCGCCGCTTCATACCTGAAGAGCTTTTCGCACCAGCCATTCTTAAAAAAAGAGCCAGCTGCAGTTCCCGACATGATGCCCGTAAGTGCAGAAGAGTTGAGTGAGCTCAAGCTAAGTTTTACGAGCTTTAGTAGTTTAAGCAGTTGTCCCTACCAGTATTACTTAAAATATATTGCCAAGTTGAAAGTGTTAAGCAGAGAGTCTAAGGAAGAGCTGGCCAGTGAAGTCTTAGG
The DNA here is from genome assembly GCA_903902445.1 of uncultured Candidatus Marinamargulisbacteria bacterium. Classification (GTDB taxonomy): domain Bacteria; phylum Margulisbacteria; class Riflemargulisbacteria; order GWF2-35-9; family GWF2-35-9; genus CAIUUT01. The sequence goes on from CAIUUT010000163.1 coordinate 15,581, forward strand.
CGTTATTATTCACGAAATATTTGCTCAACTGTTTCAAGAAGTAAAAAAAGCTTCTTTTCGTCAGGAAGAATCCTTTGCACTATATTTTAAGCAAAATGTAGCCAGTATTGGGCAAATTATTCTGGGTAATTTTAAGCGCTTTGCCGACTATATCCCCATAAAATATGACGTATACTTACGGGAAGTTTTGGTTGCACTACTCTTGGAGTCTATCGCTGATTTCTTTACGCTTTACTTGGACACAATCCTGAATCCAGCGGACATTGTGGCTGTTTACTTAGAAGAAAAGGTTGCCAATATACCGCTGGGTGACAGGCTAACTCTCGATGCTCGAGCTGATTTGATTCTTGAGTCCAAAAATAGGGAAGCGTATATTATAGATTTTAAAACAGGGAAAACGAAGGACCCCCAGCAATTGGATTTTTACGAATTATACTATTACAGCCTAAGAGAAACTAAAAAGGATATTAGGGTTAAAGAAAAAGTTTTCTTGAGTGTTTTGGGTTATAAATTAGACCGTTATACCGATAGTTCTTTGGGGGAAACAACGATTTTAGCGGCCTTAGAAAGTGTGTTGGAATTGGGAGAGTATAGCAGGACAAAAACCAAAACCTATTGTTCCTATTGCGACTATAAGGAGATTTGCAGGTTACATGTCTAATATCACCAAGAAAGTAATTAAAGCCAGTGCCGGTACGGGGAAAACCTATCAGCTTTCTGTCGAGTACTTAGCGCTACTGTCCAAGGGGGTGCCCTATCCAAGCATCTTGGTCGTAACCTTCACCCGTAAGGCGACCGCCGAAATAAAACACCGCATATTCTCCATGCTGCACACGCTCACGGAAGAGGGAGAAACTGCTCAGAAAAAGGATATTAGTAAGACCCTTGCGCAAATCCTGCCTACGGGTTTCCAAATCGATTTTTTCTTGCTTGCTCAGGTCTATAAAGATATGCGTTTAAATAAAAATAAAATACAAATCCTAACCATTGATAGTTTTATTCAAAGCATTTTTTCTGGGCTCATTGCCCCCTATTTGAATATTCATAATTTTTCACTTATTTCCGAAAGTTTAAACGATGAGTATTTGGAGATGGTGTTGTTGGAAATGATACGAAACAAAGAGAACTGGAAAGTGTTTAAGCAGTTTATTGAGCAAAACAGTTATAAGAAAAATTTAGCCGAATACAAAAAACTGCTAACCGAAGTTGTGAGTCAGCGCACTGTTATTGCCAGCTTGGACTATCCAAAGAGTGCCAAAAATGTTCCGCTCGAGGAAATACAAGACTATTTCGACCAATTATTGGCCTTGATGGATTCACATATAGCAGAAGCGTTGCCCCGTAGTGAGCAATACAAGGCAGGCTGGGAGCCAGTCATTGAATACGCCAAGGAGCCAACAGCAGAGAAATTTCTACGACTTATTAAAAATGAAAGCAAGCGATTACTTAAGGAGGATTATTTTTGGAAGATTAAACCTTTTTCGCCAATACATGAAAACTTGCTTGAAATATATTTGGATTTTCGCCAGCAGTTGTCACAATTACTGTATGTCCAGAAAGTGGTGCCCTACATGGACGCACTCAAAGTGCTGAGTGCCCTCATTTATGAAGAGTACGACAAGGTGAAGTTTAGAGAAAAGAAATTTACGCATCAGGACATATTGTTCTACACATACTCGTATTTGTATTCTGAGGAATTATCGGTGATCAATAAAGAGCAGTTCCTGGTGCAAAATTACTTTTACGAAATGTTAAACAATAAAATCCAGTTTATGCTCATCGATGAGTTTCAAGATACCAGTGTCTTACAGTGGAATATCGTTAGTCCCATTATTAATGAATGTGTGGCTGATGAAACCCAATTGGGTGGTGTCGTGTGTGTGGGTGACGAGAAGCAAGCCATTTACAGTTGGCGCGGTGGTGAGCAAGGCCTCCTACTGTTTTTGCCGCAGATACTGAATGTAGAGGAGCAAATATTAAACACTTCTTATCGCAGTAACGCGACCATTATCGATTTTATTAATCGGATGTTTGGTAGAATTTCGGAGCTCGTAGAGGATTTTCAATATTTAAAGTGGCCTTACTTTAAAGTGATTCCTTCTAAAACAGAAACGACAGGTTATGTAGAAGTTAGGGTTGCAAAGGCTAGTAGTGACACTGAAGATGAAGTCATGGAGGGCTTCGTGCGCAATCTGCAAGAGCTGGCGGAGGCTAAAAAAATCGACCTTAGTAAGACCGCCATTATCGTGAGAAAAAACACGGAGATGGATAGATTGTCCAATTTTTTGGAGGCGGCAGGCATTGCTCATATTTTGGAAAGTGCGCTGTCGATAATGGACAACCCAGTGATTAAACCCCTAATTTATTTCTTGCAGTATGTGGTGTATAAAGACTTTATTTATTTACTGAAATTTCTTCGTTCAGATCTGTGCCAAATTTCTTCGCAGCAACTTAAAGAAATATTAGCTAAATATAGAGCCTTAGAGGGAAATCTGAAACACCAACTCCAGTCCTATGCAGAGTTTGAGGTGTTAAACGACGTGACAGAGTGTTTGGAGAGGCTGAAACCGAATCTTCCAGTAAATCTGGTGGTCAGGGAAGTAATGGCTCATTTTAACTTTGCCCAAGTATTTACGGACAGTAGTTCCAGCAGAAATTTACTCAAGTTAATCCAAGTTGCGGATTTGTTTATGAGTAGTAATGCTCAGCCAGATAAAACTATTTTGGGTTTTTTGCAGTATCTGGATTTGCACCGTAAAGATGAAGAGTTAAAGCAAGTCAGTGCTGGAGAGAAGAATGTCCTACAATTAATAACAGTGCATAAGTCTAAGGGATTAGAATATGAAAATGTTTTTTATTATTGGGACATTGCCCCAAAAAGCCCGAACAGTAGCGGCTTGAAGGTATCGCATAAGTATGACGATAAATTTCAGTGTATTGAGGCGAGTTTGTGCTATGACAATGATGACCACAATATCCTGAAAAATATTCCATTTGGACAGGCGTTAATAACCTACGACCAAGAAAAGGATTTTATGGAAAGTATTAATAATATTTATGTGGCCTGTACCCGAGCTAGAACAAATTTATTCCTATATTGTATTACTCGCAAAAAGTTGGACGCGATTGAGAAAATGTCCAAGTTTAGTGAAAGTAAGTCTGATAACCTATATTATCTGGGGAAAGAAGCTATATTAGCGGCCAGCAGACAGAAACTTTCGGCACTGGGAGACGCGTGTTGGAGTACGGGGGTTTTAGAAGAGCAGAACCTGCAACCGCAAGCCCAACCAACCAGCTGTGTTTTAGACAAAGAGTACTACAATTATGCCACACAGTTATTGCCAATGAGTAACACGCTAGAGGAAAAGATACTTTTTGCAAAAGAGCACTATCTCATTAAACAGGAAATAGGAAACATTGCCCACGAGTATTTATCGCATTTAAAGTACAATCAGCCTGCGGAGCAAGACAAGGCCAAGCGGCAAGTGTTTGCTAAGTATGGCACTCATTTTTCCCAAGAAAGATTGGAAAGTATTATCCAACAAATAAATGCCAATCTAGGCTCGAGGCAAGAATTATTTAGCTCCAACTGGGAGGTCTATACAGAGCAGGTGGTTTTTGACTCGCAAAACGAATACCGCCTCGACCGCTTCATGGTGGACAAAGTAACGAAAGAGGTGCGTATTATCGACTATAAAACAGGCGAAGAAAAAGACCCCTATCAGCTCGATTTATACATAAAACTAGTCGCCAAGTTGCCCTTCATTAAAGGCAAGGGCTACAATATTTCGGCCAGCTTTGCAGAGATAGAGTTAAATTAAGAATCAGAAATTTTCCAAGTATTAGTTTCTTAAAGTATTCCAACTTTGCGTGTTACGGTGAAGCCCTCACCCGTCCCACGTGTCGGGTGAGGGCGCATAAAAGCTTAAAGATGGCTAAATTTACATTATGCAACGAAGCCCCCTCCTCGACTTTTCAGCTGTTCAAAGCCTAACTGCAGAGTTAAAATGCATTTTTTACAAGAGGAATATAGTGGTCGCTTGACGACCCGGGTAAGTAAAGCGCGAAGGAAAAAAATCATTTTAATACTCTGCGTTTGGCTGCGTTTTGAAAAGTCTTGATTTTTTGCGAATCTTTTTTATCAAGAAAAAAGATTCATGGAGTTGCAGCTATTTGCAAAGAAAAGTAAATTGAATCCACACTTCCATCGACGTGGAGAAGAGAAAATGCCTTACTTCTTCATATTTACTACAGCAACCTTATACGCCCCAGTTATCTTATGAGAGGAGGAAAAATTAGTATTTAAAAACTCTAAGGTGCTAAAAAAATCATTGATTCTTTGTTGTTCCTTTTCTTGCTTGAGCAGGGAAACGATGGCGTTGGAGAGAGCCCTGGCCAGCTCTTCCTTAATTTCTAAGATATGTGGGTAATGGAGACTATGTTCAATAAGTTCCTGTGTTTTCTCAAGGGATTTTGCCAATTGGTTGGCTTCTCCCAACCCAATAGAACTATTGCGCAACATACAAGCGTAGCCAATAGCGATGCCATTTTCTTGATGCTTTGTAAGTAGTCGTTTCCCCTGCGCCAGTATATTAAAGAGAGCATCGTATAGCTTAAATTTTATGCAGTCTAAACAGGAGTTGCCCATGGAAATCATAAGTTCACTTTGTATATATTCCGAGTCTGGAAATTGAGCCGCTAAGGCCGTTTGTATATTTAGTAAGCCAAAGGCTTTGTGAACCTCTTCCTTGACCCCGTAGTCAATGGCCAATAGGCGTAGGTCAGTGCTCAGCTGTTCCTTGTTGGGGAATCCCTGCCAAGTTTGTGTTGGGGAGAAGATGTCGGTGTTCGCAAGTCTTTCTTTGGCCTTTTTAATGTCTGCGTCCATCCAGTTGTCCTGAAAGACCCAGCGATTAGAAGTGTAGTAGAAATTAGTGTTGGCATAACCCAGCCAAAGTTGGCGCAAATTGTGCCTTTGAGCGATGAGCCATTCCCAGAAGTTTAGCTCCCACTGAACTACCTCGGCATCTTCTTCTCTAGCTTGCCAGATAGGAAGCCACTCCAGTCGGGAAAGTAAAATCAGCTCAGGAAGTAACTCCATAGCTAGTTTTGTGGGTTGTGCGATGGTTGTGAATTGCGCAATGAGTGCTTCTGTCCATGGTCCCAGCAAGGCATCCCTCGATTCCAGTCCAGCACATCCTAAAAAGAAGGCCAAATCGTAGAGTTCAGGCCGCCATCCCGCTTGTTCCCAGTCCAGCACAAAAGTTGTGTTCTCTGTCCAAAGGATATTTTGGGGATGGAAGTCGCCATGACTAAAGCGCGTTTCAAAGTAGGGAAGTAGTCCAAGTAAGTCTTGGACAGTTTGTAGTATCGGAGTGCTATTAGCGGTTGAAGGTAGCGTGGTTTGGTTAAAGATTGTGGCTAGCTCAGAAGTTGGTGTAAAGCGGGAGAGTTTTCCCAGTAATGTGCCAAGCGTTTTGGCCTGTTTGATATGCTGGCCGTCATAGCTTAGCCGATGAGTTCCAGATAAATATTCACTGAGAGAAAATATCCAGTCCTCAACCTCAGCGTTGGGAAAACTGGAATTTAAAACAGGGTAGGAATCTTGCGCTAAACTTTGGAGTAGATTTGAAATGTTGCCCCTCCCTTTCTGTTTAGAGGCTTTAAGAAACAGATGGTCATTCACTTTCCAGCATAATGTTTGGCGAAAGGGATTGGAGGCGTGTGGTAACGCTTCAATGGTCTGTCTCTCTATGTGCCATTGGTTTTTCAGTAGATTAGTTAAAAATTCATTAGAAAATGATATTGGCATCGTTTTTTCCTTGATAGAGTTTATAAATCAACTTTACTCATAATTTCTTTAAGTCGGATTAAGGAGACGTGGGTGTAAATCTGGGTGGTTTGTAAGCTTGAATGCCCCAATAATTCTTGAACAACGCGCAAGTCAGCCCCATTGTTGAGCAGGGTAGTAGCAAAGGAATGGCGCAGGACGTGTGGCGTAAGGGGCTTCCCAATAAACTTGCTTAAAGCTACAAAAAGACGTTGGATGGTGCGCACGGTTAAGCGCCCGCCCTTGTTATTCACAAACAGGGCGCGTTCGCTGGCTTTCTTGATATATTTACTGCGCTCCACCTCGATATACTGTTTAAGAGCTTTAATGGCTTTCTTACCCATAATCACAATTCTTTCTTTTTCGCGTTTACCGATAACCCGAATTTCTTGCCGGTTGTAATCTAGGTCTTCTACATTAATTTTTACCAGTTCGGAAACTCGCAAACCTGTTGAGTATAGTAATTCAATCACTGAAGCGTTTCGCAAATAATGCTCCGACTCTTTGCTTAGAAAAGTAAAAAGCGCATTCACTTCACGATCTTCCAAAAAGTTGGGAAGTGGTTTGCTTAGCTTGGGCGAGTCAATAATTTGGAAAATATCTGTAGTTACGTGGCCTTGGCGGGTAAGGTACTTCCACCAACTTTTCAGACTGGATAGTTTGCGCGAAACGCTTCTTTTACTGATTTCGTTTTGTTCTAAAAAATAGATATATTTCTTTATTAAATTTTCATCCATTTTATCAAGGGACAAAATGTCGAGACTGGCACAATAGGTAAGAAACTGTTGTAAGTCAAAATGATAGGAGTCGATGGTATTGAAGGAATAGCCCTTCTGTATGTTCAGATATTGCAAAAATTGCTCGACGAGTTTTTCCACCTTAGTTTAGGTTGTACTGAATCCTTTTTTCATTGGTCAGGGGAATCTTTTCGCGTCGTTCTTCTAGCCAAATCTCACGGTCTTTGTCGCGGATATCGATATGGATATGATTGTCTTGGGGAGAGAAGCCGATGCCAGTAATATCTGGCATACCTTCTACTTCTTTAAAGATGTCTTTTAGCTCAACGCCCTCGATATAAAAATCAACGGCTTTACCTAAGTGGTGATAGTCTTTGTTGTTGCCAAATTGCACTTTAGACTCTTCGTCGCATATATAGGCGCGAAATATTTTAACGGGTTTATTAAATTTTACTTTTAAGTGTTCCAAAATGCCAATCACGGTTAACGACATTTTAAATTCATCTCTACACTTGCCGCATTTGCATGCAAAGGATGAACGGGAGAAATTATCACTGATTCTGTATTCCACTAAAAAGTCCTTTCTCTAATTAAAAGATGAAATATTTTTATGACTAAAATTATACCACGAGGATTAATTTAATGTCGTTAATATTTTAATAGGTGCGGCTTACTACACTCGATTTGCCAATAATCTGATGTTTGCGTACATCGT
>CAIUUT010000164.1 GCA_903902445.1 uncultured Candidatus Marinamargulisbacteria bacterium
CTCACTTGTAACTTTTCTTTCTAGAGAAAGTGGTGTTCCTCCCTACTCTATTCAAGATGTTAAGATTTATGACAAGTTTTCCTTTATTGCGGTACCCTTTGAAGATGCCGAGCGAATAATTGATGCTTTTAAACAGGGTGATGGGAAAAGAAAGCGTCCTTTGATTGAAAGAGCTAAGGGATAAGTATGAGAAAGTAAATAATAAGAAGGAGCAGTTAATGGCCCCTTCTTATTGTTTTAAGTCATTTAGATTAATTATTGTTTCGTAATAATATAGCCTATTCCCAGATATATTAAAGGGACTATTACATTTAGCATTCCTTTATCGGGGTTATCTACCTCTTGTTTTGCTGCTTTTTCAGTTATTTTTTCCATTTTATTCAAGATTTCTTCCTGCAGCTTAAGTTTCTTATTGGCCATTTCCTCACTATCAGTCATATAATATGAAGGGAAACAAACTCCATTCCCTAATTTTTCTAACGCTCTAAACAAATTCAATATATCGGACCGGTTATTTACTTGCGCCCAAGCGTAAATTAGAGCCATTCTCAAGGGCTTCATTTGAGTGGAATTTTGGGCATCAAAGCCAATATTACTCATAACATAACCTGCTGAACCAGGAGTAACTCCTTTAAGCTTTAGATAATCACCCATAATAACAGTCAGAGACGGAGACTTCCCTATAAGGCTTTTTTCATCAAGCTCTTTCAGTAAAAAATTTGCCAGTTGTGGATAGCCAGAATCATAGCTCTCTAAATACCCTCGGACATCCTCCACCGTAGCGTCATCGCAGTTACGACGGTCGTCCCAATTATAAACAGACAAAACAATTCCTCTATAATTTAGATCCTTCTCTGTCTTTGACTTATTTGGATCTTGCTCATATTCTCTTTGCACTCGTACTTTTCCCTTTATGGAATCAGCCGATGGAGCCACATTACGATTACTCATCCCAGCTCGCATAACGTTATTTGCACCAACAGTAATACTAGACATAATAAACTCCTCTCATTTATGTATTTATTAAGTATATCGAAAAAGAATTAAATTAATTGCAGTTAATATTTAGCAAATTGTAAATATAGTTGCTATAATATGCATATGGCTAGCAATGTTTACTTTACTGATATCCGTTCAAGAAGTGAGAAGGATAATAACCAAAGTAAAATCCATAAACTTCTGTTACAAAAAGAATTTTCCAGCATCTTTAGTAAAAACGATTTAACAGCTATAAAAATACATTTTGGGGAAAAAGGCAATGATGCCTACATCAACCCTACCTATGTACGCGTTGCCACTGACTACTTAAAACGTCTTGGCTCGAAACCCTTCCTTACAGACACCAACACGCTTTACAAAGGCAGCCGGTCCAACGCAGTGGATCATTTGGTTACGGCCATCGAGAATGGGTTTGCTTATGCTGTAGTGGGTGCTCCACTTATTATTGCTGATGGGCTAATAAGTCGGGATTTTGAATCTGTCGATATCAATAAAAAACATCTAAAAACCGTAAAAATTGCTCAAACCATTCTTAACGCACAAAGCATGTTGGTCATGTCTCATTTCAAGGGACACGAAATGAGTGGTTTTGGAGGAGCTATTAAAAATCTAGCGATGGGATGCGCTCCTGTGGCAGGGAAAATGGAGCAACACTCTTCCCGACCCTATATTAAAACTGACCTTTGTATTGGCTGTAAATCCTGTGCACAGGTTTGCCCCGTTGAGGCCATCACCCTAAGCAATAAAAAGGCTACGTTAGACACAAAAAAATGCGCTGGATGCGGAGATTGTCTCTTTACCTGTTCCACTGGCGCTATAAGCCTAAACTGGGACACTGAGTTGCCTCAATTCATAGAAAGAATGACCGAATCCGCTCTTGGAGCGGTACATAACAAAGAAGGTAAAGTCTTATATATTAACTTCTTACTTAAAATAAGCCCCGAGTGCGATTGCTATGGCTATGCCGATTCGCCACTCGTTCCAGATATTGGCATTTTAGCCTCTCAAGACCCTATAGCCCTTGATAGAGCCTGTTTCGACCTAGTAAATGCCCAAACCGGCTTAATTAATTCTCAGTTATCCTGCAATCACGAGCCTGGTCAAGATAAATTTAAGGGCACTCACACCTACGTTGATGGAACGCTAGCTCTTAGTTATGGCGAAACCATTGGACTGGGCACAAATAATTACAATTTAATAAAAACATAAAGGAGAACCAGATGGCCACTAAAACACTAAGACTAATCATATCCCAAAGCATAGGTGCTTTTTTCCTACTTTCCGCCTCCGTAGCACTAACCCTTGCCTTTCATTTTCTTCACATCTCTGGCTCAGTCTTCTTACCCTTATATTTTATTGTAATCTTAGGTGCTTATACAATGGCGCCTCAGTTTTCGCTGGCTACAGCAATCATAATTCCCCTGTTAAATTATTTATTAACGGGTATGCCACCCACTAGCCCCATTCCCATGCTGCAAATATTAGTTATTGAGCTCTGTGCCTTAGCTCTCGCCACTACATATCTACGAAAAACAAACCTGTTTCTGGGCATCAAGTTGCTCTCAAGCATAGTTATTGCTCGTTTCTCAGCTATTTTACTCGTAACCTCTTCTATGATATCTTGGAGTTTTTTTGTTAACCACCTACTAGAAAGTGTTCCTGGTATATTACTTAATACTCTTTTGGCCTATTTTGTTTTAAGCTTCCTTAAAAATGAAAGAAATGAAAATTCATAAACCCTATTTATTTTCTTCTAGTTATTTAGTAAACTGAAAAAATATGAAAAAACTAGTATTGATTCTATTTATTACAGCCTTTTCGTTTACCTATAATGATAGTGCAAAAAATCCAAGCAGTAACTTGATGCTTGCCAGTGTTATTTCATGCAATGGAATTGTTCTTTATCACGAGCAAGACGAGTTCTATTGGCAAGATGTAAAGCTTGAAACTAAGTTCTTTGACAATGACGAAATTAAGACCACTACTGAATCTTACTGCGAACTCAAGCTTAGTAATGGCAACATCATTAAACTTGAACCCAACACTCTGCTTACCTTAAACTCCAAAAAAGATGGCAAAAAGAATTTGGGCACCTATTTAAGTATTATAATTGGTAAAATTTGGGTAAAAGCCGAGAAAAAGAATGAGCCGTTTTTTATTAAAACGCCTTTTGCCTCTATCTGCGTAAAAGGCACGCTCTACTCTATAGATGCTCCCTCAGGATTAATATCTGTGTTTGAAGGCACCGTAGAGGTCTCTAATGAAAAACAAACCTACACGGTAGGTAAAGGCTCTGAACTAAATGTGACTGATGCTGGGGAGCTTGAAAAACCTAAAGTAATTTGTGCGCAGACAATTAAAGAATTTGAACAGTTTTCTAATTCTAGCTCCTTACCACAAGAAAGCCTACAAAAAACCTTATTAAGCCTGAAAAAACAAACCAACTATAAAGAACTAAGCCTAAATGGAGTATCCAATACAGAACAAAAAGGTTTACTTAGAAGTATTAAGGATTTCATTAAAAATATCGGGACGAATTAATTAGCTTTTCTTGAATTGCTACATAGTAGCTATTTTATACATAATTCTTTTTACGTCATCAATATTAAACGGCTTAACAATGTAGTACTTGGCACCCAGATAAATGCTTTTCATTATTAACTTCTCATCCTGATTAGAACTTACCATTACAACTTTAATGGCTGGATTTATGGTAAGTATTTCTGGGATTAAGGTCATCCCATCAATTGGCCCCAGACAAATATCTAGTGTCACAATATTTATTTGGCTACCAAGTTCCTCTATTTTAGCCATAGCCTCCTTGGCAGACGTTGCAATCCCCAATACGTTGCAATCCATATTTAATAATATTTTTTTGAGTGTCATCGCAATATATTCAGAGTCGTCTACGATAAAAACGTTAATTTTCCTGAGTAATTGATCCAAGGTAGTTATCATAATTTACGCTAAATATATCATAAAAAAACGAATTTTACTATGGACGTTAACAGGGAATTTTACTGGTTCATCATTCGTAACGAAGCGCCTCTATAGTACTGAGATCGGAGGCTTTCTTGGCAGGTAAAATACCAAATATTAGACCGATGGAAATCGAGAAAGCGGTAGACAGTAGAACGGATGTCGGCGTAATTACTATAACCCAGTTAGCCAATTTGGATAGTAAAAGAGCGGTGGATATGCCGAAAGCTATTCCCATTAAGCCACCCGTAAAGGTCATTATTATCGCTTCCGTAATGAACTGCAGCATAACATCTATTTTCCTTGCACCAATGGCCTTACGAATACCAATTTCTCTGGTTCTCTCTGTAACTGAAACCAACATAATATTCATAATACCGATACCTCCTACCAGTAGCGACAATGAAGCAATAAAGCTGAGTAAGAACGTAAGACTATTAGCCGTTTTTTTCACAGTATCCTGCAATTCTGCCATA
>CAIUUT010000165.1 GCA_903902445.1 uncultured Candidatus Marinamargulisbacteria bacterium
AATTGAGTTTATTATCGGCAAACAACCCAGTGTCCCTTCTTTAGGCCCCTTGGAAACCCTCAACCGTTTCAACCTTGTCTTTCAAGCCTTTGTTAAAGTATTTGCTCAGGAAAAACATCCACTAGCTCTTTTTCTTGATGACTTGCAATGGGCCGACTCCGGCACCCTTAACCTTATTAAGTTGTTTATGTCTGACCCTGAAAGCCGTTTCCTTCTTCTCATTGGTGCCTATCGTGACAATGAAGTGGATGAAAATCATCCACTCCTTCATACCCTGTCTGAAATTAATAAATTAAAAGCTATTAATACCCTCAAAATTCAACCGTTAAGCATCGACCATCTTTCTTGTCTTATTTCTGACGCATTGAACCTTTCACAAAAAGATATCTATCCCTTGGCGAGACTTGTTCTGGACAAGACCCAAGGCAATCCCTTCTTCGTCAAAGAGTTCCTTAAGTCTATTTATCAAGAAAAAACCCTCTATTTTGACCATAGCCTCTCTCGTTGGGTTTGGAACAGTGACGCCATTCACTCTCTTGGCATTACCGACAATGTCGTCGACTTGATGAGTTCTAAAATTAGAAAACAACCACCAGAAACTCAGGAAATCTTGAAACTTGGCGCCTGTATCGGCAATCGCTTTAACCTCAAAATCTTAGCCATCGTTTGTGAAAAATCGGTCAAAGATACCGCGCAACACCTTTGGTCTGCCATCTTTGATGGCCTGCTCTTTGGCGACAATAAGTATCTGCAAACCACCTTAGAATCTATTGAACTCAACGACAACTTCGATGCTTCTGCCACCTTTTTCTCTTTCCCCCATGACAAGGTGCAGCAAGCCGCCTACTCTCTTATCGAGCCGTCCAGCAAACCTCCTCTTCACTTGAAAATTGGCAGGCTTCTCCTCGAGCATGTCAGTGCCAAAGAAAAAGAAGACTCACTTTTCGAAATCGTCAACCACCTTAACCAAGGAATTGCTCTTCTCGAAACCAGCAAAGAAAAAGAAAACTTGGCTCATATTAACCTTCAAGCTGGTAAAAAAGCCAAAGACTCTGCCGCGTACACCCCCAGCCTAGACTACCTGAAAGTGGGCATCTCTTTACTCAATGCTGACTCTTGGAAAAGCCAGTACCCTTTAACTCTTTCTCTCTATGAAGAAGCCGCAGAAACTGCCTACTTAGCTATTCAGTATGAGGAAATGGAACGTCTCTGTCAGGAAATATTGAAAAACACATCCTCGGTCTTAGACAAAGTTAAGGCTTACGAAATAAAAATCCACACCTACACCACTCAAAATAAATTAACTCAAGCTATTAACACAGGGCTTGAACTCTTGGCTCTTTTGGGCATGAAATTTCCAAAAAAAGTAAGAATGGATCATATTCTACTTGGCTTAATTAAAACCAAAATTGTGCTCAGGGGCAAAAAAGCGGATGATTTAATTGACTTACCACAAATGTCTGATTTAAAGGTTTTAGCTTGTATCCGAATACTTGGGGCCATTGCCACTCCTGCCTATTGGGGCGCTCCTGATTTATTACCCTTGCTGGTCTTTAAGATGGTTACCCTTGCTGTAAAGTTTGGTAACCACGACATGTCTCCCTATAACTATGCCGGGCTTGGTTTAATCCTTTGTAGTATCGGGCAAATTGACCAAGGCTATGAGTTTGGACTTATGTCTTTAAAATTACTCGAAAAAATGAATATAAAACAACAGGAACCAAGAACCATTTTTGTCATGAATACGTTTGTTCGCCATTGGAAAGAGCATGCTAGAGCAACCTTGCCACCATGCTTCTTGGCTTACCAAAAAGGCATGGAAGTTGGGGATCTAGAGTTTGCCTCCTTTTCTATCATGAACTGGGTATATCGATCATTTTATGTTGGATTTAGATTAGATCTTCATGAAAAAGAAGCGGCCAAATATATCAAAGTGCTGCAAAGCCTGAAACAGGAAACTCAACTAAATGCCGTTCGCTTATACCACCAAACCATGCTGAATTTATGCCAAGAAACCGAAATTCCTTGGATTATAATCGGCGCCAGTTACGACGAAACAAAAATGATACCCATTCACTTGGCCGCTAATGATAAAACTATTCTCTGTCATTACTATATTTGCAAGATGCTCTTAGATTTTATATATTTTCAAATCCCTCAAGGCATTGTAGATAGCAATAAATGCAAACCAATATTAGACGGTGTTGCCGCTGATATTACGGTGCCAGTTTATTCTTTTTATGATTCGCTAATACGAATTTCAGCCATTAACAAAAACACACAACTAACCAACAAAAAACGAAACATCCTAATAATAAAATCAGACCTAAAAAAGCTTAAGAAATGGGCACATCATGCGCCTACCAATAACGCACATCGTGCTTACTTGATTGAGGCAGAGTTGGCACGAATATCTGGCCATACCAAGTTAGCCATGCAGCGCTACGACCAAGCCATCTTCTTGGCCAAGCAAAACGAATACATTCATGAAGCCGCTATTGCCAATGAGTGTGCTGCCAGATTCTATATTTCCTTAGGATTAGAAAACATTGCCAAGCTCTATATGCATGAAGCATTCTACTGTTACCAACAGTGGGGAGCTGTTTCTAAACTCAAGCATCTTGAGGACACCTATCCCCACCTTCTCAAACAACACTCACCAGCACCTCTTTCTACTAGCACCACCGTCACGGGCACCGTTGTTGCGGGTACCATCACGGGCACTTCTTCCATTATCCAAAATCTAGACATCAACACTGTTGTGAAAGCTTCTCAGGCTCTTTCTGGGGAAATCGTCCTTAAAGTTCTGCTAGAAAAAATGCTGCGTATTGTTCTCGAAAACGCTGGCGCTGAACGCGGTGTGTTTATCTTCGAAAATAACGGCAGTTTCTTTGTGCAAGCGGAAGGTTCTCTAGCTGAAAAACACTTTGAGGTCTTGCAAAACCTTCCTTTGGAAAGCCTTTCTAATGTGGCGCTTTCCATTCTTAAGTATGTCATACGCACTCATGAATCTGTTCTCCTGAGTGAAGAACTTCAGAAAAAACTCTTTGCGGATGACGAATACTTAACGCTTAGCCATATTCGCTCTATTCTTTGCGCCCCTATTATCCATCAAGGCAAACTTATTGCCTTGCTCTATCTGGAAAATAAATTCGCTTCTGACGTCTTTACCAGCACCCGCTTGGAGATGGTGCACCATTTATCGTCACAGATTGCCATCTCCGTTACCAACGCACTCATGTTCGAAACGGTAGAACGCCAAAATGTTGAACTGAAAAAAGCACTGCACACCAAAGAAGAATTACTCGCCCTGAAAAAGGAACTGGAAATTGCCGCTAAAATCCAAGAGTCCATCATGCCCCGTAAACTTCCTGTTGTTGCTGGCCTTGCGGTCTATGCCAAGTATCTGCCGATGACCGAGATTGGGGGAGACTACTACGACTTTTCCGTTACGCCAGACGGGCAGCTTGTAGCCATAATCGCTGATGTTTCTGGACACGGACTACCAGCGGCTATGGTGGGCTCTATGGCCAAACTGGCCTTCATTATGGATGCCCGACTATCCTCGAGCCCTCAACACATTCTCACCAGCATGAACACCAATCTTTTCGACCAGTTCAAAGGCAAATACCTTACTGCTCTGGCCATTGCTCTCGATATTCCCAACAAGAGGCTTCGCCTCTCCAACGCCGGGCATTTGCCACTGATTGTAGTAAGGGATACCTCACCCCCAGCCCCTTCGTCTCCGCCAGCAACGGCTTCGACGCAACAAGATCTCCTAAAGGACGAGGGGAGGACTTTGGTCTCACCACTTACTTCTCAACCTTTACCAAGCAATTTCAGCGCTGTACCAACAGATTCCTCGACGATGCTCGGAATGACGGGCATTTCCCCGGATTCCCATTCACCTCTCACTATTCACCCTTCACCGATTTCGCAAAGCGAAATCATAGAGCTCACCACTGATAGTGGCTTTCCTATTGGCTGGATGGAGGACAACGAGCTTGAGGAAGTTTCTCTCAACCTACAAAGCGGTGACCGAATCATTCTCTATACCGACTGTATTCTGGAAGCCATGAATCCTGCCAAAGAGCAGTTCGAAAAAGAGCGTTTCCATGCCGCAATAAAAGAAAACGCCTCGCTAGAGCCCGAGCTCTTTGTCGACAAGCTGATTAGCACCCTAAAGATGTGGACAAATTCGGAGACGTTAGACGATGACCTCACTGTAGTTATATTGGATGTTGGTTAAGAAACATCTTTGTACAAGATTAGACTCTATCCCTCATAATTTCCGTTACACTAGACACTGAGAAAATATTAATATATATTTTAAGCAACAAAACAATTTGGGGGGCAATTATGTTATTAAGAGTTATGTTGATTTTAGTTTTATCTTTTTCTATTTTGTTTGCTAAGGCAGACGATATATTAGGTAAATGGTTCACTGAAAGTAGTTCTTCTAAGGTAGAAATTTATTATAAGAATAATGAATATAAAGGAAAAATTGTTTGGCTGAAGGAACCCATTTATGACGCAAAACATGCAAAAGCTGGTAAAGAAAAAGCCGATGATCTTAACCCAGATGAAAAGAAGAAAAATGCACCACTTGTAGGCCTAGATTTTTTATGGGGGTTTAAATACAACGAGTCTGAAAAAAAATGGATAAATGGCACAATTTATAATCCAGAAGATGGGAAAACTTACTACTGTACCTTGCAGTTTAATAAAGATGGAAATCTGATTGTTCATGGGTCCGTAGATGCTTGGGGCTTACTGGGCAAAACACAAATTTGGGTAAAAGTAACTGATGAAACTGCCAAAGCAGAGTAGGGTTCAAAAGAAAAATCTCTTTATATTGACTGGCCAGTTTAACCAAGATAAACTAGTCACTGATAGATTCGATGGTATGAATTTATTCGCATGAGAATAGGCATTTCTGAAAGTTTATAGCCTTGAACTTTGAGAATACTCAAGAAGTTATATAAGGAGATTATGATGCCAAAAATAGTTAACAAATCAGAAAAACGTGAGAAGTTAGTCCAAGCCGCTATCCCAGTTTTCGCCAAGCATGGTTTCCGTGAAACAAAAATGTCTGATATTGCCATAAAGGCTGATGTGGGCAAAGGGACACTTTACGAATATTTTGATAGTAAGGATGAGCTTTTTCTGAATACGTTTAAGGTTTGGTTCTCCTATTTTACCGAACAGATGCAAGACATTGTTAGTCGAGAAAAGAATCCTCATAAGCAATTGCTGGTTTTTTTCCAACAGCTTTTCGCTACAATTGAACAATATGGGGTCACCTATTTTATCTTTTTTGATTTCTGGTCCGAGTTAACACGTAATCCCTTACTCAATAAACAAGAAATAGTAAATGTCTATCAATCTTTACGAGAACTATTTTCCAGTGCGTTGGAGGAGGGTGTGGAGTTGAAGGTTTTTAAGCCAATTGACTGTATGGCTGCAGGCGCCACACTACTAGCTATTTCCGATGGACTACTTGTGCAGTGGCTCATCGATGAGTCTGCTTTTTCTATAGAAGAGGTCGGGGTGTCATCGATAAAATCCTATCTGGATTCAATAATCTATACCCCCTAAGCTAAAGTAAACCCAAATCGGTTTTAGTATATTCTCGTCACCGGTTTGTTGGTCTCAATAAAACCTAAACCATTTTGGTCCTGGTATATTATCTTCTTTTGGGTAGTGCTATAATATAATTCGGGTGTGTAATTGCTTAGCGATCAGAAAGATTATGCTCATTACTGCTCACTGATCACTCATTACTGTTAATTAAGGAGTAAAATATTATGGATTCAGTAAGCGCAGGTAGTGGTGGTGGAATACATCCAGGGGCTCCCATAATATGGCCTACCATTAAGCCCACCACCTCAAGTACTGAGTCAACCACAAAAAGTCCAACTCAAAGCCAGTCTCAAAGTGCCAGCCAGGCACAGTCAGCAGCCACAGCCAGACAATCGAGTTCTTCCTCTGCGGCTACATCCTCCAGCTCTATTGCCAGCCCTTCTAACCCTAATTTGGCCAGAACGCTATCCACGCAAGATATTTCGGCTCAGTTGATGAGTGTGGGTTTGGCCGACACACCTGAAAATCAACAGTTAGCTTCAAAGATGTTAGAGTACGGCATGGAGTTAAGTAATGACAACTTTTCCCAGGTTTTTAAAGCCATGCAGAACAAAGGCTCCAACCAAAATACTCAAACGGCTGCCTTTACTGCGTTAGCCAAGGGGATGGCCGCCAGTCAACCTGCTGTGCAGTCTTTGGAACAATTTTTTTCTGGGAATAATAATCTGTCTTCTCAGCTCAACCAGCTTACGCAAAGCATGTCTGACGTTAGCCAAGCAATGAGCGGGAAAAATCTTCTAAATCCAGGTGTAATGGCTAGCTTGGCTTCTGTGCTTTCTGAATTTGACCAAAATATTAAGAAAATGAAAAACACCTCAGATCCCAGTAAAACGATTAGTTTTTCAAAAGATCAGAAGTCGTTGCTGCAAGGTCTTTTAGGCGATACCAACAAGACGGCCCTTCTTCCAGCACAGAGAAATGCCTTGCAAAAGATGCTTTCTGGTGGGTTTTTATCCAGCGAGGAAATGTTGTCGTTGCAGTCTATGTTGAGTAAAGAAGGGATGCTTTCAGGAGAGCAGGCACAAATGCTTAATAATATTTTAAAAGAAGCAGGTGGCTTCAATTTAGAGCTTTCCAAGAATTTCTTAAAAGATCTTACTGCTTTAAAAGCGTTCATTAGCGGTATTCAGCAGCAATTGGCTCAATCTAAGAATCCAGCAGAAAGAGAAAATTTAATGGCTCTTTTAAAAGAATTAGAGGCCAGTATTGGTGGGGTGATGGACAACTTTACAGCGCAAGCAGTTCTCAGTAAACTTTCCAAATACTATGACCCCAACTTCCCCGATAAATATTCCTATTGGATGATTCCTAATCCTTTTGTGGATAAAAAAAATATCGAAATATTAATAAAAAGAGATAGTTCCAAAAAAGAGGCTCCGATTAATCCCGCCAAAACCCAGCTGATCATGAAAATAGAAACTGAAAATTTTGGCGATGTGGCGGTAATTGTGGAAATATCGGGCAAAGAACTGTGGTATCTGTTTAATACGGAAAGTGATGATGCGCGCAAGTACATTGCGGCTAATGCTGCTGCTCTTAGAGAGCAGATGTCCAATCTTGATTTTCAGGTAAAAGGGTTTAATTCGCAAGTAAAGAAAATTGAAATTAACAAAATACTTAGCCCAACTTTGGACTTAGACAACTTAAGACGTATAAAAACAGAGGCATAATTAAGTGAAAAGTGAATGGTGAGCAGTGAACGGTAAATGCCGTAATATAAAGTAGGCGTTATCGGTTTAGATTGGTTTAGAGAGTGGAGGATTTTGTGGCAGAGGAAAAGAAAGAAATAAAAATAGCAGCAGCCATCAAGTATGATGTGAACCAAAATGCTGCGCCCAAAATTGTAGCGACAGGAAAGGGAAGTATCGCCGAGGAAATTATCCGTTTGGCTGAAGAGAATGAAGTCCCCTTATATCAGGATCCTGCTTTGGCAAAATTATTGTCCTCCTTAGAATTAGAAACAGAAATTCCTCCGGACTTATACACTTTGGTGGCTGAGGTTTTAGCTTTTGTCTATAAATTAGAGCAAAAGAAAAAAGGGCAAAGTAAGTTTGATGCGATTCGCAAAAGTTAGCGTTATTATTCCGAGACTGATCCTCATTCTGCTCATGTTTTCATGGGGAAGTGCCATAGACAAAACTTTAGACATGGCGCAGAGTGGAATGTTGTATTCGGAAAAAGGTTCGGAAATTACGATGGAAAATGTGGTTAACGTAAAAACTCCTGGTTTCAAGGAAGTAAAACAGCGTTCAGTCTATGATGCCAAAAGCTCCCAAGTAATAAACATTGTGTCCAATAGTTTTATTAAGGGTCCTTTTGTAAGTACGGGGCGACCATTAGATTTCGCGATCGAAGGTAATGGTTTTTTTATGGTTTTAGAAGCAGCAACAGGTAAGATACTCCTCACCTCTGATGGACGGTTTGAGGTTAATGAAAATCGAGAATTAATTACCACCTCCAAAAGGTTTAAAGTTCTGGACGTTAATAGAAGCGTTATTGAAATACCCCCTTATGTCACTATTCGTGCCGATGAAAAAGGGCGTCTCTACGACAACAATAATAGTATAATTGCTGCGCTTGGCATTGCCGATACGGATGATCATAAAAAATTATCCTCATTAAATAATGTTTTTTTCTATGTTAAGGATGGAAATCGGGATTCTATCCAACTCGTGGAAAGCGCCACACTTAAACAAGGCTATTATGAGGGCTCAAATATCGACTATTCTAAAACAATTGCCAAAATGGCCAGTTCTGGGAAATATGGCGCCAATGTAAATTTGGTGCAAACTCGGATGAAAATGTTGGACACAATAATAGATATAGCCAATAAACAGTGATCCGCTTTCACCCATTTTTGTGTGAGGAAAATAATGACCGAAGAGCCAGTTAAGAAAAAAACAGATTTCCAAGATGTAGCCAGAGCGTCTAGTATGGTTTACCAAGTGGGGTTTACATTGGTTGGATCCATTGTTTTTTTTATGTTTCTTGGGCATTTACTTGATAAATGGTTGAAAATAAACATGTTTTTTGTGGGGGGCGGAATGTTTGGGGCTTTAGCTGGTCTTTACTTCGTTTATAAAATGGTAGACTCTTTATATAAGGAATAATTTGCTTGGATAATGGTTTAATGACTTATAGAAAAAATATAGAAAAGATAGCGGTAGTTGTCTATAGCCTATTGGTCATCGTCATTACTATTTTAAATAGAAATATTTTATTAAGTACTCTCTTGGGGGCCTTGATTGGTTATGTGAATTTCAGATTGCAATTAGCCTCCGTGGCCAGAATGACGGGTAAATCGACGTTGCTAGTGGCTATTTCGTCCTATTATTTGCGCTTAGCATTAATCGTGGGTTTTTTGTTCCTTGCTTTTTTTTGTCGACCAGTTTTAGACCCGCTATTTGTGGCCTTGCCGATTTTTATTTTCAACATATTGTTACTTATTTCTAAAGTGACAGGTAAATAAGAAGGAGCCTTCCAGAAGCTATTGCTGCTACTCTGCCATTTATCGTCATATTACATTTTCTATAAATTTATCTACGCAATATATATTGTCAATGAATGAGAAATTCGAAAGTAAACTCTATTTATAGTGTGGTGTCGCAATAGTGTTGTAAAATTGCATATATATGTGGTGGTAATTATGGCTTGTTGTTTGACAATTGAATATATATATTGTATTCTATAGTTACAATAATTTATCATTATTGGCGTTGTACAGGGGGAATCGTAGGGGGAATTCGTAGCAGTACCGCATTGTAATATATGTACAATGCGGTGTTGCGAGGGGTTTCTAAATTCAATCCATGGTTAAAAAAGAAAATGAGCGTTTAGCTATAAATGTCACTGTTTCTAATGAAGAGTATGAGTTTGTAAGGTTACAAGCTTATCTCAGCAAGACATCTATGTCTGGTTATATTAAAAAGCTAATTGAAAACGAAAGAAGTCGAGTAGGTAAAAAAGGCTTGTTTTTTAAATAATAAATACTATAATAAATGCTGCCAAAGGGGATGGGGCAGCAGGGGGTTCAAAAGTGTCAAATATTAACATTAGTAACGTTTCAACTCTAGATATTCCAAGTTTGAGCGTAAAAAATAACAAAAATTTCGCCAATGATTTCTCAAATATGTTGAAAACTAATATGGACGAAACTAATAACCTTTTAAATAAATCTGACTCGATGGTAAAGGAGTATGCCACAAATCGGACAATGGATCTGCATGAAGTAATGATTGCTGTCCAAGAAGCGGGTATGGCGCTTAGCTACACCATGCAGGTGCGCAATAAACTCATTGAGGCCTACCAAGAGGTCATGAGGACTCAAGTTTAGCTTAATGTTTGGATTAAGCTTAGAATTCTCCCAAAAACTTATAGACATTCTTCTCTCCAAGGGCGGTAATTTTGCTGATATTTATGCAGAAGAAGAAGAACTTTTTTCCTTTGTGGTAGAAAATAATAAGGTTAAAGCCATTAAAACTGGTATTGATAAAGGGCTGCACCTAAGAGTGCTAAAAGGGAATAAAACCTTCAGTGCTTATACCAATAATACGTCAGAACTTGGCCTACAAAGTCTGGCACAAAATATTGCGCACTCACTCAATGACATACAAACTCAGCGTTCACAAGTCGCCGTGTTAAGTGATGTAGCCATGAATAGTCTGCAATTGGATTATTACAAAGACACGCTGGAGAATTTTATTACTCAGAGTAAAAAGATATATCAGCAATCCCCGAAAATAGGGCAGGCAACCCTAAGCTACTACAACGCTCACAAAAGTGTGTGGGTGATTAATAGTAACGGAGAAGCTTGTCAGGACAATCGTATCTATAATCGCTATACCGTAAATGTGGTCGCTAAAGATGGTGACATTACGCAAACTTCTTTTGAAGGTCCAGGTATTACTGGTAAAGAAAATATTTTTTTACTTCACCCCCTACAGGAAGCCAGTGACAACGTGGTCGCAAGAGCCTTGCTTATGCTTAAAGCTAAACCTGCTCCCACGGGCAAGATGCCAGTTATTCTCTTGGGCGAAGCAGGTGGTACTATGATTCATGAAGCCTGTGGACATGCGCTGGAAGCCGATTTTATATACAAGGATACGTCCATTTTTAAAGATAAGATTGGCACTAGAGTCGCTGCAGAGTGCGTTACGGTAGTCGATGATGGCTCTATTCCCCACCAGTACGGCAGTTACCAGTTTGATGATGAGGGTGTTGCGCCCCGAAGAAATGTCCTTATTGAGAAGGGAATTTTAAAAAACTATATTACCGATAGAATGAATGCCGATTTGTTGGGTATCCCACTCTCTGGAAATGGACGTAGAGAGTCCTATCAAAGTAAGCCAGTTCCTAGAATGAGCAATACTTTTATTGAAGATACGCATATGGACAGTGCTCGGGTCATCGACTCTGTTGCGCAAGGCATCCTAGTAAAAAGAATGGGTGGCGGACAGGTAAATATCACAAATGGAGAGTTCATTTTTGAGATATCCGAAGGTTATCTCATAGAAAAGGGCAAGATAACGACCCCAATTCGCGGGGCGAGTATGATTGGCAATGGCCCTCAAGTATTGCAGGACATAGCTATGGTGGCCAACGATAAGAAGTTTATAGCTGGAGTTTGTGGTAAATATGACCACGTGCCAGTGGGTGATGCGCAACCTACTTTGATGATAAAAGAGCTTACCATTGGTGGGATGTAAAACGAGGAGTTTGTAGTGGATAGAAATTTACAAGATTTTTTTCAAAGAGCGCAAGTTGAACTGGAAAAGTTTGGCTTTGAAAATTGGGATATTTATTGCACCCAAGAGCAAGCGCGTGATATCAGTTGGCGCAACAAGGAAATTGAAGATTTTAAAGAAAGCAGTGACTCTGGTTATGCCATCCGAATTTTAGACAAACAAAAAGTTAGCTTAGTTTACGCCAATAATTTTGACTTGGCTAAAATTACGAAAAACATAGAAAATGCCAAATTTATTTTGGATTACATGACTCCAGATGAGAACTTTAAGATGCATGGAAAAATTGCGCCACCTTTAACTCAAGAAGAGGTGGATTTATCATTTAACGAAGTGGCTCTGAATAAAAAAATTCAGTCGTTGGCAGAGTTTGAAGAACTTCTCTTTGCCCAGCATCCTACTATTAAAAAGATTGAGCAAATAGGGTACGGTGAAGTTAAGGAAACGTCATTTTACCGTACCAAATATAGCCCAATATTAGAGGAAGAAACCACCCACTATGGTTATTCGGCAGATGTCATTGCTCAAGATGGAGAAGAAGAGGAGTCTGGTTCAGACTTTTCATATAAGCGCAAATTTCGTGACTTAGACATTGCTGCTCTTGCCGAAAAAGTAGCTTACAATGCGTACTCGATGTTGCACTCTAAACCGATTAGAAGTGGTTATTATCAGGTAGTGCTGAAAAATGACATTTTTGCCCAGTTCCTTTCTACCTTTTTGGATTTATTTTCAGCTGATAAAGTGCAAAATAATAAATCCGTTTTAGCAGGAAAAATAGGTGAGCAGATTGCCTCCAGTAGTTTGTACCTAGTGGATGATGGTACCTTGCCAGGTCAGTTGGGTTCCATGCTGTTCGATGGGGAAGGTACTCCAGCCCAGCGTACGCCATTAGTAAAAGAGGGTAAGTTGTCTGGCTATTTGTATGATTTAAAGACAGCCAGCAAGGACAAGGTGCAGGCCACGGGAAATGCTCTTCGCGCTGGTTATCAGGGTTCGCCAGCCATCAACCCTACCAATATTATTGTGGGTAAAGGTCAGTCTTCCTATGAGGACCTAATAAGCGCTAAAGACCAAGTACTCGTTATCAATAATGTTATGGGCATGCACACCTCGAATTTAGTAAATGGGGATTTTAGTGTGGGCGCCACCGGTTACCTGATGAATAATGGTGGGTTGATTACCCCAGTTAAGCAAATAACCATTGCGGGTAATTTTTTACAATTGCTGAGTAATATTTCAAATATAGCTAGCGATGTGGAAAGTTTCCCTTATCATGGTAATATCATTACTCCTTCCGTTCTAATTTCTGAACTATCAGTTTCTGGAGTATAATTACCCTAAAACTACAAGACAATAATTCCTTCAGCAATTAAGGAGGGGACTGCTATGAAATTTATTAAGTATATTATCGTTTTTCTGATTGTCCTTTTACTGTCACTGTTCTTTATGCGCAGCACCAAGCGGGAGCTGGCTCAAACTATTCAAGAATTTAAAGCGGGAATAGAAGCCAATGATGTAACGATAAAAGGGTGGGATAACAAAATCTCCAGATGGGACATGTTTGCTAAAAAAGCACTCATGAGTAATCAAGATTACATGGAACTAGCCGTAGTAAATAACGGACATATCTATAATAATAGTGGATTTGCTGTGGTGACTGGTATTAAAACCACAAAGGCAAAGATAGCCTTTCCCCATCAAAGAATAGAGTTAGCGGCAGTAACCGCTACGTTGCAGGAGGGGGGGGAATATGAAATTTGTGCTGATAATTTGCTGTATACAAATAATCAGGCCTATTTGCAAGGTAAGGTGCTGTTGCGTGGGAACCAAGAGAATATCACCGCCAAGTCCGCTCTTATAAGCATTGTCCCAGTGGTTGCTGGCAGCTTTACGCAAGCTACTCTAAACTATAAGCAATATTTAATCCAAACGGAAATGCTTCAATTTAGCAACAATATTTTTGTGTTTCCCAGAAAAGTAGTAATTTCAGATGCGGATATTCATATTATGGCAGACATTGCTACCTATAATAAAAAGCTAGATATGTTGACGTTAGAAGGCGCCATAAATATAAAAACCAAGGCGAATATCACGGCACAGGCTGAGAAGGCGCAGCTGAAGGGCGAAACCCTAAATTTGTGGGGTAATGTCTATATGGAGCAAAACGGACGTTCGTTAAAGTGTGACAAAACCTCGATAAATATTAAAAGCAATAATATGGAAGCGCAAGGGAAGATTACTACGAAAATTAACATTTAACGTTAATAAAGATTTGTGCTACTATTATAACGACTTAGCAAGGGCGGTTTGCCTGCCTTTTAATATTGAGTTAATGAAATCTGGGAGGGGAAAGATCATGTCTAAGGTTTTACGAATTAAAGAAATATCACAAAATTATAAACTAACTACACGTACTATTCGTTTTTGGGAGGAAAAGGGATTAATTGAGCCAGATTTTAGAACTTCTGGGAAAAGAAGGGTCTATGGAGAAGATGTGGAAAAAACGATTAAAGAAATATTGAATTATAAAAATCAGGGGATGTCTTTAGAGAGTATTAAAGAACTATTAGATAAAAAGAAAAAAAATAAATCAAAAAAGAAAATAGGAAGTGAAATTCGAATCTTAGTTGACAGTACCGCGTCAATCAGCGAAGACTTAGCCAATGAGCATGATATCGAAGTGATTCCTCTGTATGTTTCTATTAATAATAAATTATATTTAGATGGTTTAAATATCAATGAGGCGGAATTTAATAAAAAAATGACTGAAAAAAAGGGGGCTACCGATATTATAACTTCGCCTCCCACTGTGGAAGATTTCTTTAATCACTACACCAAACTTATTCAAGAAGGTGCTAAAGTCATTTACTCTATTCATATTTCTTCTATTTTCAGTGAAACCATAGTAAATGCCAAAAAGGCAGCTGATAAATTTTCTGATATCGATATTAAAATTATCGACTCAAAAACCTCGGGTCAAGCTCTTGCTATGTTAGCGATATGTTTACAGGAAAAAATACAAGCGGGTGCTTCAATGGAAGCGTGTGATTCCTACCTTGCTGAATTAATCGATAACAATTATCTAGTAGTTACCCTTACCTCGCTAAAATCACTTATTAGCTTAGGCTTACTAAACGTTAATATTGATTCTTCTTTTGGAGATCTAATTAGCCGGCTTTTAAGTTTTCGCCCCGTGTTGTTAGCCGAAAATGGTGAAGCGAAATTCAAGCTTCTCTCTAGAGCTGAGTCCATTGAAGATGCTCTTTCTACCATGGAAAGCTCCTTGCAAAATCAAATAAAAAACAGTAAACTTAAGCTCAAAATGATAGGCATTTCACACTCAAAATTAAACGTTCAAGCTGAAGTGTTTAAAGAAAAATTTGGAGCCCAGTGCCCAGTTATTCTGCAAAAAGGAAGTGTAGTTCTTTGTGCTCATTTGGGGCCAGAATCTATGGGGGTAAACCTGTTATTTGCGCAAAATTAATTATGAGTAAACTATTCGTTCTAATATTATTACTAATATCCTCCAGCCTCTTTGCGCATGATCTTTCGTTTTTGGATGAACTGAATAAAAGAGACAACACGGCGCATCTTAGCCTCCTACATAACTCTCCGTTGTTTGCTCATCAAACCGATAATACGAAGGATCGTTTAAAAGAAGAGTTTTTTTTGGGACAGTATAGCCAGTTTATAGCGCAATTTAATGAACAATATCCAGACTATACAAAAGCCGATGCTGATTTTCAGTATATGTACTTAGTCGCCTATTATTATTTAGGGAACTACCAAAAAGTAAAAGAAATCGACCAAGTGATTAGTAAAACAAGCTTAAAGCTGGTGCAAAGGCAAAACATTCAAATTGTTGAAGCAGTTATTTCTTACAAAGAAGGGCGCTATGCTGCTTTAGAGGCTCAGTATGTTGCTATAGTGGCTTCTGGCAATTTTGCAACACAGGATCTGAAAACGCTTGAATATCTGCGCGATGCCCTGTTCTTAAAAGAAAACAAACAATTAATATTTGTTAATAATAATCAATATATCTCCTATATTCTGGCTCAAAATAATGCAAACACGCACAACTATGAGGCGGCACTTAATTATTACCAAGAAGCTGGTGTTCCCAGTTCAGATGAGCGCTATGTATTGCTTCAGGGCATGAAAATGCTAGCGAGTAGCAATTACGTACAAGCGTTGGAATTTTTTTCACAACTCAAAGATGAGGGGGACTATGCGCAGGAAAAGTTTTTTAGGATATTAGAAGTCATCTTCTTTACAAGAGACTATAGTCGCACACTAAAAGAAATAGAGGCCTTTTACAGCAAATTCTCTGTAGACACCAGTTTTAAGGTTCCTCTTTCTTATTACGAGGCATTAAGCTATTTTTATACGGGTGATTATAACAAGGCGGCACCCTTACTATTTACCCTTAGCCCCGCGTATCCTGATGCCTACTATTTTCATGCAGAGATTATGTTTGGTGAGCAGCGCTACGAGCAGGCCGCCAAAGATTTTAAGCAATGTCTGGCGTTGATGCCTGGAAATAGTTCTCTTTATAAAATGGTGTTGTATGGCTATGCGTGGAGTGAATTTAATTTGGGGCATTATGCTGAAGCCAAAGAAAATTTCAATGCCTTACTTAAAATGGGGATAAGTGATGAGCCTAAGAAATTTAATGTAATCTTGAAGAGTGCGGATTGTAGCTTCAATTTGCATTATTACAAGGAAGCATTAAAGGAATATAATCAGGCGTTGTCTACCATAGAACCCAAAAGGAACGTCTACCCACTGCTCTATAAAGACATATTAATCAATTTAGCTTTTATTCATGGAAAGTTGAAACAATTCGCGCTAGCTAATGAATATTTGCAACAATATCTAGATATTGTTAAGTCGGGGAGGGAGTACTTCTCGGCCTCTAAAATTATGGCTGATAATTATGCCAGTTTAGAGCTATACGATAAAACCATATCCATTTATGAGCAGTTAATCGCCAATAATAACAAGGATGAAGATGTATATATTGGCCTTGCGGATACTTACTATAATACCAAGGATTTTGCAAAATCCTTAAAAACATATTCAGATTATTTAGCCAAATTTCCTCAAGGTAACCGAAAGCTAGATGCTCATTATGGGAAAGTGCAGTCATTATTTGCTTTAAAGGAATATGATAAAGTACTGGAACAAGCAGGTATGACTGATGCCGAGTTCCAAACTCAGTTGGTGAAAGAATTTACGCAAAAAATTAAATTTGCAAAGGAGCATAACAGTGATTAGAAGGCTATGCTTAGTTGTTTTGTTGGTCTCTAGCTTTCTTTTCTGCGAGGAGAATAAATTTCTTTTGCCAGATTTGTTTATCACCGCTAAAAATGAAAGCAAGCTAAATATCGATGCCAAGATTTCTGGTAATGCCGATGCAGATTGGAAGGCTAAGTGGTATGTGCAACCTAAGGATAATGACGCTATGGAAAGCGCTTTTCTTAAGGACGTTAAGTTATTAGGCACGAATAGAACCTACTTATATAATGAAGTAAATGTTGCTTTTGGCTTGCATTCATACTTGAATTTCGACATTTATCACGGATATGTGTGGAACAATATGCCATATTTCCTTATTTTGCAAAGAACGACAGGGCAAAAAACATATCAGGCAGATTTACTAGAGTCAGGCTATTTTCTTGGGGCCATTTCGCTTGACCAGCAAAATATCGTCAACCTGAGCACTTACGAAAACAATATTAAGGATGCTAAACTAAACTCACAGCAGTTGGGTTGGAAAACATTTATCAATTACCCCATTCTTTACACAGGAAAACTTTTCAACGCCAATTCCTTTGCAGGCAACGGCTCCGTTTCTTTTTTTGAAAATAACCTGCAAATTGATTTAGGTAATTTGAATTTTTTAAATGAGAAGTATTTGTCTGATTTCGAAGGGACTTTTCTCTTTTGTAATAATAATTATTTTGATACTCGCTTAATCTTAAGTCGAGACCAGAACTTATACGGGTTGCCCCACCGATTAGAAATGGGCCTTAATCCTTGGATTAGTTCTGGTGCGTTTCATTTAGGCCTGCTCTTGCAAGATACAGCCCAGGTCAAGCTTGCCGCTGATGTGACACTGGCTGGAAGTGTGTATATGGGGGCGACTCCTTTAGAGATGGATGAAGTCTTTAGTTTTACTTATGCTGAAATAAATAACACTATTCTGTTGCCTGATGAAAAAATTGGGGCCCTGGTTACTCTTAATAACTATTTTGCGCAAAAGGAAGATATTTTTTTAAGTTTAGAAAATTACTCCAATAAGAAAGTATGGGATGACCCAGATAATGACGGTTATTATTCCTTTGAAAACTGCAAAGATGTGCTTGTGGCAAAAATAGGTGGATTATTCAAGGATATAAGTATATACACAGAAAAAATTGATTTACTTTTGCAGCTCCCGTTATATAGTAAAGATATCCCAAATCAATTCGACAAGCTAGCAGAGGCTTCCTATAGGAAAAATATTTGGGGGGGCGAGTTGAGTACAGGCCTATCCTATTATACTAGGGAATTAGGCAAGACAAATACGGGAAGTTACAAAAATAGTTATTTTGACTTAAAATTAAACTATGATCACCTGATTACCACCGATTTTTGGTGGGGAGTGGAAGTCGGCAATGTGTTATCAGCGGGTAGCGAGAAATTAACGACTCATTCATTAGGCGATCCCTATATTTATGCTAAAGTCAGATTTATATTTTAAGGAGATAAATTGGTAATCCTGGCTTATAGATTTTCCAAGAGAGTACAATAAATGAGAAAAGCCTACATATTTTCGGTTATAGTGTCTATTTTACTGCATCTGACAGTGTTCTCCCTCATTGTCCTAAGTTTTATTCTTAAAGTTGAGAAAAAGCCCAAAGTGATTTATCGTGAAATATCTTTCGTATACGAACAGGAATTGCCTGATAAAGTGACTGATAAAAAAACAAGTCTGGCTCAAGAGCAAAAAACCTCTGCGAAGCTAAACTCGACGCTCAAGAAAGGCTTAAAAAAGAATGAGGACACCAATAAGCTTAATAATGAAAATAATAAAGTAAAAGTTCCAGAAGTGAAAACTCCTGACAAGGTCAATAAGGAAGCTATGAAAAATGTGCAGTCACCCTTGGATAATATCAATAAAAATAAAGATAAAGAGCTGCTCAACGACAACTCAAAGACGCAGATTGTAAATAAAGAGATTATGGGTGGGGCATCTGGTAATAATGGTATCGACATCCATCCCTCTGGCAATATGGTGTTGTACGGGCCAATTGTTAACCGCAGTATTATTTATTCAGAGATACCAGAATATCCAGAATGGGCTAGAAAAAGAGGGATCGAATCGGAAGTGAAAATGAAGTTTTGGGTGAACGCTGAGGGTGAAGTGTTTAACGTGAGCGTCACCAGAAAATCGGGCTATGTGAATTTAGATTTACAGGCGGTAAATGCACTAAATAAATGGAAGTTTACGCCATTAACCAGAGGCGCAGCACAAGAGAACCAGTGGGGAGAAATACTCGTTAAGTTTGTCTTGTATTAGGGGGAGATAATGGACACCTTTATGTTTTTATTTCAATCCATACCGATACTCATTGTACTCTTCTTTTGCTTTGCCCTTGGACTATATTTCTTACCTACTATCTTGGCAATTCATAAAAGAAATCTTTTCCTCATCTTTTTAATAAACTTGTTTTTCGGGTGGACTTTTATTGGTTGGATCGTTGGTTTGGTATTGGCGGTTACCTCAGAAGCAAATAGGCCAATACCCTCAGAGAAAGAATACCCCAAACAGTGTCCCTATTGTGCCGAGACCATCAAGCAGGCGGCCATAATCTGTAGATTTTGCCAAAGAGACCTTGTGCCGAAAGCGCAGGAGGAAGTTGCTCCCGAACCAGAAGTTACTGAAGAGCCAGAAACAGAGCCAGAAATAAAGACGACCATAGATAAAGATGACCCCAATCGCTGGAACCCAGCTTACAGGAAAGATGCGGATTAGTTTTTTACGAGACGATGGCACAGATAGTAATTGCTGAATAAACCAAATCTTTTAATTAGTACGTATTGCCTTCAAACAATAATTTTTAAATAAGTGAGAATTGTCTACTCGTTTTGTAACTGCTATACTTCTCAATATTGATTAACTGTGTGGAGGAAGTTAAGGGTATTCAGATTCTATTTACTTATTACTGTTCACTCATTACTCTTCACTAAATATTGGCCGATGTAGCTCAGTTGGTAGAGCAACTGATTCGTAATCAGTAGGTCGGCGGTTCGATTCCGCCCATCGGCTCCACGTCAGGCACCTATTCGGAGATTCTCCAAGGAGGTTTCCCACTCTCGCAAAACGTCCAGTTTTGCTCCATCGGGCCCCATTCGTTCACTGACGCCAGCTCCTGCTGGCTCTTCCTCGCACTTGCTCGGCGTTCACTCTGTTGCGACCTTCGGGCTCACCTCCTTCATGTCTGCGACATGAACCAAAGGGCTTCCTTCCCTTTGGAAACCCTTAAGGAACATTAGTTGTTTTCGATAAGTTTAGTCACCTACGGACGCTATCCTATTTTTATGTCCAACTTTGGAGAAATATTAACTAGGAGCGGAATCGAACACCCGGTTCGGCTAATTGCTTAGCGAATCAAGACTTATGAGTGTAAGTTCCATTTCAAAATTACAATTATTGCTTTCTACTGGCTTGCGAAACATATTCTTTATTTCATTTAAAAGACATTTAAGAAGCATTTTTAGATCTGGTTAATTTGTGTGAAACAAGAGTAATATGTTATGATACGCAGCAAGGAGATAGCTTTGACAAAGATAGTAAACTTAACACTAGCCAGAAATATCGACAAGTATTGGGATGAGCTCCTTAGTATAAACCCAACCTCACCGCAGTTTTTGGAGAAGCTTAAAATATTAGTGGAGAATGTTGAGTTTAAGAACAGAGTGAAACAGGCTATTGTTAATGACTGTAACTCCGATAAGGTCGATTTGTATTGCTACATTATCGAAGAGTTTTACCCCGATTTAGTGGAAGTATTTGCCAAGAGTAAGCACATTTACTATACGCAACAAAGGATTAATAACTGTATATCGTACGTGGGAAAGAAAGCTATAGAGCCCTACACCTACGCTTTTCCCAAGATTAAGTATAATCAAAGCGACAAGCGCATCCAGTTTCTAACCTCAGTTTTGAACTACATTGAAATCTTAGATAAGGACCACCAGACGGTTTCTGAACTACTAGATACTCCTATCGAACAGTTCGAACAAATGATACAGTTTATTGCCTTCTTCCCAGACGAAAAGACTCCTTTGTTGCTAGAAAAACTATCCTACGTAGAGGACCCAGCCTATAGTCGCTTAACCATTAGACCGATTGGGGATTTCAAAAACAAGAATGCGCTCG
>CAIUUT010000166.1 GCA_903902445.1 uncultured Candidatus Marinamargulisbacteria bacterium
ACATTTTCCTCAATCGCTTCTACTGTCTTTTCTTGCTCATTTTTTGCTTTTGACGATTTCTCTTTTTTGTCTTTTGTTAAAAATTTAAAGTTTTTTTCACTCATGGCTCAGTTTAATAAACCCCTCTCTCTCTAGGTGTTGCGCGTAGGTAATTACTTTTTGTCGCGCTTGCTCAATATCATATTTTGAGGCAGAATTAACTTTCAAGCTTAACCATTGGTCTACCATTGCATAAACACCTTTCGGTAATGACTCCATTATTTTCTTCTGCAAATCTTTGTCAACGTTGATTAGTGATATCGCTATTACTTCCGTGTCGATATCATTATATATCCTACTTAAAATCTGCTGATCCAATGAAAGAATATCTTCAAATAAAACAACCAGAGAACTTAACTCATCAGCGGCTACTCGCGAAAGTTTAGAAACTTGATGCAAGATTTTCTTCTTCTCCTCACCCGAAAGTTTTTCTAAAATCTGTTGTAGTCGATACTTTCCACCAAATAAATATTCAATATTTTCTTTTATTTCACTTTCTAGATTAACTATATCT
The DNA here is from genome assembly GCA_903902445.1 of uncultured Candidatus Marinamargulisbacteria bacterium. Lineage (GTDB taxonomy): Bacteria > Margulisbacteria > Riflemargulisbacteria > GWF2-35-9 > GWF2-35-9 > CAIUUT01. The sequence continues at coordinate 554 of CAIUUT010000166.1, forward strand.
TCCTCAGGGTAATGCTGCAAAGTTAGTAAATTATTCACAATTTCCGACTGGATTTTGGAAGGATATTCAACCAAAATAGAGGAGGCGAGTCTAAAGGGCAAACAAGCCATGACCACCGATATTGTTTTGGGAGTAGCCTGTTGCAAAGCAATCTTTACCTGCAATAAGAACTTTAGTTTATAAACATTCTCTTCATTAATAAAATTAAAATATCGAGCACCATTTCCCATAATGGTTTCAGCCATTTTCGTTATTTTTTCTTCTTCTTCTTGTGTTTTCTTTTTATTTTCATCCTCTGGCACATCAGTCTCAGGCTTATCGCTATCATCAAGCACCACGGGTTTCTCTTGGCCAGGCTTACCCTCTACGACATTTTTATTCCCAATTAACTTAAAGAAAATGAAAATGGCAGCAATGGCTCCAATAACGGCAATAATTATGGCTAATATGACTAAGGGATTAAACTTACTCTTAGTGGTTAATTTTTGTCGTGACGAAAAATCATTTTTCTCCGCATCACTAAAGTTTTCCTTTAAAATTGTGAGCTTATCGCCCTTGGTTTCGTCTAGATTTAGAAATTTAGCAACAAAGAGTTTAACACCTCTTAGCTCCCCAAGTTTTATTTTGGAGTCCAAGATTAGCACCACTTCTTTGTTTTTTACCTGAGCAGGAATTTGTACAACTTCGTAATTCAAGGGTACTCCACCGCCACTCGAGCTTTCCGACATAAATTTTAAAGAGGGAATGCCTGGCATGATGGTTTGTTGTTTGGCCACACCTTGCATATCTTCTAAGCCGGGGATCTGAGGCATGTTTGTGTAGTTAATTTGCCACTTTTCATCTTCGCCTACAAGTGAAATAAAGACGATGGACTTCCCCTCGCCAAGTATTTTATTTAAGGCAGACTGTATCGTTTCCTCTAAATGCTTCTGTAAAAGCATAGAGCTTTGTGAAAAAGAAATAATGGAAAAACAAAAAATTATCAATAATAATTTTAATATTTTTTTCAAAAAATTAGCCCCCAATCCCTCGACGAATAACTACAATAATTAGTTGAAAATTATACTCTCTCTATATGTATTAAACAATAATTTCTGCATTTATTGGTAGGCGAAATTAACGCCTACCAATAAACTTCCTTCTTAAGCTAACTGTTTGCTATTCTCCTTATCAGCAGAAGACAAGAACTTCAGATTTTCAGCCACAATTTCTGTTACCCATTTTTTCTCATTTTCTTGCACATAGGCACGGATTTGAATTCTTCCATCCACTAGCACCTTTTTGCCTTTTGCCAGATAGTCACCACAAACTTCAGCCAACTTTCCCCAACTGACTATTGTAAAGTAATCCGTTTCTGGATCCTTGTCCTTTCCCACAAATCTATCCACCGCTATGGTAAAGTTTGTTTTGCTTTGTTTCCCAACTTTCTTTACCTCAGGATCTCGCACAAGATTTCCGACCAAAGTAACTCTATTATATGCACTCATTTTTTTCCTCCTATATTTTTTGAAATAATAACCGGTTATTTCGTAGTAATATAATCATACACTTTGTATTACGTCAACAAATATTTATTATAAAAAAATTACGTCATCGTGTGGGGATAAAAAATGCCCCTTAGGTTAAGGGGCATTAAATTTCTAGTTTACAGCATCTTTAAGTTTTTTTCCTGAGCTAAACACTACAGTGTTTTTTGCTGGAATATTGATAGTCTTTCCTGTTTGAGGATTTCTACCTGTTCTTGCTGCTCTTTTTTTCTTTTTCCAAGTACCAAACCCTACTAAAGATACATCTTGACCCTTTTTTAGAGCACTTTTCACGTTTTCTAAAATAGAATCTAATACCTTTGTAACTTCCGTCTTCTTTAATTTGGTGTTTGCGGCAACTCCGTCTATTAATTGGCCTTTATTCATATTTTCACCTCCTTATTTCGCGTCTATACGCATCTCTAATTGAAAATATACACCAATTTTAATTTAAAAGTCAAGCCAGGTAAGGATCATAGACGAATATTATTATATAACCCAATTACCATAAGCATATTTTGCTATTCTTCTTATCTTATTGTAATATCTTCTTTGATATTGTAATATAATTTTAAAATCTAAATAATTGTGGAGTATATTTATGTTTTCACGTTTCACACAAAAAGCCATTCAGGTGATAATGTTCGCTCAGGAGAAGGCCAAAAAACTCAAAATACCCTATATTAATAATGAGCTATTATTATATGGCATCTTAAAAGTTGAGGACCCAATAATCCTTAATGCTTTAAGAAAAATAAACATAGACACTAATTTTCTAAAAAGTATTGTGCAAAAATACTTACAAGACCAAAAAAGTAGTATTAAAAATGAAAACACCCCCTTTTCGCCTCAGGTTAAAGCAACGCTCTCTCAAGCATGGGACGAAGCTCGTCAACTTGGACATAATCACGTATCTGTAGAGCATCTGTTTCTCTCTGTATTAAAGGATACCTCTCCGGCTATTTCTTCTATTATTATCGAGTCCAATATTGATGTTCAAAAAATAAGAACTGCTATTCTGGATATTTTGGGTGAAAAATATGCTGAAAATAATCTCGAGGAAGAAACCGTCTCCAAACAACAAACTCCCACCCTAGACTTATACAGCCTAGACCTAACAACACTAGCTCGTGACAACAAACTTGATCCTGTCGTTGGTCGTGAGTTTGAAATTAAAAGAATCTTGCAAATTCTAAGCCGCAGAAATAAAAACAACCCTGTCCTAACGGGTGAAGCTGGTGTAGGTAAAACAGCTATTGTAGAAGGCTTAGCGCAAAAAATAGTTAATGGCGAGGTTCCACCAAACTTACTAAACAAAAGAGTTGCCACTCTAGATTTAGGGTTATTGGTTGCTGGCACAAGATTTCGTGGTGAATTTGAAGAACGTATTAAAAAAATCCTCGATGAAATTAAGAATGATCGATCCACAATTCTCTTTATCGACGAAATTCATACCATTATTGGCACAGGCAACTCTGAAGGTGCACTTGACGCAGCGAACATGCTTAAACCCGCTCTGGCTCGTGGTGAAATTCAATGCATTGGCGCCACCACTCTAAACGAGTTCCGAAAAACAATCGAGAATGATGCTGCTCTTGAACGTAGATTTCAGCCTATTTTAATCGATCCACCCACTCAAGAGGAAACTCTGCGAATACTGAAAGGCATTAGAAAACGCTACGAAGATTATCACAAAGTTGAAATCGTAGATGATGCCCTTGAAGCCGCGGTTTATTACTCTTCACGCTATATCACCAATCGCCAACTACCCGATAAAGCGGTAGATTTAATAGACGAAGCCGCTTCTACTGAAATGTTAGAGGCTTCTAAAAATAAACTATTAAATAAAAAGCAAAGTCCGGTTGTTCAAGTTACCAGACAATCTATTATTTCTGTTGTTTCCACGTGGACAGGCATTCCCTTAAAGGAACTTTCTCAAACCGAAACAGCTCGCCTCAAACACATGGCTAGCGATTTAGCAAAGCATGTTATTGGACAAACTGAAGCCATTGAGGCCCTTTCCAAATCTATAAAACGCTCCAAAGCAGGCCTTAAAGACCCCAGCCGCCCAACGGGCTCCTTTCTTTTTCTTGGGCCAAGTGGCGTAGGCAAGACAGAGCTCGCCAAACAATTGGCTCATTATATTTTCGGAAAAGAAGACTTGATTGTACGCTTAGACATGAGTGAATACACTGAAAAACACACCATCTCTAGGCTTATTGGCTCTCCACCAGGTTATGTAGGCTACAACGAGGGCGGGCTGCTCACTGAGCCTGTTAGAAAAAAGCCTTACTCCATTGTACTCTTTGATGAAGTGGAAAAAGCACATCCCGAAGTAAATAATTTGCTTTTACAAATAATGGAAGACGGCCGATTAACAGATTCTACTGGAAAGTTAGTAGACTTTAAGAATACAGTCATCATTATGACCTCAAACATTGGTGCTAAAACCATAGAAAACAACTCCTCTTTTGGTTTTAGAACATCCTCCGATGATATTGGTAATTACGAGCGTATGAAAGAGAAAATAATGAGTGAGGTTAAAGAGGCTTTTAGTCCAGAGTTTATTAACCGTATCGACGATATCATAATATTTAAATCGCTTAATAAAGACCACCTTCAAGAAATAACTCAAATCTTTATTGATGATGTTAATAAAAGAATATCCGATAAAAAAATTGTTATTAAGTTAAACTCAGCCGCCAAAGACTATGTAATTGCGAAAGCCAATGTTGAAAACAAAGGCGCTAGACCCTTAAGAAAAGCCATTCAAGATATTGTTGAGGATAAAATCGCTGACCTGCTTATCGATAGGGTTATTACTGAGAATTCCACGGTAAATGTTTCTGTAAAGAACAATGAACTTGTCTATTCGCCAAAGAGTAATAAATCTGAAAAAGCTACGAAGTAGTCTTGTTTTCTACTACTTTTAGCTTCACGCCTTCTTTAAAGTATAGATTAATTTCTATTCTTCTATTCTTAGCTTTATTCTGAAGGCTATCGTTTGGCGCAATGGGCCTATATTCGCCATAACCAATCGCATGCATATTAAGCGGGGACAACCCTACATTTTTCACAAAATATTTAATGACGGCGTACGACCTAGCAAAAGATAAATCCCAATTGGAGTCATATTTATCAGTGTGGATCGGGTCAGAGTCTGTATGCCCCTCAATATCTATTGGGTTTTTAGTTTTCATTATGACTTGCCCGATTAAGGAAAGTATCTCGGGTGCTGATACTTTTAATTCAGCCTGACCTGAATCAAATAAAATGGGCTGTTGTAAAACAATGCGCACTTTTTGCTCCTCAATGATTACATCCGCATATTCCGTTAACTTCTCATCATTAATAATTTGCTTTATTTCTTTGGCAATTTTAATTTCTACTTTATCTTCCTTTTTATCCGCAGCAGTATCTTTTTGTGGAGTTTTGGGTGAAACCACCTTAGTAACCGATTTCTCATTAACTGATTTTTTAAAACTTTCACTAATTTTCTTTAATAAATCCTCATAGGTAGAACCCTCATTTTTAGCAGTAAATTGGGAGGCAAACACAAATAAAAGAATAAAAAAACATAACAACTGTGACATTAAGTCACCAAACATAACAAACCCAATTGGGCTTTCGCCTTCCTCCACACTATGTTTTTTCTTATGAGAGCTCATTTATTACTTTTAGATTTTTTTGCCACCATAGAGTTTGTTAAGTAGCTAAGTAAATATTTCTCAACCTTAATAGGAACCTCACCTTTACAAATAAACAAAATTCCCTCTGCCATCATACGTTTTAAACTCGCTTCCTCATCACTCATTATTTTTAACTTCTGCGCCATAGGTGTAAATATTAACCCAGAGAAAAATCCACCATAAAAAGTAGCAATAAGACCAAGTGCCATTGCTTTTCCTAAATTTGAAGGATCTGCCATGTTTCTTAAAACTTGAATCAACCCTACAATGGTACCAACCATTCCAGATACCGGAGCAACAACCGCTGCATTTTTGTTGATGCCGATAATGGTAGTATGGCGCTCTTGCATTTCATCAATACTGTTGTACAAAGCCGCACGAATAAATGGCTCTTGAAATTTCTCCACAACCAGTTCAACACCATATTGCAAAAAAGGATCCTTGATTTTTTCTATTTCAGGAATTAAGGCGCCTTTGCCATTAGTAAGCGCTATTCTGGACAGGTTAACAATAATTTTAACCGCCTCTTCAGCACTAATTCTCTTTTGAGGAATTACAATAAAGCGTAACGCTTTTAAATATGACTTTAAGTTAACAAAGCGCGTTCCAAATATTATGGAAAAAGTAACCCCACCAAACACAATCATAAAAGCGGGTATTTGTAAATAGTCCTGCGGCTCTTTAATAAGCTCTGGCAAGCCTATGTATAAAATCAAAAGCATTGTAATTGGTGCTAGAAAAACATTAAAATCCATTAATTCCCCCTCTTCTATGAATAGCTGCTCATGTTTTCATATTATAATATTTAACCCTTTTTTGTATATAATTCTTACATTTTTCTTTAGTTTTCAAAATCTACTTACCCTGTTAAAATATCCTCAGAATAAGCGTTAATCCAAACTAACTCATTCCCAAAGGCGCCTATAGCTCAACTGGATAGAGCACTTGACTACGGATCAAGAGGTTGGGGGTTCGAATCCCTCTAGGCGCACCAGTTTTATTTCCATCTTTTACGACACCGCAGACTGATTTCACGAAGTCGAGGACAATCCCTTTAGGCACACCCAAAAGCTAATTTCATAATAATTGTTACAATTGTCAACCCAAAGTAGAAATGTCACCTTTTGTGCAAAGTAGAAATGTCACTTTTTGATAAATTAAGCAATTTGTTTTTTCAATAACATAAGTTGATAAGAACGTTTTTTATAAGGATGAGAATTTGGTGGTGCATGCT
>CAIUUT010000167.1 GCA_903902445.1 uncultured Candidatus Marinamargulisbacteria bacterium
ATTCCTGGTTTTCGTCCAGGGAAAATACCGAAACCATATTTTATTAATTATTACGGACTTGAGAGATTGTCTTATGAAGCAGTAATGGACTTAATGAATGACAAATATTCCAGTGTTATTAGAGAGAACAATATTGAAGTAATTGACTACCCAAAGGATATACAAATTATCACTTTGGAAGAGCAGAAACCATTAAAGGTATTGGTTAGTGTAGAGGTTAAGCCAGAAGTAAAAGTAAAAAATTACAAGGGCATTAAGCTGGAAAAAGAGAGTGTTAAAGTTGAAAAAGAAGATGTGTCCAAGGAAATCGAAAGTTTCTTGGAAAGTAATGCAACTTACGATGAGAGCGACACCGCGAGTATCGCACAAGGTAGTGTGGTTACTGTTGACTTGGAAACAAAGATTGAAGGCGAGATTAACAATAAACTTACTAAAGTTGATTATGTAGTGAAAATAGGCAACGGATTAATCGACAAAAAGTTTGACGAGGCCTTATTAGGAAGTAAAGTAGGGGATGTAAAAGAGTTTTCTCTGGATTTTCCCGCAGATAGTAAGGATGCTGATTTGGCTGGGAAGAAAGCTGATTTTAAGGTGACAATAAAAATTAATAAACTTAAAAACACCCCCAAGCTTGATGATGCTTTTGTGAGTGCTAAGACAGATAAAAAGACTGTAGATGAGTATAAAAAATTTGCAGAAGAAAAATTGCGTACGGATAGAGAGTTGGCGGCTACGAATAAGCTTAAAGAAGACATTATGAAATGGATAATCGAAAATGTGCAAGAAGATATCCCTGAGGTAATGGTGGATAAAGAAATAGATTATATGATAAGACGTATGGAAATGAACTTACGTCAATATAACCTAAAGCTAGATTCCTACCTACAAATGACACAGAAAACTATGGAAAACTTGAAGAATGATTGCCGACAGGAAGCTCTTAATAATGTTAAATATCTATTAGGGCTGGACTCTATAGCTAAACAAGAGAAAATTGAGGTAAGTGAGGAAGATATTAAACAAGAAATTGAAGAGAATATTAAACATGAAAAAGATGAAGCCAAAAGACAAGAGTTGTTTGTTCAGTTAGAGCAAATGAAACAAAACTTTGAAGAACTTATTATTCAAAGAAAAGTGATTGATTATTTGTTGGATTGTGCAAAAGTAAGAAAGAAATAGTAAGATAATTTAGTATTTATAGCAAAAATTGGGGAGGTAATGATTATGGTTATTAGTAGTACAACAGCAAACATGTTAGTGCCAATGGTAATTGAGCAAACGGGTAGAGGCGAGAGATCTTTTGATATCTACTCTAGATTGTTAAAAGAGCGAATTATTTTCGTAGGTGGAGAGATTGATGATCACATGTCAAATCTAATTGTGGCGCAGCTATTGTTTTTACAAGCTGAAAATCCTGAGAAAGATTGCTTTATGTATATCAATAGTCCTGGTGGCGTTGTTACGGCTGGGTTAGCTATTTATGATACGATGCGTTATATAAAAACCCCTGTTTCTACAATTTGTATTGGTCAAGCAGCAAGTATGGGGGCAATCCTTTTATCTGCTGGAACTAAAGGCAAAAGATATGCTTTGCCAAGCTCCAGAATAATGATTCATCAACCTCTTGGTGGTGCGCAAGGACAAGCTACGGATATTGAAATTCAGACAAAAGAAATCCTGAGATTAAAGCATTACTTAAATAACATTTTAGTGGAAGCTACCGGCAAGCCTTATGAAGAAATTCGCAAAGATACTGACAGAGATTTTTTCTTGTCATCTGAAGAGGCGAAAAACTATGGGCTGATTGATGATGTGTTAACTCTCAGTGATTTACATCTCAATAAAAAGAAATAACGCATGACAAAAAAGAGTATAGCGATATGTTCCTTTTGCGGAGCAACTGAGCCTGAAGCTACCTGTCTTTTTGAGAGTGATTTAGAAGGACGCGAAAAGGTTTATATCTGCGATCAGTGTTTAGAAGCAGGTTATAAGATAAATCAAAAAAGTGGCTCTAAGCATGCATTAAATTTGAATTTGGTAAAACCCAAGGAAATGAATAATTTTCTTGATCAATATATTATTGGGCAAGAAGTTGCTAAAAAGGTAATCTCTGTAGCCGTTTATAATCATTACAAAAGATTAATAAATGAGAGCGAAAAAGGAATAGTTGATACCGTAGAGATACAAAAATCAAATATTCTTTTAGTGGGACCAACCGGAAGTGGAAAAACTCTTATTGCCCAAACTTTGGCTCGTGTATTAGATGTCCCTTTTACTATTGCTGACGCTACGACCCTGACAGAGGCTGGGTACGTGGGAGAAGATGTCGAGTCTGTGATTTTCAGGTTGCTGCAAATTTCTGGAGATGATGTAGCAAAAGCCGAGAGAGGGATTATTTATATTGACGAAATTGATAAGATTTCTAGAAAGAGCGAAAATAGATCTATTACTCGAGATGTTTCTGGGGAAGGTGTACAGCAGGCTTTACTTAAGATATTAGAGGGAACCGTAGTGAATGTTCCTTCTCATCCTGGAAGAAAGCATCCTCATGATGAATTTATACAAGTAGATACCAAGAATATTTTGTTTATTTGTGGTGGAGCTTTTGATGGTTTAGATGAAATTATTGATCGCCGAAATAATAGAAAACTTATTGGTTTTATTGGTGAAAAAACTGAAGATATTGCTTTTGAAGAAAGAATAGAGTCTGAAGATTTGATTAAATATGGGATTATCCCAGAATTAGTTGGAAGATTGCCAATCGTTAGTCAGCTTAAGGAGCTAACGGAGGATCAGTTAGTGCAAATAATGACAGAGCCAAAGAATGCCTTAATAAAACAATATCAGAAACTTATGGAGATTGATGATATTAAATTGCGATTTACTACAGATGCGCTGCGCCTTATTGCCCAGCTGGCGGTGAAGAAGAAAATGGGGGCAAGGGCTTTGCGTTCGATCACCGAGTCTCTAATGCTCGATCACATGTATGAAGCACCCTCTTTACAAAAAGAAGAGAAAAAGGAAATTGTTATAAATACTGAAAGTATTATTGCTAGATTTCCTCAGACTGCTCATATAGCCAAAGATGCTGCATAAATATCCTTTCGTACCTTTAAAGAATATTGTCGTTTTTCCCAATATAATTATTCCAATTTTTATTGGAAGAAGTAAGTCTGTTAATGCTATAGAATTTGCTAAAGAAAAGAATAAGAAGTTGGTGTTAACCTTACAGAAAGTAAGTGTAGATGATCCGTCTTATGAGCAAATCCATGATGTCGGGGTGATCGCGGATGTTGTGCAAATATCAAAGATTGATTCTTTAACTTATAAAATACTGATTAATGCCCAGGAAAGAGTGCGAATAGTTTCGTTAATTTCTGAAAAGAATTATGGTCAAGCACAAGTAGAACCATATTTAGAAATTGATGATTTTTCATCCAAACAAGAGAAAAATTCCTTAATTAAGATTATTTATGAAAGATTAGAGCTTTATTTATCTTTAAATAAAATAATTCCCTCAACCATTATTAAAGAGGTGCTAAATACTAAAGATATCGGTAAGTTTATTTATTCGATTGCCCATTTTATGATGTTTAGTATGAGCGAAAAGCAGCAATTATTGAATATGAGTGGTTCGAAGGAAAGAGCGCAGGCTATGGTAGAACTACTTACAAAAGAAATTGATATTATTAGAGTAGAAGAAAAACTTAATTCCACGGTGAAGGTTAAAATCGAGAAATCGCAAAAGGAATTCTATTTAAAAGAAAAAATGAAGGCGATTAAAGCAGAATTGGGAGAAACTATTGAGTTTGATGAAATTAGCGATTATGTAGAGCGCATCAATAATTCAGATATGCCTGAGGAGATTAGAGAAAAAACCTTAAGAGAAATAAGCAAACTTCGCAAGAGTCCTAGTATCTCTGCAGAGGCGGGTATCATCAAGACATACTTGGAGTGGTTGCTTGACTTACCATGGAACAAGGAAAAACAGAGTTTTATTGAAATGGATCAAATTCATTTTTTACTGAATGAACGCCATTATGGGTTGGAAAAAATCAAAGAAAGAATTACTGAATTCTTAGCAGTATATAAACTAACTAATAATATCCAGGGTTCTATTTTGTGTTTGGCCGGTCCAAGTGGAGTCGGAAAAACAAGTATTGCCAAGTCAATTGCTCAAGTTATGGGCCGCCAGTTTATAACAATAGCTTTGGGTGGAATGAACGATGAGGGTGAGTTGCGAGGACATCGAAGAACCTATGTAGGGGCAATGCCGGGTAGAATAATTCAAGCTTTAAGAACTGCAAAAGTTAGGAATCCTGTTATTTTGTTAGATGAGATGGATAAAATGACAAAAAACTTCCAAAGTAATCCAGCCGCTGTATTGCTTGAAATTTTAGATAAGGAACAAAATAAAAATTTTTATGATTACTACCTAGAAGTTTCTGTAGATTTAAGTGAGGTTTTATTTATTGCTACGGCCAACAATATTGCGGATATTCCGAGTCCATTGCTTGATAGAATGGAAGTGATAAATTTATCTGGCTATAATTTGGAAGAGAAGTTGGTGATTGCTAGAAAATATATTCTACCCAAAGTAATTTTGGCCCATGGTTTAAGTCAAAATCAGCTGGAAATAGAGGAAGAGGCGTTGAGAGGAATAATTTTGTATTATACTAGGGAAGCTGGACTTAGAGAGCTAGAAAGATGCCTTGCAACTTTGGCAAGAAAGGCTGCATTGCTGATTTTGCAGAAGAGTAAGGGGTTACAAGTAAGCGCCGGTAGCTTGGCGGAATTTCTCGGCATTCAGAAATATAAACATAAATTACTACCAGATTGTCCTGTGGTTGGTGTTTCACAGGGTATGGCATATACTTCAAGCGGTGGTGAGATTATGCCAGTGGAAGTATCGGTCTTTGCGGGTAAAGGCATATTGAAACTGACCGGAAAAATGGGAGATGTTATGCAGGAGTCCTCTCAAACTGCTTTAAGCTATGTACGGTTTATCGCTAAGGATTTAGGCTTATCAAAAGATTACTTTGAGAAGACGGATGTGCATATTCATATCCCTGAAAATGCCATTCCCAAAGATGGACCTTCTGCGGGAGTTGCCATTACGATTGCATTAATCTCCGCCTATACAAAAATACCTATAAGAAATGATATTGCGATGACTGGCGAGATATCTTTGCACGGACAGGTTTTGCCAGTTGGTGGCATTCGTGAAAAGTTATTGGCGGCAGAAAATAATAATATTAAGGAAATATTTGTGCCTATTGATAATTTGCCAGAAGTTGAAGAAGTTGAAAAGCAATTTAAACAAAAAATTTATGTCCAAGGAATCAGGAATGTTTCAGAGATTATTGGGCGAGCTTTAGTGAGAAGTCCTGTGGGCAAGAAAACCAAGAAAAAGTGGTTAGATAAATAGGTGGTAGTACTCCAATTTGAAGTAGCTCGCTTTTCCTGTAGGTATAAAAATGCTCTTGTAATTACTACAAGAAAACAATAAAATTGAGGCATGGTGTTGTGTTATGGTCTTTGACCTTCTGTTACAAAAGAAAAAAACCTCTGTAGAAACTTTTTATCAAAGGAAAAAAAGGATTCTCTATAATCAGGATATTTTTCTTAACTCCTATTTAAAAAAATATAATATCCATAAATACTTATTGTTTATAAACAAGAGTGATAGTTTTGAGTTAGTAAATTTTGTTGGATATTTGACGCAAGATGTTGAAAACATCCGTTTTACCAAACAGAGTCTTTTTGTGCAGAATTTATTCGATGCTCATAAAATATTGGACATTGATGAAATGGAAGGTTATTACCGAGAATCAGTGCTTCTTCCCAAGGAATATAATGTTCAGCTAAGAAGTGAAAAAGAACTTTGGCAACATTTGCGAATACATAATTTTATTCCTATGTTTTTGGATCAGGGTGAATTATTTAGCTTTTTTATTTGTGATGGGAAAGTCAGCGATAATGAAATTAATGGATCGCTAGAGTTCCTTGAGACCCTATATCGTTGGGCAAAAAGTTATAATGATTTGCATGTTGAAAACTCCTATAAACTTGAGGCGGATACTCATAATAATTTTATTAGATTTGTAAATGACATTTCTAGAGAAACAAATTTTGAGGTGATTGCGCAGAAAGTTCTGGATTATTACATGAAGTTATATAAGTCAACCAAGGCGATCATGTATACTCAAAATAAAGGATATTATATCCCCATCAAACATAGGAATGTGGACTTTATTAAGTCTTATCCAAAGAATAGCTTTGAAAAAATAATAAAACAAGAGTTTGTCACCATAGACAAAGATTATTTTGAGGAAGAAATGGGGCGGGGAGCCACTCGTTTAGTTCTAATCGATAATAAAAATATTATTGTGATGAAATATATTTTTCCTGTTAGAATAGAGGATAGTATTGTTAATACCTCAAAAGCTATAAGTAGCAGATTGTTAGAATGTGTAACCAAAAAATAATAGAAACGTGTGAAGTTAAGTTTCAGGAAAAAGTTGCTTCGGAAACCTATATTATTAAGATTCAAGCTGCGAAGATTGCTTCTTTAATTCAAGCTGGAAATTTTGTTACTTTATCTTTACAGGAAAATAATACAGCCTGTTTGCTAAAGCGTCCGTTTTCAATATACGATTGGGATAAGGGCCATGTTTACATTTTATATAAGGTGAAGGGCAAGGTTACAACGTTAATGTCAAAATTGGTCTCAGGGGAGAAACTTGATATAATAGGGCCTTTAGGTAACGGCTTTACGCAATGTAAAAATGAAAATATTTTGCTGGTTGGTGGGGGAATCGGAATCGCTCCGTTATTGGCTGCTAGAAAGAGTCTTTGTGATAATAATAATGTAGTGGTCGTGCATGGAGTTCGACATAGAAGCGAATTAGTTACGTGGAAAGACTTTGAGGTATTACCCCATGTAGATGATGAGAAGGGGTACTTTGTATGTAATAGTGCTAATATTTCAAGTTTAATCAAAGAACATAAGATTACACATATTAAGACTTGTGGGCCAATCCCTATGATGAAAGAAATATATGAAGTAGGAAATAAAATGAATGTTTCGGTGGAGGTTTCCCTTGAGGCAAGAATGGCCTGTGGGTTCGGGGTGTGTTTAGGCTGTGTGGTGAGCACGAACAATGGTTATAAAAAAGTTTGTGTCGATGGTCCTGTTTTTAGTGGAACAGATGTTTGGTAAGGCACGGTGTTTAGCGCCATTTGCAAATAATAATATATGAAAGAGTATTTAAAGAATAAAATATGGTAGATTTAAAAGTTAAACTTGGAAAATTAGAGCTACAGAACCCTATAGTTACAGCATCTGGTACCTTCGGGTATGGAGTTGAATATGCGCAGTTTGTTGACCTTGATACAATTGGCGCAATTACGTTAAAAAGCATAACCTTAAAAGGCAAAGTTGGCAATCCGCCACCGAGGATTGCGGAGACTCCTTCTGGTATGATGAATTCCATAGGCCTAGAAAATTTAGGGTTAGAGCATTTAATTCAAAGTTGTTTGCCTAAACTAGATAATTTAAAGAAAGTTAAAGTAATTGCTAATATTGCGGGGCATACCATTGAGGAAAATATAGAGTGTGCTAGGGAGCTTAATAAACAAAAAAGAGTAGACGCTCTTGAATTAAATATTTCTTGTCCTAACGTGTCGAGTGGTGGTTTGGCCTTTTGCTTAGACTTAAACAGTGTGGATGTGTTAGTGCGTGGAGTGAGAAAAGTTTATGATGGATCTCTTATTGTGAAGCTTTCAGCAGCAGTACCTGATGTTGTAAAACTAGCAGGAGTAAGTATGGAAGCGGGTGCTGATATTTTATCTCTTATTAACACAATTCCTGGGGTAGAGGTAGATGTGGAGCAGAGAAAGTTGTTTTTTTCTAGAGGCAGTGCTGGTTTGTCTGGTCCCGCCATTCGACCCATAGCCTTGAAAGCGGTTTATGAAGTAGCCAAAGCCTATCAGGTGCCAATTATTGGAATGGGCGGAATTGGGAGCTTAGATGATGTCCTGAAGTTTATGATTGTCGGGGCTAGTGCTGTAAGTATCGGGATGATGAATTTTGTTAGACCAACTATAGCCACTGAACTTGTAGTGGAGCTAAGGGAATATTTGAGTATGAAAAAATTGAAACTTAGCGACTTGAAGTTACAGTAGATGCAAACAAAGTTGACTTTTCTAGGAACAGGTACCTCAGGAGGTGTTCCAGAAATTTCCTGCACATGTGCGGTGTGTTTAAGTGATAATCCCAAAAACAAGAGGTTAAGAACCTCTGTCTTAATTAGTAATGAAAATCTTAGTATTCTCATTGATTGTTCAGCAGATTTCAGACAGCAGGCTTTGCAATATAAAATTCAGAACTTAGATGCTGTTTTAGTAACGCATACGCATCATGACCACATTGCTGGAGTTGATGATTTACGCTCGATAACCTGCAAAACAGGCAAGATGAATATTTACATTAAAGATAGCGAAATGCCAAGTTTTAAAAAAGCATTTTACTATATTTTTGAAACAAATTTGCAAAAGGGTGGAGGTTTGCCAGATATTGAATTGGTAACGATTAAAGAGAAGTGTAGGTTTAGTGTCAAAGATGTGGTTTTTGAGCCATTACTGGTGTTTCATGGCATAATCCCGATACTAGGTTATAAGTTTGGGAATACGGCCTATATAACGGATGCAAAGAGCCTCCCTGACTCAACGTTGATGGTGATTAAGGGTATCGATATTTTGATTATTAATGCTTTACGCTATAAACCACATAAAACGCACCTTAATTTAGAGGAGGCCTTACGAATAATAGAGACCATAAAGCCTAGAAGAGCCTACCTGATTCATACCACACATGATATTGACTACGAAAAAATTAGCCAAGAGTTACCAGAAAACGTTTTCTTAGCTTTTGATGGCTTAGTGCTAGAGGATATTGTTTTAAACTAAGGAGAAATTTATGACAGAAAGTTTATTGTTCCCGAGCAGAACCTATATTGGTAGTGGGCAGCTATTTGAAATCCCCGTTCTAACTAAAATGTTGGGGGCGGGGATTATTGTGCATGGCCAATCTTTCTGGAAAAAGAAGGAGTATAAGTTATTGCAGGGGAAGTTGGCGGTTAAGAAAAGCTTTTATCAATATAAAGGTGGAGAGCCAGGACTTGCAGATGTTCGAGAGCTTATTGCTTATTGTAGAACGAAGAAAGCTGCCTGGATAGCTGGAATTGGCGGTGGTTCTGTTTTAGACTTGGCAAAAATCGCAGCGGGTTTGTACTATGCTGGAGAAGATCCAGAGTTCTATTTCCAAGGGGGTATTATTGGGAGTAGAGGAATCCCCTTTATCGCCATTCCGACCACAACGGGATCAGGCTCAGAAGCAACCAATGTTGCTGTCATTATTAATGAGAAAAATAAGGAAAAATCGGCAATTAGAGAAAATAGTTTGCTAGCGCATTCCGTAATATTAGATCCTAATTTGCTTATAGGATTGGACCATCAAGTTGCTGCCAATTCAGCTTTTGATGCTATTACCCATGTTGTAGAGGGTTTCTTTTCAAGGAGGGCAACATGGTTTACTGAAACTTTAGCTCTAAAAGCTTTTGAGTTGCTAACAAAAAACACAGAACGTTTCTATGAGCTGCTCAAGGCAAAAAGCAATGAAATTAGTCAGGAATATGTTGATATGCAACTTGGCAGTTACTATGCAGGCCTTGCTTTTGGAAACTCTGGGCTTGGTATTGTCCATGGAATGTCATATTCCTTAGCTGCAATTTTTGGTGCGCCACATGGACAGGTTTGTGCTAATTTGCTGGTACCTTCCTTACAGCTCAATAAGGACTTTGTGAATGATAAATACTCTATTTTATCAAAGTTGGTGGGTAGGGATTTAAGTGAATTTTTGACAGATTTGAAGGGAACGTTAAAGATAGAAAATCCGTTTAAGGCTATAGAAATTGAGACTAAACCTGTAATAGCGTCAACGCTAGGTTCTCCTTCTACTAAAGCCAACCCTAAAGAGGTTAAAGATCAAGATGTGCTTTGGATGTTGGCGCAACTAACATCCAAATAGGAGAAACTATATTTTATTTGGTTGCTTTCTTACTTTATGACGCCATGAGACTCAATAGTTCTAGTGAGGGTGCTTGTCGTGTACGATACTATCGGTGAACGCTAAGGCAATAGCTGAAATTACGAAAACTAAATGGATAATAATCTGCCACATTACCTGTTGAAGGTCTTGGTGCTCGATATTAATAAAAACTTTCAGCAAGTGTATTCCTGAGACTCCAACTAAAGAGACGGCTAGTTTAACTTTTAGAGTCCCCGCATCAATGCTTTGTAGCCATTCAGGTTTGTCTTCATGGTTGGAAATGTTTAATTTACTTACGAAGGTCTCATAGCCACCAATAATCACCATGGCTAATAAGTTGGCTACCATTGTAATATCCACTAAAGTAAGAATAACAAGCATGACTTCTGACTCGGAGATACTATTAATGTTGACGCACAGGTGAAACAATTCAATTAAAAATTTGTAGGAGTATAAGATTCCGGCTACAATTAAGCCAAGATACAAAGGAGCTTGAAGCCATCTACTGCCAAAAATAATGGCTTCGAGAAGGTGTTCTATATTCTTTTGTATATTTCTCATAATTTTCAGAACATTAAGAATAGCGTATCTAAATAGAAATTGTCTAGTGGTTTGTATTTTTATAGCATTACGAACTTTTAGAAATAGATAGTGTTATTCAAGTATAGAGAAATGCCTTGGGCTGAAGAGCCAAAATACTGTTCATAGGTCCAAGAAAGATCCCAATTGCTCATTAATGCGATTTCGTCAGTTAGCTGTATAGAGGGATTGTTCCAGGAAGTGTTCGTTAAATTACTATAGTATACGTAGTATAAAACTCTGAAAGTTAAATCGTGTACGGAAAGGAAACGATGTTGAATCCCTACTGATATGGATGAGCTATAGTAGTCACTTGCCCAAGAGTAGTCCCCATATAGATTGAAGAGCGAGGGGTTGAGAATAAAATTCTGGCTTTGGTAGGTTAAGGAAAGTGTCTGGCTTTTCTGCCCGTTACTTTGTCGAATTTGAGCCGCTAACCCTAATTGGCTTTGATCGTTTTTTATTCTTCCAAATAGGCGTAGACCATAGTAGGAGCTATCATATCTAGAATACCAACTATTAAATCCGCTTTGAAGGGTGTTCGATAGTTTTAGTGTACCATCAACGTTAAGCTGTTTCACTGCATACGAGCCAGTATCTGTTAAATTTCCATATAAAGAGCTACTGTTTAAGCTCCACCCAAGTATTTCTGGAAGATTGGTTGCATAGAAGAGCGTGTTAATGCTTCGGTTTAATGTATTGCTCTCGCGGATAACCCCTACAATGCTGGATGAATAGTTGTTGGCGGTTACGGTTTCCCATTTTGAATAAAG
>CAIUUT010000168.1 GCA_903902445.1 uncultured Candidatus Marinamargulisbacteria bacterium
CATATTTTTTATTATTTTTTATCTAATTAAACATTGTTTAACTAAACCTTTGATTGATTTCTGCATCGCCTCCAATTCTTCCAACGTAAAACCAGAAACCTTGCTAATATCACCACTTAAAATTTCATCCGCTTGAAAATTCTGTAAATAATACAAATCAGCGCCCTCAATCACCTTAGCCATTTCTATTATATCATTTTTTTGATGAAGACCCTTAACTAGAGTACTGCGAAATTCATGAGGCAAACCAGAATTCCTGACAATCTTGACACTACTAGCAATTATTTCCGGCTTAATTTTAACGCCACAAAATTTTTCATACTGATCAAGTGGACCCTTAATGTCCATGGCGATATAATCAATTAACTTTTCTAGCAATAGTTTTTCTAAAACTTCGGGCAACAAGCCATTAGTATCTAATTTGACCTGATAACCGAAATCTTTGACTTGCCTTAAAAATTCTGGCAAGTCAGCTTGCATGGTCGGTTCTCCGCCAGTAATCACTAAACCGTCCAAATACTGGCTACGTCTTTTTAAAAAAGCCAAAACCTCGTCTTCTTTAAAAGACTGCTGATCTTTAATTAATTCCGGCAACACTAATTTAAAATTATAACAAAAATGACAGCGCATGTTGCATCCACTAGTGAATACAATGGCTGCCACTTTTTGAGGATAATCCAAGAGTGTTACTGGCTGAAGTCCACCAATAATCATGAATTAAAACTTATATATACTCGCTTTCAGAAGAACAACCACATGAGTCAAATGTCTTTCTGTCGGTAAATTCTGATTGTTTACCGGCATTCCATTGATCGACTGGCCTGATATAACCAACGATTCGGGAGTACACCTCGCAAGGTTGTCGCTCCATTTGTTTGTCACCTTCCATATATCTTAAGTTATTAATTAGTTAGTTAAATTATAGCACCCTTTAACTAGTAGTAACAGGCAATTAATTACTACTAAATTTAGATAAAAATTAAAGAGGTAATTTTTCTTTTTGTTCCCTAATATAACCAATATCATCATCGCAAACCGGGCAAAAACGTTGTTCACCAGGCAAATAACCATGCTTAGGACAGATAGAAAAAGTCGGACTGATCGTATAATAAGGTAAATGAAAACTTTCAGCAATCTTCTTGACCAACATTTTAGTACTTTGAATATCTGGCATTTTTTCACCCAAGAAAACATGAATAACTGTACCACCAGTATATTTAATTTGCATGCCATCTTGTTTTTCTAAAACATCAAAAATATCATTGGAGTAGTCAACTGGAAAATGCGTGGAATTAGTATAATAAGGAGCAGCTCCTCTTTCTTTATACATAGCTTCATTGGCGACAATAATATCAGGATGAAGCTCTTTATCTTTTTTGGCAAAACGATGAGTGGCACCTTCGGCTGGAGTAGCTTCCAAATTATACAATTGATCATCTTCTTCTTGATAGGCGCCAAGACGTTGCAACATGAAGTCCATGATTTTATTAGCAAACTCTGTTCCTTCTTTAGTGGAAAGAGCCTTACCCATAAAATTCAACACTGATTCATTCATGCCGTTAATACCAATGGTGTTGAAATGGTTGCGCCAATACTGATTGAAACGCTCACGAATATCACCTAAATAATATTTAGCATAAGGATAAAGCCCTAATTCGGTAAAATTTTC
>CAIUUT010000169.1 GCA_903902445.1 uncultured Candidatus Marinamargulisbacteria bacterium
ATTGGCGAGGATCATACCCCTGAGACACATCTCATCCCTATTATTTTTCAGGTGGTTAATAAGCAACGAGAGTTCTTAGGAATATTTGGCGATGATTACGCAACCCCTGATGGAACTTGTGTTCGTGATTATATTCACATTAATGATTTAGGGCAGGCACACCTATTGGCGCTGGATTATTTGCTAGCTGGTAATACTTCTAATAACTTCAATTTGGGCAATGGTGAAGGATACAGTGTTAAGGAAATTGTGCAAGAAACGCAAAGGGTCATTGGTCAAACAATTCCTACCAAAATCACAGAACGACGAGCTGGAGATCCTGATTTTCTAGTTGCTTCTTCAGATAAAATCAGAAAAGAATTGGGCTGGAAAGCAAAATACGACTTAAATGCCATTATTAGAACTGCCTATAATTGGCACAAAAATATGCCCTTAGGCTACGGGGATAAGTAGCTGCAAATATATTATTTGCAGGTTAAGGTTTGGATGTTTGGAAGGTAAGAAAATGTACTATATTGGCGCAAAATCTTGCGCCATTGTATGATTGTAATTATAGATTAAAATATTGGTTTATTGAGGAGTTTCAGTGAGAACGAGCCTAATTGTTGATTTAGCCAAAATAAAATCAAATATTTTTAACTTGAGAACGATTATTAGACCTGGCACCAAGTTTTTAGCTGTAATAAAGGCGGATGGGTATGGCCATGGGGCGATTGCCGTTGCCAATGTTGCCAAAGAAACAGGAGCTGATTATTTAGGTGTGGCAACAGTGCAAGAAGCCATTGAACTGCGTGAGGCAGGTATTAGTACTCCGATTCTCATTCTTACAGAGCTTACAGATTATGGATTCCTACAAAGTGTCTTGTATTACAATATTACACTAACGGTTTACACCAAGGCTTTCATTGAGGCAGTGAGTCAAATAAGCACTCAATACAAAAAACAGCTTAAAGTTCACCTCAAGGTGGATACTGGAATGAGTAGAGTAGGGGTAGAGCCTTCTGAGGTTTTAGCTTTTACTAAACAAATTACAAACAGTAAGTATTTGCTCTTAGAAGGGTTGTTTACGCATTTATCGGATGCTGATAACTCAGACAGAAATTATACACAAGGACAGTTGCAAAAGTTTGGAGAGGTTTTGAAGGATTTAGAGCATAAAAATATCCAAATACCGCTGATCCATGCCGCCAACTCTGCGGCTACCATCAACTACCCTGCGGCCCATTTCGATATGGTACGAGTTGGAATTGCCCTCTATAAAGGGGTGCTGACATTTAAAACAAAAATTATTTTTCTTAGGCATATAAAAGAGGATACAGCAGTTGGATACAACACGAATTATATTGCTCGAAAAAATATGCAAGTCGCTGTGCTTAGTGTTGGTTATGCCGATGGCTACAGTCGCTTATTGTCCAATAACGGACAAGTAATTATTAAGGGTAGGCGTTGTGACATTATCGGAAACGTTTGCATGGACATGACGCTGGTAGAGATTCCGGATGATCTAAGAGTACAAATTGGCGATGAAGCCACGCTCATTGGCACACAACAACAGGAAACCATTACCGCAGCAGAAGTAGCGCTCCTTACTCAAACCATAGATTATGAAGTTATGTGCAGCATTGGGAAGCGGGTTCCCAGACTATATTATAGATAGTGAATGATGAATAGTGAGACGTGAATAGAAAATACATCATTCTGACAGCAAATATATTATGCTTAGCTTATCGAAAAAGCTTCTTTCCCCGCCATATATCCAGTACTCCAGCATAGTTGCAGGTTATAGCCACCAGTAGGTGCATCCAGATTAATAATTTCTCCAGCAAAAGAGAGATTGTTTATTATTTTTGATTTCATGGTTTTAGGGTCAATGTCTTTTAGCTCAATACCTCCTGTGGTAATGATGGCCTTATGCACACTGTCTAAGGAACTTACCTTGAGTCTAAAGTCTTTAAAGAGGTGTAGTAGTTTTTTTCTTTCTTCCTTATTGACTAAATTTGTTTTTTTATTAGGCTCAATTCCAGATAAATTGATAAGGGTGG
>CAIUUT010000170.1 GCA_903902445.1 uncultured Candidatus Marinamargulisbacteria bacterium
ATCAATTAATTTCGCTACAAGAATTTGACAGTGCATATTTTCATGACTTAATACTTATTAACGATCTAATAGATAAAATTCCAACAGTTATTTGGAAAGAAGAAGGTGTTTATGATAAAGCCTATGACCAATTTAAGTTTTACAAAGGTCGGGTTAAAAGTTTTAAACTTGAATATAACAAACCAATAGATGCTTATATTATTTATTTCGCCGATTATTTTGATGAAGGTATAACTGATAAGAAAGCAAAAAGAGAAAACAAGAACCACGTTAAAGTGGCTTTTCAGTTTCTCAAATTGGTTAATGATTTTATCAATGACTTTGAAATAATTCCATCAGGTATTGATATTTGTCTCTACTCTGGATTAGAAAAGAAAGGATCACTGATTGCAGTCATCAAGCATGGTTGTATCGTAGATAATGAAGAAATCACGATTAAAGAGGAATTTTACGAAAGCTTTAAATTTGATGAATTTATAAAAAATAAAAGTTACAACCACTATAAAAACTATGAAATTCATAAAATAAAAAACCTAACGATTGTTGATATTAAACATAAGTCTAAAACCTTTTTTGATGACATTAAGTTGCTGAAAAATGAACTTACATTATGTATCTCAATTATCAAAGAAGTATTAGATGTTTCTTCAAAATTTTCCGACGACTTAAACCAATTTAAGCAAGATATTTTCCAAGAATTTATTAAAGTTCAAACAAATCAACATATTTATAAAAGGCATTTTGATCAACTGTCTCAAGAGCACCACCAACTCATCATTAAGGAAGTAAAGGTTGAGTCCTCAAATATAATATCTGAAATATCTTGGTTGAAAACTATGTTCGATCAGTTAAATATAGGAATTATCAAAATTAGAGACACGAATAAACCCGAACAGAAATTTATTGCAAATCCATGTTATCCATATAAACAAGGTCTTCAGAAAGATATGGGTAAACAAAATATTAAAATTTTTAAGAAATTCATTATTATCGATTTAGTGGTTAATTATGTTAATAAGATAGATAACTCTGTAGTTGTTTCAGATAATAAATATTTTCGATGGCCTAATGTATTTTTAAAACTAATTTGTTTTCTTATTCTTTGTTCGTTTATTTTTATTCTAAAGGAAGTCTACTATCCATCTAGTATAAATAATCCGTTTCTTAGTATATTCTTGGCGATGTTAATTGTGAGGCTTTCCATCTTCTCAATTAAACGTATGCTCCAAATACAGGCATTAGTTACTAAGATACTGATTGGTGAGCCAAAAATGATTATTTACGGATAGTAGCTGTGGTCGTATATATTATGCTAATATTAAATTATTTAAGAGCTTATTCTTGTAAAAATAATAAGCATGTTTCATTTTTGAAATTTCTGTGTATAATAATAAGTAACATAGCCACCACGCCTCTTAGTTTTCGGACTAATGCGCATTTTGGGTGGCTTTTTTCTTTTCTAATTGCAGGAGAAATCGTTGCGTAAGTATATTAAACCCCCAATATCCATTGAGAACCAAATTAATTTATTTGAAGATAGAGGTCTTCAATTTATAGATAAAGAATTTGCAAAAAAGGTTTTGCAAAAAATTAATTATTATCGTCTAAGCGGATATTGTCTTCCGTTTGAAAAAAGTCGACACATATTTAAGCAAGGAGCATCCTTTGAAAAAGTATTAGCCTTATATGAATTTGATCACCAATTGCGAAATCTATTGGATCAGGCACTTGAAGTTATTGAAATTAGTATTAGAACAACCGCAGTTCACTATTTAACCAATAAATACGG
>CAIUUT010000171.1 GCA_903902445.1 uncultured Candidatus Marinamargulisbacteria bacterium
ATGTACCGCTCATGCCTTTTAGCAATATCAGATAGCCAAAATCATCGATAATTTTCAAGTTTTCTAGGTCTGCTAACAAATTTCTTCCAGCATACTTGTCCTGGTAATACCGAATCAAATCCTCAATAATAATGAAACTATTTTTTGAATATTCCAAAGTATCTGTTATCTTTAGATTATCGCTTATAACAATGCCCCTTGGGGATATTGCCTTCTCCTCCACCAATATGTGAAATACCTCTCTAGCTTTGACCTGCGCATACAACTCTAGCCATGGCTCAAAACTGGAAGGTGAAAAGTGTGGGTTAGCAAATTCCAAACGTGAGTCCACCACATTTGTCTCATTGGTATAGCGGTAATTTTGGTTATCAGCCAATGTAACAGAAGCCAAGCACATCGCTACCAAAACAATAAGATTAAAAACTCTAAAGTTCTGTTTCATAGCTATATTATAGGAATTATAGTTAATTGAGTAAACATATCTGCGCACACAGAAAATTACATCTTTTTAGGAATAGAGATATTAAGAAGGGCTAAGCCATTTTTCATTACTGTAGCCACAGCCTTTATTAAGGAAACGCGCGAGTTTTGCAGATTTTTGTCCTGCGTTGTAAGAATATTTATCTCTTGGTAAAAAGCATTAAACAAGAACGCCACTTCCTCGATATAACTGCAAATGATGTGAGGACTATCAAGTTGCTGTGCCTCAATGATTGCAAGAGGAAAAAACATGATTTTCTTAGCAATTTTGTATTCTATTTCCTCTTGGTATAGGCTTACCACACTATCCTCGTGAATAATGCTTCGCTGTTCAAGTTTTCCTAAAATAGAGATAATTCGCACATAAGTGTATTGCAAATAAATAGCACTACCTGATTGGGTACTAAACATCGCGTCCCAGTTAAAAGAAATATTTTTCGTTCTAGACTGCTTTAAGTCATTATACAAAACACTGGACACACCAATAATTCGTGTAATTTCCTCTACCTCTTGCGGACTAAACAGTTGCTGCTTGTTGGCAATGACTTCTTTAGACTTGGCAATGGCAAAATCGATGACATCTTGTAACTCTACCAGTGAACCTTTGCGGGTGGACATCTTCTTTCCATCTTGCAAGATTAACCCAAAAGAAATATGTTTTAAAGCAGTGTCACGGGTATAACCTAGCAACTTACTAACTGCAAAAAGCTGATTAAAATGAAGTTCCTGCTCCTTACCTACCACAAACAAAATTGTTTCAGGCTTAAAAGTTTCTTCTCTAAATTTAATTGTGGCCAAATCTCTGGTTAAATAAAGACTGGAGCCATCTTGCTTCTGTAATAAGAATGAAGGAATGTCCGGTATGGAATCCACCACCACCGTTTCATTTTCAGGATCTTTTTTGGCAATATTCTTTAGCAAAGCATCCTTTACTATGTCTTTAGTTTTATCGATAAAGTAACTTTCACCCACGTACAGATCAAAATTAATGTCTAACAACCTATATATTTTACTAAATTCTTGGATACTTAACTCTCTAAATTTCTCCCACATGGCAATTAATGAGGCTTCTCCATCTTCCAGCCGTTTAAAGTATTCCCTAGCCTTGTCCATTAACTCTGGATTTTCCTTTGCTTCTTCATGAAATCTTACATATAAATCTTTTAGTTTAGTTATAGGATCTTGCTTGAGGTCTTCCTCAC
>CAIUUT010000172.1 GCA_903902445.1 uncultured Candidatus Marinamargulisbacteria bacterium
AAAAGTAAAAGCTGCCTTATGTCTAGTGGGTCAGCAATTGACTTCCTAAGCAGATTGAGTTGTTGTTCCTGTTTTGTTTTTCTTAAATTTGTGAACATTTCATTCATTATATCAGTAAACTATTTATCGACCAACACTCGTCTTAAAGTATTGCACTCAAATATTATCCTCTAACGTCGGCAGTGTTTCTGCTAATAAGCAGCAGCAAGTTTACAAATACCTTAGAATTTGCTAAGTTAGATTTAGTGGCTATTAGTTTTTTGCTTTTGGCTGTTTGTTCGGGGTAAGTAATAATTGAAAGTTGAGCGTTATGATATGGCAAAAAAACAAGTAGAGGTTCAACCAGCACCAGATCCACGATATCACCAGTTTCGCAAAGAAGTTATAGGTATTTTGGTTTTAGCTTTGGCCATTTTCTTATTCTTTACAAACAATGTGGCCGCTACAGGAATTATTGGCCATTTATTTTTTGGTAGTTTTCTTAATTTCTTTATTGGTAATGGTAAAGCAATTCTGCCCTTTTTTATTGCAGTGACCGGACTAGTGCTACTTTTCGGGGCTGGCTACACTCGAGAAGGTACGAGAATCCCTGGAATTATTTATGGTTTCTTAGTGTATTTAATGTATCTAGAAATAGCGGGTGGTGCTGTGAATGAACATTTTCGCTTATTTCCTATAAATATTCATGATGGCGGCATAATTGGCTATATATGTGTGTTTTTGTTGCGAAAATTCTTTGGTTTTATTGGAATTAAAATTATCCTAATAGCTTCGGTGTTTATTTCCTTACTATTAATCTTTAATGTAACTTTGCTAGAGGCAACAAGCTTTGTGGGTAAGGTGGTTTACGATCTAATCCAAATTGCCTCTTCCTTAATAAAAAAATACGCAGATACATCCGTTCCTGTGGAGGAAAAAGTGGCTACGTAATTCCTAAGAGAGGAAACAGAAACACAGCCTGCTGAGGTCTCAAAAAAAGAGACCAAGGTCGGCAAGGAAGAGCAGCGCAAAACCAATAAAAAAGTCAAAGAGGAAAAAGAACAGCAAGAGCAAAAGATTGAAGAAGAACTAGATTACTCCAATAGAGTGGCAATGGATGATGGCGACTATAGCTTGCCTGATTTAAATATTTTAGATGAAGTATTGGTTCCCAAGGAAAATGTGAGAAAAGTGGAAGAAGAAATACGACAAATTACCCAGAAATTGGAGGATACCCTGGAGAGTTTTAAGGTAAGTGCTCGAGTGGTAAACACCTGTGTCGGCCCTACCGTAACTCGATATGAAGTACAACCTGGTTTTGGGGTGAAGGTTAGTAAGATTGTGAATTTAGCCGATGATATTGCTTTGAACCTAGCGGCAAAAGGTGTGCGAATTGAAGCCCCTATCCCCGGCAAGTCGGTTGTGGGCATAGAGATTCCCAATCTTACAGGCCAAGTAGTAGGCCTCAAACCGCTGGCCAAGGAAGAAAAATTTCTTTTTGCTTCCTCGCCACTTTATATTGCTCTAGGAAAAGATATTGAAGGGAAGTCGGTATATGTAGACCTTACAAAGATGCCACACTTACTGGTAGCTGGGGCAACGGGTTCAGGAAAATCGGTGTGTATTAATTCGATCATTGTCAGTTTGCTGCTACGCAACACGCCGTCTACGGTGCGTATGATCATGATTGATCCCAAGAAAGTTGAGCTTAGTGTCTATGATGATATTCCCCACCTCATTGCTCCCGTGGTTACTGATCCTAAAACTGCGGCTGTAACTCTGCGTTGGTGTGTGCGGGAAATGGAGCGTCGCTACGAAGAGTTGGCCAAGTTTGGGGTGCGCAACATTGAGGGTTATAACAAGCGCATTATGGAGTTGATGATTCAAAAGGATAAGATGAGTTCAGAAGAGCAAAATGAATTTTTTGTGCCAAAGAAGCATAGTTACATTGTTGTGATTATCGATGAGTTAGCCGATTTAATGTTGTGTGCGGCAGGAGAGGTGGAAACCAGTATCGCCAGAATATCCCAAATGGCCAGAGCGGTAGGAATCCATCTGGTAATAGCTACGCAACGCCCTTCGGTGGATGTTATTACAGGTTTAATTAAAGCAAATGTGCCCTCCAGAATTTCGTTTGCGGTGTCCTCTCAGATTGATAGTAGAACGATCCTCGATTACATGGGGGCTGAGAAATTATTAGGAAAGGGCGATATGCTCTATAAGCCAGTGGGTTCTATGCAAGCGTCCAGAGCGCAGGGAGTGTTTATCTCCGATCGAGAAGTGCATGCCATTGTTGAGTTTGTGAAGTCGCAGGGTAAGCCAGATTACTTGCAAGAGGTCGTTAACTTAAAGCCTGAAGACCTCGAAGAGCTGAAAGGCAACAAGGGAAACACCGGCTCTTCAGGTGACGAAGTGGATGAGTTTTTTAACGAAGCCAGAGAGATCGTAACCACCAGTAAAGTCGCTTCTATTTCCTATATTCAAAGGAAGCTGAGAATTGGCTATAATAGAGCTGCTCGTATCATGGAGCAACTGGAGGAAGCTGGTGTGGTTTCTGCTCCAGAAAATGATGGCAAAAACCGAAGAGTATTGATGTAATTGGTGAATAGTAAAGAGTGAATTGGGTTTTAGCGGACACTGAGGCTCTCGAAGTGGAAGCGGAACGTGTTGAATCTTAGGTTAACACAGCTTTAGCTAGTGCAGGTGTAGGGGATTTATCCCCTTATAAAATGTTTGAATAGGAGTTGGACAATGATTAAGATAGGGTTAATTGGTGCAGGAACCGTTGGTTCAGGTGTAGTGCATATTTATAATAACAATCTGGAAAAGCTTAAAGATTTTGCCAAAGATGACTTTGAGATTAAAACGGTTTGTGATTTAGATTTTTCAAAGGCTACCGCTGACTTAGGTAAAATTAATAAATCCTCAAATTGGCGAGATCTAATTGCCGACACAGAGATTAAAATAATCGTGGAGCTGATTGGTGGAGAAGAGCCTGCCAGAACCATGATTGCTACGGCTTTGGAAAATAAGAAAAATGTGGTTACGGCTAATAAAATGGTTTTGGCTAAGCATGGCAAGGAACTCTTGGAAATTGCCAACAAGAACAACGTTCATCTGTTATACGAGGCGGCAGTGGGTGGGGCAATCCCCATTATCAAACCTTTAAAGACCACTTTAGTGCCCAATAAAATTAAAGGTATTGTGGGTATCGTGAATGGAACAACCAATTATATCCTTACAAAAATGACCGAGAAAGAGGCTAAGTATGCAGATGTGCTGAAAGAGGCGCAAAAACTTGGATATGCAGAAGCTGACCCCACCTCGGATGTGGGTGGGTTTGACAGTATGTATAAGCTAGCCGTGCTTTCTCAGGTGGCTTTTGGTGCCGATGTGGATTACAAAGATATTTTAGTGGAAGGGATAACCGATGTTTCGCAGAACGATATCGCGTATGCCCGAGAAATGGGGCTTATTATTAAACTTCTGGCTATTGCCAGATATGAGAACGAGGAGTTAGAGTTGCGTGTGCATCCCGTGGCCTTGGATAAGAATCATCCTTTGGCTACTGTAAATGGTGTCTACAACGCCATATATGTAGAAGGTGATGCCGTGGGTGATGTGATGTTTTCGGGGCGTGGAGCAGGAAGTATTCCGACTGCCTCTTCTGTTTGGGCCGATATCCTAGATATCATTAATGAGACTCCCTATTTTACAGAAAAATTGAAAAAAATAAAAATAAAAGATATTGCCGAAGTGCAATCTGAGTATTATTTTAGATTTAGGCTGAAAGATAAACCAGGAGTTTTAGCCGACATAAGTGGTATCTTTGCCAGAAACAATATAAGCATAAAAAATGCACGACAGGAAGGTTTGGGAGAAGATGCGGAGTTGGTGATAGTATCACATATCGTTAGCGAAAAAGCGAAAAATAAAGCCATAGAAGAGATCGCGAAACTAGACAGTGTAAAAAAAGTAAGCAGTATAATTAGAGTGGGGATATAATTTGTTTAAATACATTACAATTCATGGTCACTTTTATCAGCCGCCTCGGGAAAATCCCTATTTAGAAAAAATAGAGACCCAAGAAAGTGCATATCCTTACCATGATTGGAATGAAAGAATAAACGAAGAATGTTATCGTCCAAATACGTGTTCGCGAGTTTTAACCTCCAAAGGGAAAATTGAAGATATCATCAACAATTATGAGTATTTAAGTTTTAATATTGGGCCAACCTTATTGGGGTGGATGGAAGAAAACGACAAAGAGGCATACCAGAAAATTATTGAAGCAGACGTGAAGAGTAGAACTCGCAATAACGGTCATGGTAATGCCATCGCTCAGGTTTATAATCATATCATTATGCCACTTGCTTCCTATAGGGACAAAGTGACGCAGATTCGCTGGGGCATTGATGATTTTAAGCGACATTTTGGCAGAGAGCCTGAAGGAATGTGGTTGGCGGAGACGGCCATCAACTTAGAAACAGTAAAAGCTTTAATTGAAAACGGCATAAAATATACGGTTCTTTCGCCCTTTCAAGCAGAAAAAGTAAGACTATTTTTCTCTAATACGTGGTCAAATGTGGAAGATGGTTCGATTGACCCAACCCAGCCATATCGTGTGTATATTGACGAGGATAAAACAAAATACTTGGATGTTTTTTTCTATGATGCCCCAATTTCAACAGCCGTTAGTTTTGAACATATTTTGAAAGATGCCAGTAGCTTTGCACAACGCTTTAGTCTAGCGGCACACTCCAAGGAAGGGCGGCCGACACTCATAAATATTGCCACCGATGGTGAGAGTTACGGACACCACGAACCTTTTGGTGATATGTGTTTGGCGTATTTCTTTAAAAACTTGGCCAATGAATATAAATTTTCAATTATTAACTATGGTTATTTCTTGGAAATGTATGGGCCGGTGTATGAGGTAGTGCTAAAGGCTGGAGAGAATGGCGAGGGAACTGCTTGGAGTTGCGCTCATGGCGTGGGTCGTTGGAAAGAGGATTGTGGTTGCTCAACTTACGCTGGACATGGTTGGAATCAGCGTTGGAGAAAGCCTCTGCGTGATGGGCTAAATGCGCTAAGAGATAAACTTTGGGATATATTTGTAGTGCACTCCAAGGATTTACTAAAGGATTCCTTAGAAGCTAGAAATGATTATTATAATTCCTTTAGTGGAGCGGTTAGTGAAGAGGACTATTTTAAGAAACACCTAAAGGGTAAAAATATCAGTGCAGAGGATAGGGTGAAGCTATTAACCTTACTGGAAAGTCAGCGCTTTAGCCAATTGATGTTTACCAGTTGCGGTTGGTTTTTTGCGGATATTTCAGGCATCGAAACCGTACAAATTATTAAATATGCCAATATTGCCATTCATTATGCGGGGAAATATAGTAAGGAAAATTTAGAAGAATTGCTACTAAGCTACTTACATTTAGCCTATAGTAATGTGGGGCCAGAGTATAATGGCGATGTTATTTATAATAAATGGATAAAGCCCTATGTCTTAGATGAATTTAAAGCCGCTAACCAATATATTGTGGAAGGTGAACTGTTTGATAAGCTGGAAACCAGAGATATATACCTATTTAAAGTTGCACCTAAGGAAATACTAAAAATTAACGATAATGAACAAACTTACACCGTGGCAAATTTAACCTTGGAACATACCAAAATAAAAGTTAAGAAAGACGTAAGTGTGGTCATTCACCATAAGGATCATCAATTCCAAACTTATTTAAGAGCGGGGTTAAGTCCAGATTTGGAGAAACTAACCGCCGACCTCAAGGCCTTGGATACCAATAGGAAAAAAGAAGAATTGCTTATTAAATCTTTCCCTTATCAAAGAAACATGAATGACTTAAACTTTGAAGCGAGTGTGAAGATTATGGATTTCTTGTGGGAAAAGCAATATGCTTTGCTTATTCACTCGCTAGACAAGTTGTTTTTAAACTTTAAAGATTTAATTCAAGCCACTAGTTATATGGGTGGATTTCTCCCCTTAGAAATAAAATCGCTGGTGGAAATTGTAATGAGTGCTAAATATTTTGAAGAATTGCGTAAAATTGATGATTTTAAGATCGAGAACATTACCAATATAAAAGATGTAGTGGAGATGGCCAAGAAGTTGAAGCTATTTGTGAAGAAAGATAGATCAAAAAGGTACCTAGAGAAATATCTCAGTCATCTGATGGAAAAGATTAAAGATTCTGCCAATAAAGAAGATATTAGTAAAACAAATAATTTCTTAGAATCCTTAGATAAAATGGATATTAGCATCAGTAAAACACATGCCGAAAATGTCATTTTTGATTTATACAAAACCGTTAGGAATAATGTTAAAACCATTAAAAACCCTAAGGATATTACAAAATTAGCGCAAATGCTCAATATAAACGTAGAGTTAGTATAAGCGTGTAATTATTGGGAGAGGCTCTTGTCGCCTCACCCCCGGACACACGTGTCCACCCCCTCTCACGCTTGCGGAGAGGGGGAATTCCTAATACAATGTAGCCATGTACAAGATTACCCAGAAAGCTAGAACTCTCCGAATTAATCAAACTCAAGCAGAGAATCTTCTTTGGCAACACCTTAGGGCTATGAAAACTGGTTTCAGAATAGTAAGACAAAAACCGATATTATTTAACTATTTCGGGGTCTCAAGAGAGTTCGTGGCAGATTTTTATTGTAGGGAATTATCTGTAGTAATCGAGGTGGATGGGCAGATACGTCAAAATCAGTTGGAGTATGATCGCCTACGAACTGAACTGATGTCTGTGATGAATATTGCTGTAATTCGCTTTAAAAATGAGCAGATTATTGATGATGTTCATGTTGTAGTAGAAGGTATTATCTCCTTTCTGCGCAAGCGGAGAGAGGATGTCGCAAAGCGACAGGAGAGAGGCGGGGAATAAATGAATCAAACGCAATTTTCATTCACTGTAACCCAACAAAGCAAAACTTCAAAAGCACGTTTAGGAGTTCTGAAAACTCCGCATGGGGATATCGAAACTCCTGTATTCATGCCAGTTGGAACTTTAGGTTCGGTGAAGGCTATGTTGCCAGAAATGCTCTTAAATGAAGGAGCTCAAATAATTCTAGCGAATACATATCATCTGTATTTGCGCCCGGGAGTAGAGGTTTTAGATAGTTTCGGAGGACTCCATGAGTTTATGAATTGGCATAAGCCCATTCTTACCGACAGTGGTGGCTTTCAGGTATTTAGCCTTGGACAGTTAAATAAAGTTACGGATCATAGCGTAATTTTTAGGTCGCATTTGGATGGCTCGTTAATTGAGTTAACCCCCGAAAAAGTGATTCAAATCCAGCAAAGTATTGGTGCGGATATTATTATGCCGTTAGATGAGTGCTTGCCCCCAGATGTTAGCAAAGATGTTGTGGCAAAGTCTATTAAACGAACGACAAGTTGGGAGAGACGTTGTTTGGAGCAGCATCTAAATAAGCCTGGAATTCATAAACAAGCTTTATTTGCCATTATTCAGGGCGGAATGTATGAAGATTTGCGTGAGGAATCGGCTAAAGATTTGGTTGCCCTAGATTTTTTTGGTTACGCCATTGGTGGATTAAGTGTGGGTGAAGGTAAAGATAGTATGTATCGTCTGATTCAGTCAACCGTAGATCATATTCCTCAAACAAAGCCTCGATATTTGATGGGAGTAGGCGAACCTGTAGATTTAGAATATGCCATTTCTCAAGGGATTGATATGTTTGATTGCGTACTCCCTACCCGATTAGCCCGACATGGCGCTTTTTTTAGCAAAGTGGACGGTATGGAAGTCACTTCGAGTATAAAAAAGAAGGAGTATGAATTTGATAAGACTCCGTTGGATGTAAATTGCAATTGTTACACATGCCGAAGTTACTCCAAAGCTTACTTGCGCCACTTATGGAGAAACAAAGAATTAAGCGCCATGACCTTAATGTCGATTCATAATGTCAGTTACTTGATGCAGTTGGTTAAGGCGGTAAAGAAGAAGATCCTCCAAGAGTCCAAGCCTTAAAAGATTTCCACTGTCAACCCAAAGTAGAAATGTCACCTTTTGTGCAAAGTAGAAATGTCACTTTTTGATAAATTAAGCAATTTGTTTTTTCAATAACATAAGTTGATAAGAAC
>CAIUUT010000173.1 GCA_903902445.1 uncultured Candidatus Marinamargulisbacteria bacterium
ATTAAGTCATCCTTCGAAGAGCCGGAGCTGATTATTCCTAAAATTGATGTTATTGAAAAAAAAGAGCAGCACAATTTTGAGACAGAGGCGAATAATGCCGTTGAGGATTTTGATGAAGATGATATTAGCATTCCGACCTTCCTTAGGAAAAGGAAATAAACGGTTTAATATATAAAGCAGGTAGTAGAAAACTTACTATGCTAAAACAGCTTTTTTATATATCTTCCTTTTTAAGTATAGTATTTGCGCTTAATTTTACGGATATCCCCAACAATCATTGGTCTAATTCATATATTAATGAATTAGTAGAGGTTGGTGCGATAACTCCTGGTGGATTATACATGGGGGATAAGCCCATTTCACGCTATGAAGTCGCTGTTATTATTTCCAAATATAATAGATATATACAGCAAAAACTTAATAACTCTGTTAAAAAATCTGAAAACTTAGAAACCCTCAGCGCTGCACAGTCTGAGGAGTACGGTGAAGAGTTAGTTGTTATAAAAAATGACATTAAATACTTAGAAGCAAGACTTAATAGAGCTACATTCAAATCCCCATTAAAGCTTATGATTGAAAGTAGAACGTTACTTTCCTCTAGTAGTTCAGACAAGTTTTCGATGAACGCTAAATTTTCCTATTTTCAAGTTTTCGATGATTTAAATATTAACTTTTCCGTAAGCACGATTGAGCAAAATAATGGCACCAATACTTCGCTAATTGAAACAAATGTTGCAGGAGCAAATAGTTTTCCTTTTCTTAATGAAATACGATATGAAATAAATCACGGGCCAAGAGATCAAGTTAATAAATATGGTGAAGTATGTTCTTATATGGGTGATAGGATCATGCTCGCTTCTAGCTTAATCCCTTTTGAGTTGGCACTAGATTTTGTTACATCCAACCAAAACGTATTTTCTTATAAAATTAGCAACAGTATTACCGTCTCAGATTACAATATTGGGTTTGGGTGGCAAAAGAAGTATCTATATAATAATAACGTCTCCAGTATGCTTAAAGCTAATGGCATTAAAGATAATAAAGACCTACTCTATTTAAATCTTAAAATTAATAGTTTTACACTGCAAAACCAGTTAACATTTAGCGGACAAAATAATTATTCTTATCTATTTAAAGCCAAGTTCCCTTTCTTGTTTGATGGAGCAGGCTACATCAAATTATTAACCTTAGATAGTTATGGCTATAATTACTCATTGGGTGATTCTTATGAGACGATAGGCGCTCTTGATATTTTTTCCGCCCCTCTTGATAACAATAGTTCTAGTCAAGAGGTGGGAGCTGAAAATATATTTAATATCCTATATGTCGCTGTTCAACGAATAATTATTGGAGAGAACACCTACTTAAAGGCTAAAACAGGTCTAATTATTAAGGTTAGTGATAAAGTTTCTATAAAGCCTGAAGGTAGGGTGGCGGTTAACCCAGACAATTCCGAGCTAATGGTGGTTCTGAATTTTATTTTAAATCTGTAAGCTCAACTTGGTTTTTTGTCCCGATTTTTTATTTGCTTATAGCTAATTCGAATAGGACAACCATTATAGCCAAAATATTTTCGAAATTCATTCATTAGATAGCGATTAAAGGTAGCTTTAAATACTTCCATTTTATTCACAAAACAGGTAAACGTAGGCACTTTATCATCTTCTTGATTAATCCAATAGATTTTACCTTTACCTGTACTAATTACAAAATTCCTACTGGTTTTTTTCAAGTGAATAAGAAAATTATTTAGTTCATTTTTGCTAATTTTCTTATTTGATTCCTTAAAAACAATATTGATCTCTTCATATAAGTTAACTAAGCGTTTTTTTGTAACGGCAGATGTAAAAACTATAGGTGCAAAAGCAATAAAGGGTAGTTGCTTATAGATGTAATCAATATAGGCATTCATAGTGTTGGTATCTTTCTCTACTAAATCCCACTTATTAACCACAATAATGAGACTGTTGCCATTTTCTTCCAATAATGAAGCTATATGCTTATCCTGATCTGAAATATTTTGATTAGCATCGATTACAAAGAGGGAAACACGACTATCATAAATAGAGCGCAAAGTTCTAACATAACTATAAAAATCAATATTATTATCAATCTTTGTTTTTTTCTTTAGTCCTGCTGTATCAACAAATATGTATGGCTGACCAAAGTAAGTAATAACGTGATCGGTACTGTCTCTGGTTGTGCCAGGCATATCACATACTATAGCCCTATCTTCACCTAAAAGAGCATTTAAAATCGAAGATTTTCCGACATTGGGTTTACCAATAATTGAAACACTAATTGCATTATCGATTTTCAGTAAGTTTAAGCCTTGTAAATCAGGAGGCAAGGTTTTAAAAAGGAACTCCAACATTTTATCAATGCCTATATTCTGAGTAGCACTTATGTAATGCAAATTAGGAAAGCCAAGTTGGTAAAACACACTGTTATCAAAGGTAAAAGAATCGTTGTCTGACTTATTAACGGCAACAATTACCTTTTCTTTATGAGTAATTAAGTGTCTAGCA
>CAIUUT010000174.1 GCA_903902445.1 uncultured Candidatus Marinamargulisbacteria bacterium
GGGAAGAGTCCGATTTTTATTATCTGTCATACAATCGATGACTAAAGCTACCCCAGCTTGAGCATAGGCTTCATAAGTTACCTCTTCAATGATACCTCCCTCAATTTCCCCTGTTCCTCGGCCGATGGCTCTCTTAATATTATCATTGGGCATGTTTACTTCTTTGGCTTTAATAATGGCTAAGCGCAATCTAGCGTTCGTTCCAGGGTCACCGCCACCTTGTCTGGCCGCCATGATAATTTCTCGTGCCGCCTTGGTAAACAGTTTTCCTCTCTTGGCATCTATTGCACCTTTTTTTCTTTTAATCGTACTCCACTTACTATGTCCAGACATAATTACATCAGCGCTCCTTTTACTAAGCAAATAATCGTAAGTTGTGAGACGTGAGTAGTAACAACTCTCCCCCAACACAACATTAATATTATACATGAAATATGGCAAATATTAAGCAGTTAAACATAACATAAAATATCGATGTGTTATCGCAATTTAGCTACCGATATATTAGTATAAAACGCAAGAAAGGTGACAGAAAATGATCGTAGCAGCCACAACTTCAATTCTCTTACTAACTAGTCTTCTATTTGTAATTGCACAAATAATTGCTAGTGAACATAAGACAATTTATCACTTTGGTTTTGCTATACATCATAAGAATCTCCCGGCCAAAGTAATTTACAAAGTAAATTACGTCCACAATCAGGACACAGTTCCACGTGGAACAAAGAAGCCGGCTTACATTAAAAATTACGTTATCTAAACCCCCTCTTCCCCCCAAGAAACTTAGATAGCGTAATCGAAGGGACACTTTCCCCCAAAGTGTCCCTTCAAAAAATTCTCCAATTAAAATTACTACAATAAATAGATTCCAAAGGTCCCATATTTACGCCGACAGATATTCTATCTATAATACAAACATGACCAAGAAAATTCTCATTGTTTTCGGCACTCGCCCCGAAGCCATCAAAATGGCTCCAGTGGTCATTGAATTACAGAAACACACCCAGACCTTCCAGACCAAAATATGCGTCACCGCTCAGCATCGCGAAATGCTCGACCAAGTATTATCTATTTTCAAAATCACTCCCGATTTTGACTTAAATATCATGAAACCCAATCAAGACCTCTTTGACATTACTTCCGAAATACTTCTAAAAATAAAGGACGTACTCACTTCCTTTTCTCCTGATTTAGTTTTAGTTCATGGAGATACAACGACAGCTTTTACTACAGCGCTAGCCGCTTTCTATTTAAAGATACCTGTTGGGCACGTTGAAGCAGGACTTCGCACCTATAGTCTTTTTGCACCTTGGCCAGAAGAACTTAACCGACAATTAGTAGACCGCATGTGTGCTTTTCACTTTGCCCCTACGCAGCAAAATGCTGATAATTTAGCCAAAGAGAGAGTTCCTTTAAACGATATTGTGGTAACTGGAAATACGGTTATTGACGCGCTTCATCTTATCATCAACGAAATAAAAACCAACACTAACCTAGAAGAACAAATTCTACAAACATTACAAAATGTTGGCTACAGTGT
The DNA here is from genome assembly GCA_903902445.1 of uncultured Candidatus Marinamargulisbacteria bacterium. Taxonomy (GTDB): domain Bacteria; phylum Margulisbacteria; class Riflemargulisbacteria; order GWF2-35-9; family GWF2-35-9; genus CAIUUT01. The sequence continues at coordinate 1,541 of CAIUUT010000174.1, forward strand.
TGCGCAGCATTTAACAGGAAAAAGAAAACTCATTCTGGTAACGGGACACCGACGTGAAAATTTTGGCCAAGGTTTTCTGGATATATGTGAAGCTTTGAAAGATATTGCCAAAAGACATCCAAACGTAGATATCGTCTATCCAGTGCACTTAAACCCCAATGTTAGAAAACCAGTTTTTGAAATCTTAGCCAATATTTCCAACCTTTTTCTCATTGAACCACTAGAATATTTACCTTTTGTCTATTTAATGAATAAAGCTCATTTTATTATCACCGACAGCGGAGGCATTCAAGAAGAAGCCCCAGGGCTGGGAAAACCGGTGCTCGTCATGCGCGAAACTACCGAAAGACCAGAAGGCGTGAAGGCAGGAACCGTTATATTAGTGGGCACCGATAAAGATAAAATTGTAAAAAATGCTGAACTACTCATTAACAACGAAAAAGCCTACAATAAAATGTCCTCAGCGTATAACCCTTACGGGAAAGGTGATACGAGTCAGATTATCGTTAAGTATCTGCTGGAGAATTTCGTTAATAGCTAGGGCCCCCTAAGCTTCCCCCATTCACTCATCACTCTTTACTCTGTACTGATTACTAATCACTGATTCCCAATCACTACTTAAGCTTGCCTTTAAAGCAGCCTCATACTAAAATATACACATGCTACAAAAATATATTGAAAAAGCAGAAATCTTATTAGAGGCACTGCCTTATATACAAAAATTTGCAGGCAAGACAGTGGTTATTAAATATGGCGGGAGCGCTATGGAAGATGAAAAGCTAAAAGCCTCCGTTATTAAAGATGTCGTTTTATTAAAATACGTGGGTCTAAACCCAGTTATTGTTCACGGTGGTGGAATTGAAATTACTGATTGGTTAAATAAATTGAACATCAAGTCGGAGTTTGTTGACGGACAGCGCAAAACTTCTCCAGAGGCCATGGAAGTAATTGAAATGGTCTTAGCTGGAAAAGTAAATAAGTCCTTGGTTCATCTTATCAATCTGGCTGGTGGGAAAGCTGTGGGGCTTTGTGGTAAAGATGCCCAGCTCATCGAAGCCCAGAAACATTCAAAAAAAGACCTCGGTTTAGTCGGCGATATCACTAAAATAAATCCTGATATTATCAACCTTCTGGATAAAGAAGGATACATACCTGTTATTTCTTCGGTGGGATCAAGCCCTACAGGCGAAAGCTTCAACATTAACGCCGATTTTGCAGCCACCGATATTGCCATTGCCCTAAAAGCCGAAAAGCTTATTTCAGTATCCAATGTAGAGGGTATTTTAGACAAAGATAAAAAAATTATTAAACAAATTACGGCCCAAGAAATTAAAGAACATATTGCCAATGGCATTATTTCTGGGGGTATGATTCCTAAGGTCGAATCCGCACTAAATGCCCTGCAAAATGGGGTTAACAACGTGCACATAATTAGTGGGGAAATACCCCATTCTATACTTTTGGAGCTCTTCACCGATTACGGTATTGGCACCATGATAAAACAATAGACACTAAAATTTTAGAGAAAATATAGCGATGAAAAAAGATTTCTTATCCATTAAAAATTTGAGCAAACAAAATATTGAATATATTTTGGAGCTATCTATTAAACTAAAAAAAGAATCTAAAGAGGGGATTTATTATAAACCTTTAGAAGGTAAATCCTTTGCACTGGCCTTCGAAAAACCATCCACCAGAACCTATGTGTCTTTTGTGGTTGCCATACAACAATTAGGAGGAAACGTTGTAACCCTACCGCAAAGTTCTCTAGGAAACCGTGAGAGTTTGCACGACATTTCCCAAACTTTATCACGTTACGTGGACGGTATAATCATCCGAACCTTTGCTCAAAGCACTTTAGAAAGCATCGCTGAACATGCCGCTGTCCCAGTGATTAACGCTCTTTCCGACAAATATCATCCCTGTCAGATAATGGCAGACTATCAAACCATTGTAGAACACAAAGGCATTGGGAAAAAAAAGATAGCTTATCTGGGAGATGGCTTTAATATCTCTCATACACTTTTGGAATTTTGTGCCAAAGTTGGGTACGACTTAAGTGTAGCGACTCCCAAAGGCTACGAACCTGATGCTGGCATTGTAGCAGGGGCCCTGCAGGAAGCGAAAGACTCCAAGCTGGAAATAACCAACTCACCGGAGCAGGCCTTAATTAAAGCAGACATTATCTATACCGACACCTGGACCTCTATGGGAAAAGAAAATGAATCAGCCAAAAGAATGCCGCTGTTTCTGCCCTTTCAAGTAAACTCCAATTTACTAAAGCTAGCCAAAAGTGATGCACTGGTAATGCACTGCTTACCCGCTCACCGAGGACAGGAAATAACGGATGAAGTTATTGATGGCCCACAATCCATAGTTTTTGATCAAGCCGAAAATAGACTGCACATACAAAAAGCCATTTTGTGCTATTTATTTGAGTGAAATTCTAATTCTTAAACTACCAATTTATTCCATTAATTAAAATATATAATAGTTATTGATTTGCAAAAAAGTAGAACTGTTGCGAAATAGTAAAACTATTTCGCAACACAAAGAAGGATAAAGACTAGTTTGCCTTATCCTTCTTAAATTTAGCCGCGATATTGTCTTTAGCTCCATCTAATAGGTTATACAGACAAGGAACCACCACTAAGGTTAAAAGAGTAGCCACCGCCAATCCAAAGATTACTGCATTTGACATCGAGGCCCACCATTCTGAAGAATCAGAACCAATAACTATTTGAAATTTATGAAAATCAAAGCCCACGCCCGTAGACATCGGCAACAAACCTAGAATTGCGGTGGAAGCCGTAAGTAGTACTGGCCTAACCCTTATTTTTCCTGCCTCAACCAAGGCATCATAACGACTAAGTCCTTTGGATCGCAGGTGTACCGTAAAATCTAACAGCAAAATACCATTTTTCACTACCACGCCAGCCAAACTAATAACTCCGACACCAGTCATAACAATACAAAAAGGCGTCTGAGTAATAATTAAACCCCATAAAACACCAATCAGCGACATCACAATGGTTCCTAAAATAATAAAAGGAATCAGAAAGGAATGGAATTGCGCAATTAAGATTAAGAAAATGAGGAAAATAGTAATTAGAAAAGCATTAGCTAAAAAGGAAGATGCTTTACTCTGCTCTTGCGCTTCCCCAGTATAGGATATCTTGTATCCCACATCCAACTTAACTTCCTTCTCAATTAATTTTTGCACAACACCTCTTAAAACTGCGGCATTGAATCCTTTTTCCACCTCAGCCGTCACCTCAATAACTCGCTCAAAATCCTTATGCTGAATGAGTCCAACGCCTTTGGAAAACTCGATAGTAGAAAAAACTTTTAAGGGGACAATATCTCCTTTAGTGCTCGTCACGAAAATATTTTCAATATCTTCAATAGTTTGTCTACTGCTCTCTGGATAGCGCACCGTAATATCATATTCCTCGCCCTTAAACTTGTCTCTAAAAGTTGAAACCTTTGTTCCATAGATAGCACTTCGAATAGCCCCAGCTACTGAAGCTGTATTAAGGCCAATTAACGCCATTTTATCCCTGTCTAAACGCACCGATATTTCCGAAGGACCTTCATCATAATCGGATTTCACGTTAATAAGGCCTGGAATACTTTTTACTTTATTTTTCACATCATTAGACATTTCGATAAGCTTGTCAAAGTTTTCTCCAGAAATTTTCACAGAAACTGGGGAACCACGATTCGGTCCAGCCGAGGGTTTGGTAATCTCAATCTCTGCCCCAGGAATTGTCTTCAAGCTTTCTCGTATTTTTTTCAAGGTCTCTCTAGGCTCGAAATCTTTTCCAACCTTATCCACAGAACGTCGCTTAAAATCTAATACAATTTGCCCCTGATTAGGATTAGTTTTCCCTGAGGAAAATCCACCTACTTGGCCACCGATATTGGCACTAAAATCTTTTAAATCATCATAGGCATATAAGGTCTTCTCTATTCTACTTACTATTTTCTCGGTCTCACCCAACACTGAACTCCCTGGTAACTTTACTGACACATATCCTTGTGTAGGAGTGGTGTCGGGAAAGAAAATTACGCCCTTGCCTAGCTTACCGTAGAACATAAACGTAACAAAAAACAAAGCCACTACTAAAGCAATAGAGAGCACACTATGTTTCAAAGCAGTTTTCAACATCTTCTCGTACCAATCGATAAATTTTGACTGTTTTCTAACGCCTTGCTCGGACATATCCCCCTTGTGCTTCCTGCTAATTCCCATAAGCCTTGAACCCATTACAGGATTTACATACATCGCCACAAACAAAGATGCCGTTAGCGTTGTGATAACGGTAATGGGCATGTACCCCATAAACTTACCCATCACTCCCGGCCAAAACAACAAAGGAAAAAACGCCGCAATGGTTGTAAGTGTAGAGGTAAGCACCGGAATAAAAACTTCCTTAGCCCCTTTGTAACAAGCTTTCTTCCGAGGAACACCTTGCTCTAGGTAGCGATAAATGTTTTCAATTACCACAATCGCATCATCTGCCAATAATCCCAATACCAATACTAAGGAAAATAAAACTATCATATTTAGTGTATAGCCTAAGCTATGGAGTATCGTAAATGACAGCAGCATCGATAGTGGAATGGCGGAAGACACGATTAGGGCGTTTCTAAATCCTAGGAAAATAAAAAGAATAAGCATAACTAAAAAGAACCCCGTAAACACATGATTTTCCAAATCCAGCACCATGTTACGAATATCTACAGACTGATCACCTACAAAAGAATACTGCAACCCACTAATGTTTTGCTTGGACACAAAGTCCTTAGCCTCTTTTTTTACGTCATCGGCTAAACGCAGCAAGTTCGTTCCACTTCTCTTTTTTAGCCCTAAAGCAATGCTTGGCTTCTCGTTAAATCGAGAATAACTCTCCACATCTTGAAAAGCATCCTGCACAACAGCCACATCTTTTAAGTAGATGGGGGTACCATTTTTCGTTTTAATAATAATATTTTGGATTTCACTGACGTCAGTAAACTCACCAGGGACTCGCACGGTATATTTCGCTTTCCCCATATCAATGTTTCCACCGGGGATATTGATATTCTCAGCCGCAATGGCTTTTTGGATATCTGTATACGATAAGTTTTTTTCTTGTAACCTTGCGGGATCAACGATAATTTGGATTTCACGTTTCTGTCCACCGATTATTTCTACCTCTAATACCCCATCAACTTTTTCCAACTGATCCTTCATATCATCAGCGATTGACTTTAAGCGAACTAAATCTAAGGGCCCATATAAATTTATATAGATAAAAGGGAAATTTTCAAAGCTAAACTCACTAACCACTGGTGTTTGCGCATCTTTTGGCAAATCAGCCTTGGCCATATCTACTTTATCTTTAACTTTTTGCAAAGCATCTTCCACTGCTACATCAGGAGAAAACTCCAAAAATATTGACGAAACACTCTCTCTGGAAATACCTTGAATCTTCTCTAACCCTTTCAGATTCTTAAGCTTCTTTTCGATCTGATCGGTAACTAAGGACTCAATATCTCGCGGGGAAACCCCAAAATAAAAAGTATTTACAAAAACATAAGGAACTTTAATGTCTGGAAAAGTTTCTCTGGGCATAGCCACATAAGACTGCAATCCCAAATAAGTAATAATAGCAATACCCACAAATACCGTTAAATAATTTTTTATGGCAGTTTTAATAAGTCTCATACTATCCCCTTTATTGTTCTATATTTACTTTTGCCCCATCAGAAACGTACTTATAGCCGTCGATGATAAGATGGTCACCCGTGACCAACCCCGCAGTAATGTGCACTTGGTCACCCTGAATTTCTCCTATTTCCACTTTTCGAGATTGGGCGAATCCATCCTGTTCTACGTAAACATAATAACCGTTATTGGCTTGTTCCAAGAGATAAAAGGGAATAACAATAGCATCCAGATAAGTATCCAGCTTAATATTAACTTGCGCAATCATTCCACCCTTTATCTGTCCATTTTGATTATTGAACTGCACAATAACTGGGAATGTTTTAGTATCCTGATTTCCCTGCATCCCAATATTCTTGATATTCGCAGTAATGACCAAACCTGCATATGATGAAAATCTTACATAGACTTCGTTGCCTTTCTTAATTCTGGAAATATTCTTTTCATTTACCCCCACCGCAACTTCTAACCTATTATTATTTACCACTCGCACGACAGGCCTTCCAGCACTAATGGTTTCATAAAGACTTGTATATTTCTCAGCGATTTCACCATTTATGGGGCTCGCGATTCTGGAGTTATTATAATTAATTCTAGCTAATCTTAGACTAGATTCAGCCACTTTGTATTGAGTCATAGCCGCCTCTAACTGCTGATCAGAAACTAGCTTTTGCTGCGCAAGATTCATTTGTCTTTTGTAATTACTATTTACCAATTCGAAGTTAGCCTGCGCTTGCTTTAAGGTCGCATCAGCCATATCTGGCTCAATCATAGCCACCACAGACCCAGCGCCAATTCTTGATCCAATTTCAGCATTTAAATACGTAATCTGACCATTCGCCTTGGCACTCAAGACATAGTCCTCCTTGGCCTTTATAGTGCCCACATTTTTGAGCTCAGCCGTAAAGGAGTTAGCACTCACCACCAAAATCTTCACAGGGATTACCTTATCGCTCTCGGAAACTGACTTTTGCATTTGCAACTTAGCGTCCTTTAACGTATTAACCTTTCCGGACTTCATCATATTTAAACCAATAATAATTACTAATATTACAGCAACAATGATTAATATTTTTTTCATTATCTATACTCCCTTATTATAATATTTGGTTAACTGACCATTGTCCTTCAACCACTTCAAAACTTGCACAGAATATTCTATTTTAGCACTAATTAATTTATTTTTGGCGCTCAATAGTTGATTATGCGCATCGATAAGTTCAAGGTTGGTAACTTCACCTAAGGTATATCTGGAATTCATTAATAAATATGCTTCCTCATTTACTTGCAATTCTTCTTCCGTAGAGGCCACCTTAGCCTTGGCTGACTTAAATCCAAGCACGTCATTGTTTAGTTCATTGGCCACAGATTTCTTTAGCAATTGCGCTTGACTAGCCAAAATCTCATAATTTTCCTTGGCTTCTTTAACTTTAGACCCAGTAGCACCGGAATCAAAAATATTCCAATTACCATTAATTCCATAGGACCAATCCTTATTAACGTCACCAAAATTAAAACCATTTGTTCCCTGATATCCGTAGGATCCCACAGCCATAAGTGTAGGCAGGCGATTACTTTCCTGAATACTAATATTGGCCTGAAGTAACTCAATGGTTGCTAATAATTGATTATAATCAAATCTATTATTTAGGACGTTCTCTAGGCTATAGTCAAAATTAATTTTCTCTTCATATAGTTTATTTACAATATCCATATCTAACTTTCGCACCGCTAAAGGTGAATTTAACAGCATTTCCAAACTACCATACATAATTTCAATATTATTACTCACTGTAATGATATTTACTTGTAGACTCGAAACGCTAGCTTTTGTGCGCAACACATCGATTTGAGTGGCCAAACCATTTTTCTTTAATTGCTGAATTTTATCCAATAACTGCAACATTTGTTGTTTGGATTCATTTAAATTATCCAACTGCTTTTCCATCTGCAAAATATTTAGGAAAAGCTTACTTACATTAAAATTCGTTTCTTCTAGAGTATTTGCATATTCATTTTTTGCAGCCGCTAGCCCATCCTTATTTACCCCAATAGCCGCATAAGCTGCCTGATTATACAAAACTAAAGAAACCGAGGCCTTTGCTGAATAGTAATCCTGCATAGGACTCATGGCCGTAGAAGAAAGAGCCGCCATATTTATGGATGGCACATTGGCAAAAGCAGCACCAAAACCGGCGAAAGACGCAGATGAGAGTTTGGCAGAATAACTTTCCATTCTGTTTACTCCGCTGGACAACGAAATTTTAGGAAAAATTGAGGACCAAGCGCCATCGGTCTGAGCTTGAGCAATGTTTAGCTTGTGTTGGGAAATATTGATTTGCAGATTATTTTTTGCAGCCAAATCTACTACATTCTGAATCGAAACAGCCTGCGCGGCCATACTCATACTAAATATTGCAAACCATATTGTAACCACTAAATTATTTCTCATACTTTTCTCCTATATTATTAATCTATTTTTATAATAATAAACATTATTTATTATGAACAATGTTCATTATAAGATATTTTATCACTACAAGTCAACTTAAAGTATCGATTTCTGCCCTTTTTTCACTTCAATAATTATAGCTCGAAAAATCAGCATTAAATCATTAAATCCAAGGATTTTCTTATGCGCCGTAATAGCAAAATTTGAAACAATAAATCGAGCAACAATTTCGGGGGAAATATCATTTACTATTACTATATTTCCACCCTTTATTTCTAATACAAGAAACTGTCTGATAAGCTCAATTAGTCTTAAGAAAATATCGTCAATACACCCTTGTTTATTTTTTCGATCAATCTTCTTAACCTTAAAGAGAATGTCATGAAAAGTAGTTACAAATTGCTCCATTTCTTGAAATATTTTCTCTAATTTATTATAAAAAAGACCTTGGGCGGCACATATCGATTCAACGTTCAAATTTATTTCGTCCCAGTTACTCCCCACAACAGCCATAATTAGTTCATCTTTATTGGGAAAATAATTGTAAATCGTCCCCAAAGCAATACCGCAAGCCACTGAAACATCTCTTAAATGGAAATTCTCATAGCCTTTTTCAAGTAAAATAGTTTTGGCTTGTTTGATTATTTCATCAGTTAAATTTGGAATAACTTTTGGCATAGCAAAGAAGCATTATAGCAATAAGCAATAATTTTGCAACAACACCTTTTTTACGCAATATTTGAGAAGGAATTTACTGTTCAATGACGCTATCGAAAGAGAATCTTATTCACGTGAGAGTTTAGATCCTGCATGACTTTACCTGTCCCATAGGCAACAGTAGATAGAGGGTCATCGACAATAATGGCTTTCACTCCCGTTTCATCTTCAATAAACTTATCCAAACCGTAAAGCAAGGAGCCTCCACCCGTTAAGAAGATACCCTTTTGCAAAATATCAGACGAAAGTTCTGGTGGAGTTTGCTCCAATGTCAATTTAATGGTTTGAACAATGGTATTTACTGGCTCAAGAAGCGCATGGCGAATCTCCGCCGTAGATATGGTAAATGTTTTTGGTAATCCACTGATTAAATCTCTACCCTTAACTTCTACTTCCTTCTCTTCAGATCGTGGATAGGCGGAACCAATTTGAATTTTAATAGCCTCAGCCGTTCTTTCACCGATGAGCAAATTATAGTTTGTACGACAATGATTAACGATGGCTTCATCCATTTCATCACCCGCTACACGAATAGACTTAGACACCACAATGCCACCCAGGGAAACAACAGCTACTTCCGTAGTTCCACCCCCGATATCTACAATCATGTGACCATTAGCCTCGTTAACAGGTAGGCCCGCACCAATAGCTGCCGCCATAGGTTCTTCAATCAGATAAACCTCTTTGGAGCCAGCCTGCAGTCCTGCCTCGATTACAGCTCGACGCTCAACATTAGTTATACCCGAAGGCACACCAATAATTACGCGAGGCTTAAAAAAACTGCTTTTGGGAATTACTTTCTTAATAAAGCTTCGAATCATGTGTTCGGAAATATCAAAATCTACAATAACACCATCACGCAAAGGCCTTATAGCTATTATATTTCCAGGAGTTCTCCCCACCATCAACTTTGCCTCATTACCAATCGCCATAAAATGACGGGTATGTTTATCTATTGCGACAACAGTTGGTTCTCGCAACACGATACCTCTGTCTTTAACATACACAACAATATTGGCTGTCCCTAAATCGATACCAATATCCTTGCGTAGGTTATTAAAAAATTTTATCATTATTTATTATAAGGCAAAGAAAAAATCCCTGCATAACCTTTCGCCTTCAATAATTCCTTCTTCTTATTTAATTCCGCAGTCGAGGAATAAACACCAGCGATAACTCTGAACCATGGTGTATTATTTACCGTTACGGACACAGTTTCTGGCGTAAAGGAAAGCTTTTTCAAACCTTCTACACAAATATCCGCATTCTTTTTGGCAGAGAAGGAACCTGCTACTAACATATATTTTATTGTGGGAGCGGCTGCTTCCACTTTTGCTTTTTCTACTGGTTTTGCTACCACCGGTTTTGCCTCAACTTTTGTAGTAACCGCTTTAGTAACAACACTTGCTGCTGGCTTAGCGACTTCTGCTTTTGGCTCATTTTTTTTCACATCTACCTTGGCAACCTCTTTAACTACTGGGACTATTTTTTTGGCCTCTGCCTTTGCAACAGGCTTAGATTCGGCTTTTGTTTCTTTTTTAAGAGTTGGCTCTTCTTTTTTTACCACGGGTTCTTTAACTACAGGCTTAACCGCTTCAGGGGCAGGCTCAACTTTTTTTGGAGTTTCCTTAGCCTGCGGAGTGGGAGCTACGGCCTTTTCTTGTGAAACATTTTCAGTATTCTGAGCCGTCAAACCAGCCACGATATCTTTATTCTCTTCCTCAATTACATTATTTGAAATAAATTTTGTAGGACTAACGGGAACCTCTGTAACGTTTTTAATAGCGGTATTTTCAGCTAAAAACATCATTTTCCCAATGGTAAAACTAGCAAAGAAAACAATCACACTAATAGTAACAACGACTAATACAAAAGTACCTTTTTTTAGTATAGACATAAACAAGCTTTCCTTTTCTTTTAGAATATCACCCAAACCAACTTCTTTGTCTAAATCATCGAAACTAAATTCTTCAATTTGCTCAATTTCTTTTCTGTTTATTTCGTCTTCTAGGTTTTTTCTGTTTTTATCTTCAGTCATTACATTCCTCCTAGCCCAGAATTATCATGGGATTCTTAAGCTTTTCAAACTAAAAAATATACTTAGACTAAATCAAAGCCGCCTTATGCATTTATTCTATCTATCAAAAGCAACATGCAAATGACTAACGGCTATAATCTGGCTTGCCGAGTCGTAGCTCGAAACATTTACCTCGCTACTTCACGCCCGCCTTCGTCATATGACTTCGGCGCGGCAGTCTACGCTAACTCACTTCGTTTCAAAGCGTAGACTGGCGGAGAGTGAGGGATTGTCCTCGACGCTACGCGTCTGTGGTGCAATTGCTAAACTCGTGCTTCGCTGCGCTCGCTCTCATTAAGCAATTAGCCAAACCCAGTGGTTCTCATCCCTTCCGGCCACGATCTCTCAAACAACTCACAGTTCACTTGGAACTGACGTATCTTTTACTGGCGGAGAGTGAGGGATTCGAACCCCCGGTACCCTCGCAGGCACAACTGTTTTCAAGACAGCCGCTATAAACCGCTCTGCCAACTCTCCTTACCTGACTCCTATTGTACAATCAATTTGAGTATTTTAAAAGTAAGTCTCTTGCAAAAATACAATTATTTATTTTCTCGTGACCTAAAATAGGCGGGGATTTTCTCATTCTTCTGTGAAGTGTAATCCTGTAAATAACTAAAACTACTTATATAGGTATTCTCTTTGACATGACTTTTCCCTTTAATATGCACAAAGGGTTCAACAATTACATCTCGCTCCATCACAACTTCAGGGTCAATGAAGGTCGTTTCAGGAGAAAGCAAGGTAACCCCATTATTCATATGGGTGTTTCTGGTCGTGCTATAGATGTATTTGGCAATTGAGGCCATATCTTTACGAGAATTTACACCTCTAAGTTGCTCTGGATTATTATACAAATAAGGCGCAATATTTAATTTCCTTTTTCCAGCAATTTTTATTATATCCGTAAGGTAATATTCATTTTGCTTGTTATTGGGAGTAACTTTGTCCAAGAGGTCAAAAAGCAACTTTGATTCTACTAAATAGATACCAGAGTTAATTTCGGTGATTTCTTTTTCCAGTGAGGTAGCATCTTTTTGTTCTACTATTTTTAATATAGAATTTCTCTGTGGGTCACGCACAATTCTCCCATAGCCATAAGGGTCAGAAATATTGGCAGTCAGTACCGAAATATCGGCCTTTGTAGTAGTGTGATACTCGTAAAATTGGCTAATTAGCTGCGCATCAATAAGTGGCACATCCCCAGCTAAAATAAGCGTGGGTTGTTCCAGTTTCTGCAAAACAGGTTTAACCTGCATAACCGCATGCCCAGTGCCCAACTGTTCCTTTTGCCAAGCGTACTTAACGTCTGGATAATGAGCGCCAACAACTTTCTGAACAGCCTCTCCCTGATAGCCAATAACTACATATGTATCTTCCGTAGAAATGACACTTTGTAAGTTGTCGAGTAAATGAATAATTAAGGGTTTCCCAATAAGGGGAACAATGACCTTACAGGTCTCTGTTTTTAAACGTTTTCCCATTCCAGCGGCTAAAATTACCGTATTAAATTTCATAAGGGATATGATACACAAATTACAGAAAACTGGCAAATACACTCTGGCATTAGCACCACAAAACTTAGTAAATGTTTTCCTCTGCGGGAAAAACATTAGCACCGACGTCAGCAATATAGGCTTTAACAGCAAGCTTTATTGTCTTATCTAAGGAAGCATATTGTTTTAAAAACTTAGGTTTAAAGCCAGTTAATCCCAACAAATCATGGGTAACAAGTATCTGTCCATCACAATAGCGTCCAGCCCCAATTCCAATGGTCGGAATTTGCAAACTTGAGGTAATTTCCGCAGCCAGTTTCTCGGGGACCAGTTCTAGGACTAATGCTTGCACACCAATACGTTCTAATTCCAAGGCCTCTGACACAATCCTTTGAGCAGCCTGTGCATCTTTACCCTGAATAACATTGCCACCAAATCTGTTTACTTGTTGCGGGGTGAACCCTAAGTGTCCCACAACCACAATACCTGCTTCAATCATCCGTTGTATGGCTTCTATTACAAAAGGAGTCGCACCTTCCACCTTCACACCTTTGGCACCCACTTGTACTAATTCAATTGCATTTTTTACAGCTAGTTCCAAACTTGCATGATAGGAACCAAAAGGCATATCGGCAATTACTAAGGATTTTTTTGCCCCATTGACCACCGCTTTGGTATGTCGGAGAACATCTTCCATGGTCACTGCGACCGTTGAATCATATCCATAGACGACGCAACCAAGGGAATCACCAACCAGCAAAATATCGATTCCAGCTTCATCTAAAGCTCGAGCCGTAAGAAAATCATACGCCGTTAAAGCGCTGATTTTTTCTTTATTGAGTTTTTTATCTCTAATGTTACGTATTGTCGTCATGGCGCTCATCGAATATATTTTTAAACATGTTATCAACGTTGGAGAACATTTTTTCTGAACTATTTGAACCGTCTGCATAATGCCCAAGTTGTAAGTAGGACAATAAATGTTCTTGCA
>CAIUUT010000175.1 GCA_903902445.1 uncultured Candidatus Marinamargulisbacteria bacterium
CATTCATCTGACCCTGATGTTATTGCAAGTAGAATTGCTGCAGGAAACTACGCAAATTCAATTAATCCATCTGACAATGTTATTAAAACAATGGCTATGACAACAATGGCATATACACCGACAGTTGAAAAGGCAACATTAAATTTAAAATGGCTTCCAATAACCGATTTAAAAAAGGCTCGATGTTTTTGATCATTTTTATAGTTTTCTGAAATAATATCTTCGAGGCTTATACCCTTACTTTCTTCTTTTCTATTCTTACTAAAAGGCTTCGCTTTATTCGGTTTCTCAGGTGCAATAACTCCATTTACTAAATATTCATAAAGCCTGCTCGTCACTTTTTCCTTTGAACCCTGAGAAGATATTTTAAGCATCTTAGAAAACGCAATTAATTCTTCTTTAAGCCAATAATGTGCCTTAAAATCATCAGGATTGATTTGCGAATTTAATTCTGGTTTATCGTTCATTGAAGGATTCCTTTGCATCGCTTTTGTAGGCCAATTTTTGCTCAACTCGATTATAGGCAAAGTACTTTTCCTTTGTCAAAATGAACTTGGGGGCTACATCAAAGATAAGATTATTTTCTATCTTCTCTACAATTCCTATGGTTTTTTCAAGTTTGGGTGCCAAGTTTTCATTGTCGCATCTGGAAGTTTCTAACCCTCAGAATATTTTTGGGTATCAAAAATAAACTTTTTCCCAAACTCTGACAAAACGTATTTTTGCTTTGGACTACTAATGTTTTCTGGAGTTGTTAAGCTTAAATATCCTTTTTCTGTGAGCGGTTTTAGATGTTATAATTAAGTCATGAACAAAGAACAATTAAGCTTTATTTTGCAAGAAGGCGAAGGACAATTCATTGAATTTAAAGAAAGTGTTGATAAGCGACTATCTCGTGAGATCGTTGCTTTTGCTAATGCAGGTGGTGGACGAATATTTATTGGGATTACTGATTCCTGCAAGATAAAAGGTATCACTGTTGATAATAAACTTAAATCTCAGATACAAGATTTAGCTAGAAATTGCGATCCAAAACTATTATTAAGACTAGAAGAATTTGAGAACATCTTAATAATCAATGTGCATGAAGGCCTCGATAAACCTTATCAATGCTCTGATGGCTTTTTCTTAAGACTTGGCACCAATTCACAGAAATTAACTAGAGATGAAATTATCGATTTTAGCATTTCTGAAAATAAAATCCGCTTTGATGAGCAAATTTGTTCAAATTTTGACTTTAAAGACTTCGATGAAGATAAGTTTGTGGAGTATTGCAATTTAGCCAATATCTCTAGAAGCATCAGTACAGACCATATCCTTCATAATTTGAATGTACTTACAGACAAAGGCATGACCAATGCAGGTGTATTATACTTTGCAAAGCAACCTTATAAATACATTCGTTCCTCTAAAATTCGCTGTGTGCACTTCAAGGGCAATGAACGGGTAGAGATTTTGGATAAAAAGGAAGTAGATAAGGGGATAATTGGCAATATTGAATATGCGACACAATATCTAAAGGAACGAGTGCCAGTTCGTTTCATCATACGCAGCATTAAACGTGAAGAATACCCTCAATATAGCGAAGATGCTTGCCGAGAAGCGATTACAAATGCCGTAATTCATCGTAGTTACTGGACCGATGGGGAAATTGCTGTTGAAAAATTTGGGGGGAAGATTGTAATAAATAATCCTGGCGGATTATTGCCGTCCTACCCAATTAATCAATTCGGGAGCTTGAGTATGCCTAGGAATATCCTATTAGCTGACTTATTATCCAGAACTATTTATATGGAAAGAGCGGGCACTGGCATAACCCGTATTCGACAGGAAAGCGAAAAGAATAAAAATTCAGTGTCGTTTACTTATGATAAAAACTATTTCTTTATTGAATTTAAAGCTAGCGAAATATATGAAAAGCTTCAGGATGTGGATGCTGGAGACTTAGAAAAGGGGTCTTTGGAGTTGAAAGATTCAGAGAAAGATGGAAAAAGTTCGGTGAAAAGTTCGGTGAAAAGTTCGGTGAAAATTATTGAACTTATCAGGAACAACCCCTTTATAACAATCCCTATTATTGCGCAAACCCTAGGGTTAACACCACGTGCAATCGAAAAACAAGTAGCCACTTTGCAGAAAAGCGGAGTAATCCGTCGCATTGGTCCAGACAAAGGTGGGCATTGGGAAATTACAGGGTAAATAAAAAAGCCCCAACATCAGTCAGGGCTTCTATTTAATCTGGTTGCGGGGATTGGACGTTAAACCGTCGCCTGTCGGCTCCCCAAGGGGCTCCGCCCCTATGGCGCTTCACTTCGTTTCGCTGTTACCCCAAAGAGAAAACCATGGGTTTCTCTCTCTTCGCCCATGGCGAATTCACTCTCTTTCCGGGTTCAAGTCCTAAGCAACTATGCATAGTTTGACATACCGTAAGGCTAACTAGTTACTGAAATAAAAAAGCCCCAACAAAATGTTGGGGCTTCTATTTAATCTGGTTGCGGGGATTGGACTTGAACCAATGACCTTCGGGTTATGAGCCCGACGAGCTACCAACTGCTCCACCCCGCAATATATCTTTCATTATTGCTTTTTTCTACGGTTCATTCAGTTTTGGTGAACTAAATACGCAAGTCATTTTTGCTTCGTTTAGCGATCATTGCGGCTACAAAGATACGCCTTTTTTTACAATACGCAATACTTTTATTTAGGCAACGGTTGGACCTTCGCCAAAATCTTTCTCTGATGCCAAGAAACTCAAAGTGCCTTCAGCGTCTTCTGCCATTAAAATCATTCCTTGTGATTCAATGCCGCGGATTTTACGCGGTGCAAGATTCAACAACACCAAAACCGTTTTTCCGATGATTTCTTCTGGAGTATAATGCGCTGCGATTCCAGAAACGATGATGCGTTCGTCAATTCCTGTATGGACCTTTAACTTTAAGAGTTTGTCGGCATTCTCAACTTTTTCTGCTTCTAGGATTTTCCCCATACGCATGTCAAGTTTACTAAAGTCGTCAAAGTTGATGAGTTCTTTCA
>CAIUUT010000176.1 GCA_903902445.1 uncultured Candidatus Marinamargulisbacteria bacterium
GTACTTCTTACCCTAAGAGATATTGCCTTATTAGTTGATAACGGCTATTCCTCTGCCATTGCCGGAAGTTTTCAAGGGTTTTCCTTAATGTTAGAGAAGTATCTTGAAGGCATGGCCGTTAATCCTTTGGATTCGGTAAATGTGCTAATGGACGAAAAGTTAAATGGAAACTATATGCCATATTTACAAAAGGTTAACAATAATTGTGTTTTTTTGGATGAAAATAACAAATGTAAAGTTTATAAAATTCGTCCATTATCCTGCAAACAATATCCATTTCAATTTGATTATCAATCCAAACTTGTTGATTGGAATAAGCTTTGTAAAAGTGGCAATCATCCTGAGAAGGAAGCATCACACAGTAGCGATGTAGCACAGACCGTTCTCGATTACGAAAATGAGCGGATGCGTGATGTGGCTTTAATCTTGTTAAATGCAGAGGGGCTTAAAACCATAGGCTTTGCAGATTACTTACCTCATGGAAAATAATATTATTAGGAAAATACATATAGTAGAGGCCTTACAGTTGAGGGAACTTAAGGTTTATGAGAAGTTTTTAATGGCTTTGGAGAAAGATGTGAGGGAGTTGCTTCCCCAAATCAACCAACCTGAGTTGCTCAATGGAATGATGGCGGAAAAGAACTTGATGATGCAAGAAATCCAGGCTATTGAGATTGAGCTGTCTCCACTTCGCAAAGAGCTCTCCACCCTTTCCAGCGCTGGGGAACTTGAGAATATTGAAGAACAATTAATATCCAAGATTAAAGAGACAGACATGACCATCATTGACGTGATTTCTAAAATTTCCAAAAACGAGCAAGAATTAACCAGTAAAATTAATGAACAGATGACCATCATCAAGAGTAGGTTAGTGCAAATAAATCAGCAAAAAAATATCCAAAATAAATATAAAAAAAGTACGAACCAATTTTCTATTGTCAATAAAACTGGGGAAGATACCAGTTATTCTAAGTTTGATTCAGCTGGCTAGTTCCTTAATAATACTCTCCACCGATTCCCCAGTAGATATACGTTGATAAAGCTCTTTTCTTACTTCCGAGAAATTAGAGCTTCCATGTTTTTTTATCCAAAGAAGGAGTAATTGGTCTATAGAGTAAGTGTGGGCGTAGATGGGTTCTTTTTCCGGTTTTATTTCATAAAAAGTTTTATTGGTTTTCAAGCTATCGGAGGCGTTTAGCATATTTTTGTAGATAAAGTCTTTTTGTTGCTTAAGTTTCTTGGCTTTTTCTTGTAATAATTTAAGGCGATCCACAGATTCCTGATTATAAATAAAATAGGGATAGCGTGGCAAATTGCTTTCGAGCCTGAAAATTTCATCCAAGAGATCAACAAGTTCTTGGTTGTATTTAAACCACTCTGCTTCGTAGTTATAAAGTTTTTCCATTAAATCATTTTTAAACTCATACCTGGGCGCAATCACGGCCACCGTTTTTACATACGCTTCACCTAATGATTTACCTTTATGTTTTAAATCAATAATATTTTTGATTATTTTTATATCTTCGTCAGAGTAGTAGCGAATATTTCTTTGTCCTTGAGAGGGTTTAATATAGCCTTTTATTTCCCAATATTGGAGCTGACGGTGGGTGCAGTTCGTAATGATACATATTTCTTTGCTTTTATATTTTTTCAACAATAAACCTTTCCGCAACGTCGATAATCTCTTGAAAATTACTATTAATTATCTAGAGAAAAACTAGATATAACTTAAATTGAATAATACAGCACAAAAAATGTTTTGTAAAATGCATATCCGCCGTTAAAAAATGGGTTTTAAATTGACACTGATAGTTTAGGTTGTTATTATTCTAAATGATGTTTCTTGATGAAAGTTTTTCCGTATTAAAGAAGGGGCTAAATTACTCCCTTTATCAACATGACTTAATCGCAGATAACATTGCGAATGTGTCTACTGTTAATTACAAACGTAAAGATTTAGATTTTAAGGGGTTGTTGCAAAGCTCAATGGAAAACTCACTTCTTGCGGCCAGAACACATGAGGGGCATATTTCACTGACGCCAGAGGATACGCTTAATGCCTCTTTGTTTGTTACACAACCAAATGTAACAGATGTAAATGATGACAATAATAACGTTGATTTAGATAAGGAAATAGTAAATATGTCAAATAACTCAATTTACTACAATTCCTTAGCAACTTTAGTGAATTTTAAGTTGAGGATGTTGAAAGAAGTAATCTCAGAAAGGATATCATAAATAAATGAGTTTCTTTAATTCATCGATTATTACCAGTAGTGGCATGAGTGTTCAACGCCAAGTGATGGATCTTATTTCTGAGAATTTGGCTAACGTAAACACCGCTAAAGCAGAAGATGGGAACCCCTATAGAAGAAAAATTCCTATTATTGGGGAAAAGCAAATTTCAGTTTTTGCCAATACGTTAACGCAGCAAATGCAAAATGTGGTTTACATCTCTAAGGTAGTAAAAGAAGATACTCCCTTTAGAGAAGATTACGATCCTACCCATCCCTTAGCCGATGCTAGGGGTTACGTGAAGAAACCAAATATAAATGTGGCAGCAGAAATGATGCATATGATGGATGCCTCCAGAGCTTATGAGGCCAACGTAGCCGCATTCAATGCCTCTAAGGCTATGGCCGCCAAAGCATTGCAAATAGGCGCATAAGATGCCGGCCTTCTTTAAAGTAATATTCGAACAAATTGTCTCTGTTATCAAGGACCTAAGCGTTGCCCAGCGAATGACGTTGTTCCTTTTGGGGATCGTTATTTTTCTTTCCTTGTTTGCGCTTAGTGTTTGGGGGGTTAGACCCGACTATCAACCAATTTACGCAGGCTTAACACAGCAGGATGCTGGCGAAATATTAAAGAAATTAGCAGAAAAAAACATCAAGTACAAATTAGAATCAGATGGCACTACAATTATGGTTCCCTCCAAGTATGTGAGAGAGTTAAGGGTGCAGTTGGCGACAGAGGGTTTGCCAAAGAATACGGGGCAAGGTTATGAACTTTTCGACCAGTTTAAGTTGGGGACTACAGAGTTTACACAGAAAATTAACTATCAACGAGCCTTAGAAACAGAATTAGCTAGAACCATTACCAGCATCCAGCAAATCAAGGCAGCACGCGTACATTTAGTTATGCCAGATGATTCACTGTTTGTGGAAGATACTAAAGAAGGAGCCTCGGCTTCTTTAGTTCTGGATGTAGTTGGTTCCCAAGGCTTAAGTACCGACCAAGTAAATGGAGTGGTGCATCTTGTGGCAACCTCGGTAAAGGGGCTATCTCCCAAAAACATCACGGTTGTGGACACTCACGGGAATGTTTTGTATAGCTACTCCGAAGAAGATGGCGTCAGCACAGGTCTTTCTAATTCTCAGCTTGAGATTCAGAAAAAATATGAGAGATCCATCCAGAATAGGATAGAGTCTATGTTAAGCAAGGTATTTGGTCCAAACTCTTCCGTGGTAAGAGTAAATATTGTGATGAATTTTGATCAAAATAACTCTGAAAGCGAGATTTATCTTCCTTCCGAGACACCAATAGTAAGAAGTGAGAAGTCTGTGGAAGAAGGGTTTAAGGGTAACAATTCGCCGCCACCAAGTACCGTGAGTGTTCCAGGTGGGCAGACAAATGCTCAAAACTCCAATTATACCAAACTGGATGAAGGAAAAAATTATGAGGTTTCCAAGCGTATGGAGCATTTTGTAAAGTCACCAGGTTCAGTAATAAAAATGTCGATTGCTGTTATTTTAGACAGAAAGCTTAAACCTGATGAGCAAGAAAAATTAATGGAAGCTTTATCATCCGCAGCCGGTGTGGATAAAGAGCGTGGCGATATATTTACCTTTAGTACCTTGCCTTTTGATAAAACAACACTGGAAACAGATAAGAAAGAAATGGCTTCAACTCAAAGAAACCAATTTGTTGGCAATCTAGTAAAAAACATTGCTTTAGTACTATTGCTGCTTGGAGCCGCTTTATATGCAAGATCTACCTTGAAAAGACTGTCTGCTTTGTCTGCCTCAGGGGGGACTTGGAGTGTGAATGTCGGAGGCTCAAAGGGCAAAGAGGTTCCCAAAGTTGTAATGTCTGAAGAGGAAGTGGAGTTATCTCCAGAGGATCAAAAGAAGTTGGCAATGAAAAACACCTTAGTTGACATGGTGCAATCGGATCCAGATGTTTTTGCCAGAATACTGCGTCGCTGGTTAACTGAGGATTAAGTATGGTTGAAAGAATTAGTGGTAAAAGAAAAGCGGCGCTACTTATGTTGGCCTTAGGGAAAGATCCAACGGTTGCCTTGTTTAAGTATCTTAAAGAAGATGAAGTCGAAGAGTTATCCTTCGAAATTGCTAAAATACCAAAAGTTTCACCCAAAGAACAAGAGGCAATCATTGAAGAGTTTTTTCACGTAAGTAAAGCTCAAAGCTATATCTCTCGCGGTGGTGTGAAGTACGCCCAAGAAGTTTTAGAACAAACGTTTGGCAAGGAAAGAGCCAATAAAATAATCAATGGACTTACCACGACGATTCAGACCTTACCTTTTGATTTTCTGCAAAAGGCGGAACCCACCCACGTGGTTCGATTTATTCAAGACGAACAGCCTCAGACGATAGCCTTGATTTTAGCTTATTTAGAACCGCAAAAAGCAGGCTTAATTCTGTCTATGTTGCCCGACAGTATCCAGCCAGAAGTAGCCAGAAGAATAGCTGTTATGGACCAAACGCCGCCAGAAATTGTGAGACAGATAGAGAAAGTGCTTGAGGCCAAGATATCAACCTATATTGTACAAGACTTTACTACAACTGGGGGAATTAAGGCCTTAGTAGATGTAATCAATAGAGTAGATCGATCTACCGAGAAGAAGATCCTTGATTATTTTGACAATGTCGATGAAGGTTTAGCTGACAAAGTGAAAAACATGATGTTTGTATTTGAAGACGTCCTTAAACTGGATGATAGGACTGTCCAAAGAATTTTACAGGATGTAGATATGAAGGATCTGCCAGTAGCGCTAAAGACGTCCAGTGAACCGTTGAAAGAAAAAATATTTAAAAATCTTTCAGATAGAGCCGTGCAAACCCTGAAGGAAGAGATGGACTATATGGGGCCTGTGCGTGTAAAACAGGTAGAGGAAATTCAGCAAAAAGTTGTTTACATTATTAGAAATCTAGAAGAAGCACAGCAGATAACCATCTCTAGAGGCGATGAGACGGAAGAGTTTGTATGATGAAAAGTAAAGTATTACGCTTAGAAGATTTAGTGTCTCAAAACATTCAGTCGGTTTCACCCAGTTTAATACACTTTTATAACGAACAGCAGATTGTAGATCTTTTATCCCAAGGCGAGGACGTGGCCTCCTTTATTTTAAAACATCGTCAGGAGCTAGATAACAAGTTTAAAGCGCAGATGGAGGATGACCGTAAAAGAATAGAGTTAGAGGCTGAGATTATTAAGCAAAAAGCCTATACGGAAGGAAAAGAGAAAATCCGTGCTGAGATCTTAGCGCAATTTAAAGATTTCTTTGACTTTATGGATAATAGTAAGAAAAACATAGAAGAACTGAAAAATACAATGATTGCCGAGGCGGAGGATGACATGGTTGAGATGACTTTGTTAATTGCTCAAAAAATTATAGCATCGGAGTTTACGCACAATAAAGAATTCTTTATTAAATTTGTAAAAAGTATTATTCGAAAAATTAATGAACAAAACAAAATAACAGTACAAGCCAATCCTGCCGACTATGCCTTATTAAAGGAACACGAAGATATCCTCAGACGAGAACTCGGTATGGTTAAGGAGTTTGAGGTTGTTTCCAATTCAGCGATTAATAAACACGGTGTGGTTTTTGAGATGGAATCAGGGGTAATTGACGCCCAAATCGAGTCTCAAATTGAAAGAGTACGGGCTGCTTTAGCTAATGTCTAGTGTTAACCTAAAACCTTATATAGCCAAACTTTCTGTAATTAAAACTATCGTGGCACGAGGCCGAGTAAAAGATATTTCTGGACTAGTTATTGGTGCCTCTGGCCCCTTAGCCCCTATTGGCGAGATTTGTCGGATATTTAGCCGTTACACAGGCAATGTTGTCTTAGCTGAGATTGTCGGCTTTAGAGAAGATAAAATCCTCTTAATGCCTCTAGGAGACATGGCAGGTATTAGTTCTGGAGATATTGTAGAATCTACGGGAGATTCCTTGAAAATAGGGGTTTCTGAGGAATGCTTGGGGCGAGTCTTTTCTGGTTTGGGTGAGCCTTTAGATGATAAGCCACCCGTCAAGGCCGAGCAATACGTTTCCGTCTATGCCGTCCCGCCAAATCCCTTAAAAAGACAGCGCATTCGCCAGTCGCTTGGGGTAGGAATTAAGGCTATTGATGGCTGCTTAACTGTAGGGCGTGGGCAAAGAATTGGAATCTTTGCCGGTTCAGGTGTTGGTAAGTCTACGCTTTTGGGCATGATAGCCCGCAACACGGAAGCAGATGTAAATGTTATTGCCCTTATTGGAGAACGAGGGCGAGAAGTAAAGGAGTTTATTGAGAACTCTTTAGGAGAAGAAGGCTTGCGAAAATCAGTTGTTATTGTGGCCACTTCGGATCAACCTGCTCTCATTAGAATCAAGGGGGCCTTAACCGCCACGGCTATGGCTGAATATTTTAGAGATAAAGGCAAAAGTGTATTGTTTATGATGGATTCGGTAACCCGCTTCTCTATGGCTCAGCGCGAAGTTGGCCTGACGATTGGTGAGCCACCCACCACTAAGGGCTATCCGCCCTCTGTTTTTGCTTTAATGCCAAAATTAATGGAGAGGGCGGGGAATAGTGATGTGGGGAGTATTACCGGTATATATACAGTATTAGTGGACTCTGATGATATGAATGAGCCCATTGCAGATACCGCTAGAAGTATTTTGGATGGCCATATTGTTTTAGATAGAAAAATTGCGGCTAAAAACATTTGGCCAGCTATTGATGTTTTAAATAGTATCAGTAGAGTAATGCCAGATGTTGTCAGCAAGGAACAAATGAAAGCCAATTACCATTTAAGGGAATTGCTGGCCACCTATAGAGACGCCGAGGACTTAATAAATATTGGAGCTTATGTAGATGGCAGCAACCCGAAAATCGATAAAGCTAAGAAGATGTATGATTCTATTATTAATTACTTGAAACAAGCAGTAGATGAAAAAAAACAGTTTAGTGAAGAAGTTGAGATGTTAATTAAAACGTTTGGCTGATGATGGCGGAAATTTATGAAAAAATTCAAATTTAATTTACAAAGAATATTATCGCTGAAGGAACGAAAAGAAGAACTCTTAAAACAGGAGTTGAATCGATTATATTTTAAGAAAAATCAGCACGAACACATCAAGTCGCATTATGAAAATTTAGTAAAATCAGAATACGAAAAAACCAGAGAGAAAAAAGTATTCTTAAGTGAAGATTATCAGCAACAAGAACGTTTTACCTTTTCTTTGCGTAATCAAATATTTAATCAAGACTTAATGTTAAAGGAATATGATATTAAGATTGAGAAGAAGATGCGGGAGATTCTAGAGAATCGTAAAGAAATTAAAACTATGGACAGGCTAAAAGAAAATAAGCTCGAAGAGTACAATTACGAACTGTTTTTAGACGAAAGAAAGCAAATGGATGAAATATCCAACAGACAAGTTAATCGAGGTCTCTGATTCGTCATCCAGAGATGAAGATTTATTAACAATAATTAGAGTTCAGAGGCAAGAGCAATTCCTGTTTTTTATTTTCATCAATGATCAATAGTTCGTATGCGCCCTTCCGACCGAAAAAACCAGTATAATGACAGCGATCACACCCAGTCCCCTGACAGTTTTTGCAGGGTTCCTTTTCTAATCTTTGGTTATAGATAGCTTTCAAGCTGTCTGCAAGAAGTGCTGGATTAATTTTAAACTCCAGAAAACGATTTATGGTACTGTTTGCATCATTGGTATGCATGGTAGCAAACACCAGGTGGCCAGTAAGCGCTGCTCTTATGGCAATTTCTGCTGTTTCCCTGTCGCGTATTTCACCCACCAAAATTATGTCGGGATCGTGTCGCAGTACAGCTCTAAGAACAGCCGGGAAGGTAAGTCCAATATTGTCATTAACTTGAATTTGCGTAAATTCAGGAAATTGGTATTCGATAGGGTCTTCAATAGAGATTACGTGGATATTAGGATTGCTCTCAAATACGGTTTGAAGCAGGGCATACATCGTTGTTGTTTTTCCGCTTCCCGTGGGGCCAGTGGATAATACCAAACCTTCCTTCAAGCCAAGAATTTCTCGAGTTGAGTTCAGTAAACTTTCTGACATGCCTAAATTCTCTAATTTAGGGATAGCAGATTTTATCATCAAGATGCGAATGACAATGCTTTCTCCAAAAAGACTGGGAATAATGGAAATGCGTAGGTCTCTTTTATAGTCTTTATAGAAATACTCAAGTCTACCATCTTGAGGTAGGTTGTTAATGTTGGAACCCAAGTTAGACATGATTTTTAGTCTATTCACCACAGCTTGAAATAGGTCTAAAGGTACCTGATCAAAATCTTGTAAAGTTCCGTCAATTCGTAAAGTTAGTGCTGCGCTATCTTTTCGTGGATGAAAGTGAATGTCGCTAGCGTTTCTGTCTAAAGCGGCTTCAATGAGTTTATTGGTGAAATAAACAGGATTAAAGTCCATGGCTGATGATGGCCTTAGCTTCCTGATAGCTCAGAGACTTGTTGAACCATAGCTTTTCTCCGAGTATGCCTTGTCCGGCTAGCATGCCTACTCCATTAAGTGTTTTTAGGCCAAATTCTCTGGCTATTTTTAAGAGAGGGGTTTCTAGGGGGGAATAGATAATATCTATAACGTAAGCAGTCTTAGGTAGAAGGTTAATTTCTTCCGAGTTAAGTATGCTGCTATTGTCTTTCATGCCAACCGGTGTAGCATTTATAACCATGTCTATTTGTGGATAAAAGGGCGTAATGGATTGCAGAGAATTTAGTGCTTTGATTTGTTTATAGGAACTGTAACGAGCCAGTAAACTTTCGGTTTTATCTAAAGAAGTGTCAAAGACAAGAAGTTCACGACATTCGTCTTTGAGTGCTCGGTAGCTTATTGCCTTGGCGGCGCCTCCAGCTCCAAGAAGCAGCACCCGCATCCCTTGCATATTAATACCTAAATCTTCTTTCAGCATTAACCCAAAGCCACCTGCATCAGTGTTGTCGCCAATATAGGCGTTATCTACCAGTTTGACAGTATTTACAGCCCCAATTTCGTGGGCCGTTGAGGTAATTCTGTCCAGATAGGGAATTATAGTTTCTTTATACGGAATAGTAACATTAAAGCCAGTATACTCCTTAGCTTTCACAAAACTTTCGATTTCTGTTTCGAGAAGGGCCTTAGCTTCATAAGCAGCGGAGATATTTTCTTTTTCAAAGAAGTTGTTATGCAAGGCAGGCGAAAGAGAGTAGCCAAGTGGGTAGCCTATAAGCGCATATTTACCTGTAACCATGGATAAATAATTGCATATTTCTAAAGAGATGACAATACTTTAGACTTTAAACTTAGCGAGTTCAGAGTGGCTCTTTTTAGCCATGTCGGACAGCTCACTAACTGAAGCCGTAATTTCTTCTGCGGCAGCGGCATTACTTTCCGCTACGTTTTTCAGTTGATTAACGTTGGCAGAAACTTCCTCCATCAGGCCATTAGTGGATTCCATGGCTGTCACAATGTTTTGCAGCATAGCATCGGTAGTTTTAACGGCCTCAGACACTTGGTTCATGTTGTCATACACTCTTTCACTCGACTTGACGCCCTTTTCAGAGCTATGAACCGCTTGGCTGACCAAAGCCTCGATCTCTTTTACAGAATTAGAAGAATGTTCGGCCAATTTACGAACTTCGTCGGCCACAACCGCAAATCCTCTGCCATGTTCGCCAGCTCGA
>CAIUUT010000177.1 GCA_903902445.1 uncultured Candidatus Marinamargulisbacteria bacterium
GTTGCAGATGAAAAAAGAACCTTCCAAAATACGGGAACTGAGTCATTTATATGAGAGTCTCAGGATAAATCATACGGCTTATGGTGAACATGTTGAGCCCGTTATCAGTTTTCTAACACAAAAATTTTCAGTTAAATTTTATTAGCCACTAAGTTTTAAGCTAACAATATTCCTTCAGGCTTACTCGCACAGAGAGTCTGTAAATTCATGTAAGCCTCGTGCTGAGCAGTGCTTGGCCAAATCCATATATTAATTTACGCGTAAATAATACAACAGAAAAATATAATGTTTCATTATTGGCCACCAGGGAACCATATAACTAATAAAATATGTGGGGGGAAAATGATGGAAATTAATATATTGTTAGCGCCGATGATGATGATGCTTATCTTGTGGTTTGGGTTGCCTGAGATTGTTCACAAACCGATGGAATATTTTCACGTAGCTTCTTTGTTTATTGTTTTAGGGGGATCTTTCTTCGCCTTAATCTTAGGTTCAAAGTTTAGTAATCTAATGGCGTTTTTGAAATGCTTATCATTTATAGCATTTCCCCCCAAAACCATGGCAGCCAAAGACTATATTAAAATAATTACCGATTTAGCCAGGATTACTAAAACTAAAGGTAAAGCAGCCTTGGTTAGTGAAGCTGAAAAGATTAAAGACCCTTTTTTAAGATATGGAATTCAGCTGGTGGTGGATAAGGCGGGCGAAGAATTTATTAGAGCCGCTCTCTATAACAATATTGAGGAAATGTCAGAACGTCACATGACCATTATTACCTTGTATAAAAATTCAGCAGTAGCGGCACCAATATGCGGTATGGTAGGGACAATCGTTGGTTTAATTCAGGTTTTAAAAAATATGGCAGACCCATCTAATCTAGGTGCGGCAATGGCTTTAGGATTAATCGCTACATTTTATGGTGGATTCTTTTCTGGTATGGTGTTTGGCCCAATCGCCCAAAAACTAAAGATACTAAATGACGACGAAGCTGCTTTAAAGAGAATGCTTACTGAGGGTATCTTGTTTATTGAGAAAGAAGAAATTCCCTTGAAAGTAGAGAAGTATCTGATGAGTTATTTAAGTTTTAATAGTGTAGGCGCAAAGAAGGGTAAATAATCATGCATAACGGACCAAAGAAAAAACATCATGGTGAAGAAGGGGAAAGCCCCATTGGCTTTATAATGTTTGGTGACTTGATGTCGCAGTTGCTTTGCTTCTTTATATTACTGTTTGTTATGGCTACCTCGGCAGCCTCAAAGGCCGATGGTAGTGACTACAGTGACTTAATTTCCCAGTTCAGTTCAAGTTTTAAGAGTGCTATGGAGCGGACTAAGAACGAGCCAAAGCCAGTTAAGAAAGAAGAAACCAAAAAAGAAAAGTTGGTTGAAGCGGTAAAAAAGATGCTGATTGAAGAGCGATTAGAGTCTAATGTAGATTTAATTGTCGAAGACAAAAGAATCAGACTTATTTTCTCTCAGCCTGTTTTATTTTATTCAGGTGACGCAGTTTTGAAACCTGATTTTGAGAAGATGTTGATGCCTATTGCAAATATTATAAAAACAATTCCAAATAATATTGTGGTAGAAGGTCATACGGATAACGTGCCTATTCATACCGATAAGTATGAATCAAACTGGGTATTATCTTTTCATAGAGCCTATAGTGTAGTTAGCTTTTTTACTGCAAATATGAGTATAGATCCTAAAAGAATATCTGTTATGGGTTACGGTGAGTATCGCCCTCGTTTCCAAAATGATACTGAGCCTCACCGTAACATGAATCGTCGTATTGAAATTAATATTATGACAGATGCTAATTCAGAGCCAAATAAAATCGAAGAAAAAGTGAAAAACGAAGTTAAAAAAGGGTAAATATTTTATTGGATATTATCTTCAATGTGCCGGTGCTATCTAGTATATAGAAGATTTTAGTTTAAATAATATAAAAATGGGTATAAGAGAAAATGGGGAAGGGATTAATCGTTTGAAAATAATAAAATATATTTTTATCTTGGCGGTGTTTATCAATATGTCTTTTTCTATTGAGAACTATGCTTCATTTGCAGAATGGAATGTTGGGGCAAAGTCTTTAGGAATGGGCAGAGCCTATGTTGGTTTAGCTGATGATGCTTCTGCTTTATACTGGAATCCTGCTGGAATTATGAAGTTGAAGAGTATGCAGACCATGTTCCAGATGACGATGCTATATGGTGATTATGGATTAATGTATGGTAGCTTTGCTATGCCTGGCCCTGAAACAAGCTTGGGTTTTGAGTTTCTGATGTTAAATGGTTCTGGGATAGAAGGCCGTGACAAATTTAATCAACTAACCGCTGGAGTTTCAGATAGTAAAATGTTA
>CAIUUT010000178.1 GCA_903902445.1 uncultured Candidatus Marinamargulisbacteria bacterium
ACCTTCCATCAAATAGGCGGCAAGTCGCATCATTTTTTTCTTCTTTAGCGTCGCGATAATGTTTGTCCACTGATGCTTAATGCTCACCAAGTCGACATCGTCATCCGGATGGGCGACTACCACTACTTCCTCAATTGGGGGCGGCTTTTTGGCTTCAACGGGCGGTGCTGTTTCTTTAACTGATTCTTTAATGACTTCTTTTAAGGGTTCTTTCTTTTCTACTTGAGGAGGAGGCGCTACAACCTTATTGCTAATGACTTCTGGTTTGGACATGCTCGCTACTGGCGTAAGGCTATCGGGCAACAATACCTCGCAAAGTAATGTTTCCACATATATACGACTGTCTTCCATGTAGCGAATGTCCGGGATGGCAAAGGAAAGCTGCTTAATGATTTGCGAAAGTTGGGTACTTTTGTACTCCACGGAAATTTCCTTTAGTTCTTTTAGGACATTGGCGGGAACCATCAACAGGTGCTCCAGCTTGAGCTGTATCAGCAATATGTCGCGAAATAATTCAATAACGTCGGTTACAAAACGAATGGAGTCTAAGCCCTTATAGTACATGTCTTCAATAGACTGAAAATACACTGACAAGTCTTGGCGTATTATTAGTTTTATTATATTAACAATGCTTTCCAGGTTGGCAGTGCCGACCACTTCCAATACGTTTTCTAGCTGTATTTTCCCCTCACTAAAGGCCAGCACCTGATCGAGTATGGAGAGGGCATCGCGCATGTGACCGCCGCTGTACTTGGAAATCATCATTAGGGCTTCCTGTGATACGTCTACTTTCTGATCATTAACGATGCGCTGTAAGTGGTTCACAATAGCAGACTGCGAAATTTTGACAAAGTCGAGACGTTGGCAACGAGATTGAATGGTAACCGGAATCTTTTGAGGGTCGGTGGTGGCTAAAATAAACACCACATGTTTGGGAGGCTCCTCTAGGGTTTTGAGTAAAGCATTAAACGCAGAGGTACTGAGCATGTGCGCCTCGTCGATGATATAGATCTTATAAGGGGAAAGTGCAGGCAGGAAATTTACTTTGTCGATAATTTCGCGCACGTTATCGACGCTGGTGTTACTGGCGGCATCGACTTCAAAAACGTCCATGTGCTCACCTTTGGTAATCGCCAAGCAGTTACTGCAGGTGTTGCAGGGTTCGGGATTATCCTTAGATAAATTGAGGCAATTCAAGGTTTTAGCAAAAATTCTAGCCAGAGACGTTTTCCCAGTGCCGCGTGGCCCCGAGAAAATGTAGGCATGATTTAAACGTTCAAACTTGATGGTATTTTGTAGTATTTTAACCACAGCCGACTGTTCTACAATGTCGGCAAAGGTTTGCGAGCGATACTGTCTGTAAAGAGATAAATAGGCCATGGTGAAATATTATATCATGAAATTATTGAAAAAATTTTATATTCCTGAATTAACGAAAGATCTATCTAGTAGATCTTTTTTGTGACCTTTTCGAAATATTGGACCAATACGCCCATGGAAAAGCATAAACCCATAACCAGGTTTTCTATATAACTTTTCATTATTATCTATATTTTTAAAAAATATTTTCTGATCTTTCAATATTTTTGTTTGTATGAAAAATATATTGCTTCCAGATTTATCCGCATAAACTAAAGTATATCCCTTGGATTTGCCTAATTTTTGAAAGGCTAAAAAACTAGCCCCAAAATACCTAGTTCCATCCCATTTATATTGAGCCTCATATTTAACGACTTTATCTTCTGTAGGTTTATGGAAAGCATTATATTCTAAAGCAATTACGCGTGGTTGATAGCTACTACTTATAGATTTCCATATCCAAAAATCGTTATAATCAATATCAATAGATAAAAAATCAAATTCATTTGGAACCATATATTTTTTAAGTAAATCGTTAATATTTTCACAAGTAATAAATTCGCGGCGTAAATTTATTTTATTATTTTCTACGCCCCCATCCATCATTAACCCAGTCCAATTACGCTTCTCTCTTAAAAATCTAGTATTACATTCTGAACCGTCTTCTGTTCCTATTTCCACGAAATATTTATTAAATGTACCAATTGTATCAAATATC
>CAIUUT010000179.1 GCA_903902445.1 uncultured Candidatus Marinamargulisbacteria bacterium
ATCACCTAGAAATTCCAACTTACACCATACTTTCAACGATTCTTTCCATTTTCATTATTCAAACCATTATTAAATTTATTAATGAAGAAAAGGAGAAGAAAAAAGTGCGAGATGTTTTTTCTCAATATGTTGCACCTACAGTTGTTAATGAATTATTGGCCCATCCAGAAATGATTGAATTAGGAGGGGTAACCAAAGAAGTTACTATATTCTTTAGTGACATTCGTAGTTTTACGACTTTCAGCGAAGCTCATACACCGAAGGAAGTGGTTGAGCTACTAAATGAATACTTAGATGCTATGACCAAAGTAATCTTTGGGCATAACGGAACCCTAGACAAATATGTAGGTGATGAGATTATGGCAGTCTTTGGTGCACCACTTCCTCTAGAAAATCATCCCAAAATAGCTGTCGATTGCTGCATTGCTCAGCTTAGAAAACTTAGAGAATTGCAAGCCAAGTGGAAAGCCGAAGGTAAAGCCATTTTAGATATGGGTATGGGGCTAAATACGGGAGAGGTGGTTATTGGTAATATTGGTTCTTCGATGCATAAAGACTATACCGTTATTGGAGATGCGGTAAATCTGGCAGCCAGACTCGAGTCTGCTACAAGAAATTATTCAACACCTGAACATACTTGCTATTTGCTAATTTCCGAGTTCACCTACGAGCGTGTAAAGGAGCATTTTAATTGTGTTTTACTTGAGGAAATTGCCGTGAAAGGGAAAAAGAATAAAACCAAAATATATGAAGTCTTGATTGACTAATTTTGTTGGGAACTTTACATATATGCTATAATTAGTTTAGAATTTATTGGATGTATCTAGGGGAGTAATATTTAAAGGGGGTGGTCTTGCAAAATAATTTCAGGCGCTGAATTAAATTCTGAGAGGAGAAAATATGAAAAAGTTAGTTATATTATTAAGTATCGTTTTAGTAGCAGGAGCATTTGCCTTTGAACCAAAGTTTAGTGGAACAATAGTTGAAGGTATCTATAGTTCCTATAGTAATCAATCAATAACTCTACCAGATTTAAGTGGATTTGGTAAATCAAGATTCACTATTAGTGGAAAAGTTAACGACAATACGTCAGTGACTTGGATTATTAAGGATGTTATTGCAACTGATTACTTATGGGTAGACTCAGTTACAACTTTTGGTAAACTAAGAGTTGGCACTCAAAAATTAGGTGTTGCGAATTATGGAGGTGGCGCTTACGAAACCAATGTTTTCGCTGCTGAAGTTGATGGTGCTTCACTAAAAGCAACCGGTCTTGGATTATACCTTAGCGAAATATATGGCTTAAACATAAATGTACTTTACAGTGGCGGACATAAAGATACTACAGGTAGAAAGCTGGCTGCCTATGCAAAAACTAAAGTAGCTAATGTGAACATTGGCGCTTATGGTATTTATGCAACAGCAGCACAAGTTAATAGTTCTACAAAAAGTGGGATTGGGTTAGGCGTTGATGCAGACACAAAGATTGGAGATTTATCTATTGCAGGTCAATTATACTTAGATAGTAGCGATGACTCAGCATCGGCTATTCGAGGAACTGTAGTAGGATACACAAGTGCATTTGGAGCAATGCCTGCTGCTGTAATAGCCAAAGGCAGAACAATTGCCGCTGCTTACGTTTCTTACCCAGTAGTTCCAGGCTTAGTAACTGGTTATGCTGACTTAGTATTACCATTATCTGATGGTGCTAAATCTGTGCTAGGGTACAATGCAGTTTTTGACTCACCTTTTGGCGTGTCATATATCGCAAAATTTGGAGTACAAGTTCCAGTTAATACTGATGTCCAACTAAATATTTCTGACACCATACTTTGTCCTTTAAATGTAGGATTAGTTGATAATGTTGGTGCAATAAATATATGGGCTGCTTTCTTACAAATTAATATATAAGAGTTATATTTTTTTAAAAAAGGGACACGCTAGCGTGTCCCTTTTTTTTGTTGCTAAGCAATAAGTTGTTAGTATATGATATTAACCATGAAATCTCTATTAATCTGTATTTACTGTATATTCTCA
>CAIUUT010000180.1 GCA_903902445.1 uncultured Candidatus Marinamargulisbacteria bacterium
CTTCATAGGTTGAGTTTGACTGATTGGCTATTAAATAGCTTAATATCTCAACATTTAGTTCATCGAGAATCTGCTGTAATCCAGATATTTTAACATCATATTCTTTTTGAATAATATCTAATTCAATTTTAAGGGTTTCAACTCTTTGTTTAATTTGATAAAAATAGGCTCTACGTTTTTTAAACAACTTTTCGAGCTGTATATCATGGGCATTAACTTGTAAAGCATCGATAGTCATTCGTAATTATTCCCGTCAAATTTTATATAGCCTAACAACAGCAAAAAGATATTATATATATTATTGCGTATAATTCACAAGAAATATTTTTTGAAAATAATGTAAAGCAGATCACAAACCAAGACAAAACCACAAGTAGAAGATAATTACTAAAGCGTCATATTTCAACTTAAGTTGAGAGCAATTATTATATTTATAAATATTTAGCAGTATAAGAAATCTTCGACTTCATTAAACCATCTAATTTCCCTTCAAAAACCAAACTGCCTCCACGTTCGCCACCTTCCGGCCCAAGGTCAACAATCCAATCAGCTGACTTAATCACATCTGTATTATGTTCAATAACCAAAACCGTATTACCTCTATCTACCAGGGTTTGCAAAACCTTTAACAATAAGTGGACATCAGCGAAATGAAGACCCGTAGTGGGCTCATCTAAAATATATAAAGTCTTACCAGTCCCTTTTTTACTAAGCTCTGTAGCAAGTTTAATACGTTGTGCCTCTCCACCACTCAGCGTTGTAGAGCTCTGTCCTAATGAGATATATCCAAGCCCAACTTCTAAAAGTATATCTAGGTGCTTTGATATTGCCGGTATGGATTTAAAGAGTATTGCTGCCTCTTCCACTGTCATAGCTAATACATCCGCGATTGAGTAGCCCTTATACTTTACCTCTAACGTTTGGCTATTGTAGCGTTTACCTTTACAAACCTCACAAGGCACATAAACATCCGGCAAAAAAAGCATTTCAATTTTTATGCTTCCATCACCAGAACAAGACTCACAACGTCCACCAGGAACATTAAAAGAAAATCTACCAGGCTTATATCCCCGTATTTTTGCTTCTTTTGTAGCCATAAATAAATTACGGATAGCATCAAACACTCCGGTATAGGTGGCGGGATTACTTCGGGGGGTTCTTCCTATCGGACTTTGATCTATTACGATCATTTTATCAATATTTTCCAGTCCTTCTATTAGTTTAAACTTATCTCCTCTATAGGGGACTATATTTTGGACACGTCCAATATTTGCTTGTTTTGTATACCTATAAAAAACATCAAAAATCAAGGTACTCTTTCCACTCCCTGAAACACCAGTTACACAAACAAAATTACCGATAGGTATCGTAACATTAACTTTTTGTAAATTATGTTCAGAGGCTTCCCAAATTTTTATAAATTTCTCCTGGACCCTAGTTGTCTGCCCCTTATCAACTGGCGACAAAATATTATTCAAATATTTCGCAGAAAGATTTGAAGTAGTTAAATATTGCTTAAAAGATCCTGAAAACATAATGCTCCCACCATGTTTACCAGCCCCCTCACCAATTTCCACAATATGATCTGCTGTCCCCATAACTTCTCTATCATGCTCAACAACTATTAAAGTATTGCCTAAATCACGAAGCTTCTTTAAAGCATCGATTAAACGTTGAGTATCTCGTGGATGCAAACCAATAGTCGGTTCGTCTAACACATAAAGAACGCCAGTAAGCCCAAACCCCATCTGCGTAGCTAGCCGCAACCTTTGACTTTCCCCACCGCTCAGAGAACCTGAGGCTCTTGCCAAGGTTAAATAATCTAAGCCAATATCCTTCAGAAAACTTAACCGACCCTTGAGTTCTAATAATATTTGTTTACTTATTTTACTCTCTCTCTGAGTTAACTTTAGTGTATTCATAAATTGTATTAGCTTGGAAATGGACATTTCTGTTAGATCAATAATATGGTAACCATCAATTTTGATAGACAGCACTTCCTTTTTTAGCCTTTTACCATTACATACAGGACATGTAGAATTCTCCATAAGTCTTTCCATAACACTGCGGCGATAATCTGACTTGACCGTCTGATACACACTTCTAAGAATAGGAATAAGCCCATTACCCATCTTCTCCGAACCGTTCATAATTTCATTTAAGTCCACAACACTAAGATCCTTAATATATGTGGACAAAGAGAAACCATTTTCCTTCAAATAATCATCAACATCTTTAGCAACCTTTTTGTCGCCCCCCACCCCCACAAAACTTAACCAATAATTAAAAGTAATATTTAGGGTAGGGAGCAGTTTATTAACCTGGAAATCTTTACTAACACCTAAACCTTTACAATACTCACAAGCTCCGAAAGGGTTATTAAAAGAAAATAATCCCGGATTGATTTCAGGAAAACTAATATCACATTTTGCACAGGCTAATAAACTACTGAAATATTTTGTTTCACCCTCAATGTCTAGAAGCAAAGTACCCTTACCTTTTTGCAGCGCAATGTCCAAAGATTCAAAGAAACGCTTACGATTCTCTTCTTTAACGATCAATCGATCAATAATTAAATCGATATTATGCTTCTTGTGTTTATCAATTTCTATTGGTTCATCTAAATGAAAATCCGAACCGTCCACACGTAAACGTAGAAAACCATCCTTTTTTGCCTGTTCAACAACATTTCTAAACTCACCCTTTTTTTCCCTAATAAGAGGGGCTAAGATAATAGTTTTTTTATCTAAGAAATGAGTAAAGATACTTTCCATTATTTCATCTACAGTTTGGCTTTCTATAGGGCTACCACATTGAGGACAAAAAGGCTTTCCAATCGAAGAAAAAAGAAGACGCAAATAGTCATAAATTTCTGTTAACGTGCCTACGGTGCTTCGCGGATTATGGCTCATATGTTTTTGTTCAATGGAAATTGAGGGAGAAAGCCCCTCAATTTTATCTACATCTGGTTTCTTTAATTGTCCAAAGAATTGTCGAGCATAGGAAGATAAAGACTCTAAGTATTTTCGCTGACCTTCCATAAAGATAGTATCAAAAGCCAAAGAACTCTTTCCCGAACCACTAACACCGGTAAAAACAGTCAATTGATTTTTTGGAATAGTAACACTAACATTTTTTAGATTATGTTCTCTTGCGCCGTTAACGATAATTGAGTTATACATACTTAATATTCTAACATGGTGTACTTTTAATTAATAGTACAATTGTACACCAGTTAAATATTGTTTTTGATATATTCTATATCAATATATTCTTCAGTTAGTTGTTTTGCTAACTCTATTTTCTTTTTGTCATTAACCGTAATTTTTACATTTAAATCACTAACCTTTGTGGCTGTGTCATATGTGTCTTTATTTACATGCAAAATCGGAATATCACTTTTTCTAAGCAACTTTGTAACATTTTCTTTAGGAAGAATACCCCCAGTTAGTAGAATACCAGCTAAACGATTATCTTCTGACAACATTGACAAGGCTAAGGCCGCAAGCAAAACATCCTCTCTATCACCCGGAGTAATTAATAAACATCCTTTTTTTAGATAGGACATAACATAATGAGGCGTCATAGCACCAACAACAATACCGGTTATGTTTTGATAAATATTCTGGCCTTCATTTAACGTCTCTGCTTTCAAGGACTCTCTGATTAAATACATATTAGGAGATGATAAACTATACCTATAGGGTATAAACCCCAGAGGCTTTATATTGTAGTATTCTAAGGCCTTACCTAACAATTTAGTAATTTTCTCATACTTATCTTCAAATATTTTATTAATTACCACTCCCAATAACTCAACACCTTCTTGATCAAATAAAGCCTTATTTAGCATAATTTCATCGATAGTGTTCCCCACGCCTCCTGGAGCAATTAGAATCACTTTTGAACCTAGCATTTTTGCTACTTTGGCATTACTAAGATCAAGCACAGAGCCCACTCCCGCATGTCCAGTTCCCTCCATCAGCATATAGTCTTTCTCTTCGGCTAACTCGTTATAACATTTCATTAATTTATCACTAAGCAAGTCTCGTTTTTCATCTCTGTTCAAGATATATTCTTCAGTATACCCGTTAGGAATAGCAATCGGACTCGTAAGTCTAATATCCTTACTAGCATGATATATATTGTCCATCAAATATGAATCCTTATCGATTTGTTCATCATTAACTAATACAAAACGCTGGCCAACCGGCTTAATAAAACCAATCTTATTCCCATTATTGATAAAATAGTTCAATAACCCAATTGATAAGGTGCTTTTTCCATCACTCATTCCAGTAGCTGCAATAAAAATATTTTTAACCATGTTTCCACACTCCTGCCGTTGGGCATACTTCACAACATTTTCCACAAGCATCACACTTAGTGTCAATTAATCTTCTATTAAATTCCGGCTTAATCTTAGAAGTAAACCCTCTATTAATATAACCAAAAATATAATATTTCTTAATAGACTCACACACGCGCACACAAGAACCACAACTAATACATTTATCAATTTCTAGTTTAATATCTAAATGAGAAAAATCCTTCTCATATTTCCTTTTCTCTCCTGCAAATTTTTTGGTATCTGCTTTATAATTATATCCATATTCTCGCAGCTTGCAATCATTTTGAGCAACACAGCCACATTTTAGACATCTAAGGGATTCCTCTCTAAATTCCTCCTCATTTAATGACTCTTCAATTTGATTAAAAGATGTTAATCTAATATCTTTATCAATCAATGGAATATTAGCTCTTGCTATTTTTTTAGCCTTACTAAACATCTCCTGTGGCAGGTCATTTAATTCACCACATGTAGAAGCGTATACAGGTTCTTCACCAGTCACAGCGCTACCCAAAAACAGCTGATTTACTGAAGCTGCAACTTTACGACCCGCGGCTACAGCTGTAACAACAAGGTCGGGTCCTGTAACAGCATCACCCATAGCAAAAATATTATTATGTCCGCTAGAATTTTGTATTTGATATGTACTTGGGTTAACTTGTAAATGCCCTTTTTCACTTAACCAACTACTTGGCAACCAAGAATTATCGGTAAACTGTCCAACAGCACTAATGATATTATCAACCTCAAGGACAAATCTACTATTGCTATTGGGGATTGGCTTCCTACGTCCACTTTCATCTGGCTCACCCAATATCATCCGTATACAGTGTAAATATAATTTACCACCTTTTCTCTTAATTCGTTCTGGCGCAACTAGAAACTCAAAAACAACACCCTCATCTTTGGCTTCTTTAATTTCATCCTTAGCTGGCATTTCTTTCTCAGATCGTCGATACATTAAAGTAACGTTAGACCCGAGACGAGCTGCGGATCGAGCAGCATCCATAGCGGTGTGTCCACCACCTATAATTACCACATCCTTGCCTAAGTTCACATCAATATTAATAGCTAGTTTATATAAAAAATCCACGGCCTTAATAACCTTCTCATGATGCTCGCCATCAACATTCATTTTGTTGGATAATTGAGAGCCGTGAGAGAAAACTACCGCATCAAATTTAGAAATAATTTCCTCTACATCGATATCTTTCCCAACCTCTACATTATAGGAGACATCGATATTCAATTTGTCGACAATAGCATTTAGTTCAGTATCGATTACATCCTCAGGCAAACGATACTTTGGTATACCAAACCTCATCATACCCCCAAGCTTAGCTTGTTTTTCATAAATGACGACTGAATGTCCATTTAAGGATAAATAATATGCGGCAGTTATTCCTGCTGGACCAGCACCAATAATTGCTACCCTTTTATGGCTAGATTTTGCCCTATGTGGAAAGAAAGGACCTCCTGAACTCCATTCTTTTTCAGCAATATATCGTTTCTGCACTCCAATCATAACAGGTTCATCAACCCTATTCCTTAGACAGACCTTCTCACAAGGTTTTGGACATATACGCCCAAGGATATTGGGTAACGGAGCTTTTTCTCGGATTAAAGCTGCTGCCTCATTGTACTTACCTTTAGACTCTAAATCCAAAAAACCTTGAATATTGATATTTGCGGGGCATCCCTTTAAAGAGCATGGAGGCACGCAATCCCCTAAATGGTCAGAAAAAAGCAATTCTAGCAGCATCTTCCTTGTACTAAGAATACTATCATTGTGAGTTTCAATGTCCATACCTTCAAGCAACTTTGTAGCACAAGCAGGGACAACCTTATTTTGATTCTTGATCTCCACAACACAAATTCCACAGCTACCAAATGCCTCTAGATTCTCGATATGGCATAACGTCGGGATTTCTATACCCAAAGATTTTGCGGCTTCCAGTATTGAAATGCCATCAACAAAATCATTTGTTATTCCGTTAATTGTAGCCTTACTCATGATATATTGCCTCGAATTTACACACACTTTCACAAATTCCACACTTTATACAAAGATCAGGAATGATCTGATGCTTCTCTTTAATCTCTCCATTTATGGCCTTAGCTGGACAAGCTTTGGTACAAAGATGACATCCGATACATTTATTAGTAATTTTGTAATTAATTAGCCCTTTACAGGAACGTGCTCTACATTTTTTATTAACTATATGTTCTATATATTCATCTTTGAAATATTTCAAAGTGGACAATACCGGATTCGGTGCTGTTTTCCCAAGTTGACATAGAGAAGAAGCACCAATCTTGCTCGCTAAATCTATAAGCGACTCGACATCAGACTCTCGGCCCTCTCCAAGAGTTATTCGCTCTAATATCTCCAACATTCTCTTTGTACCCAGACGACAAAAGGTACATTTACCACACGATTCTTTTTGCGTAAATGCTAAGAAATATCGAGCTATGTCCACCATACAGGTATCCACGTCCATTACCACTATTCCACCCGACCCCATAATGGCCCCCTTAGCCAATAGACTTTCATAGTCCACAGGAGTATCTAACATGCTTTCAGGCAAGCATCCGCCCGACGGTCCGCCTAACTGTACGGCTTTTACAGGTTTACCAGAAGACGTTCCCGCACCAATTTCATAAATAATTTTACGCAAAGACATTCCTATTTCAACCTCAACTAACCCCCCCTTGGAAATTTGTCCTGCTAAAGAAAAAACTTTCGTACCTTTACTTTTTTCAGCACCAAAATTTGCATATTTATCCGCTCCATGTCTTATTATCCATGGTATTGCCGCCAAGGTTTCTACATTATTTATATTTGTAGGATATCCCCAAAGGCCAGACTCTGCTGGATATGGAGGTTTTAAAGTAGGCATTCCGCGTTTACCTTCGATAGAAGCGATTAAGGCTGTCTCTTCTCCACAGACAAAAGCACCCGCTCCCTCTTTTACTTTAATAAAAAAATTAAAGCCAAGTCCTAAAATATTATTACCGAGTAAATTTCGATTCTGAGCATCCTCAATAGCCTGCTTAATTCTTTTCACCGCAAGGGGATATTCAGCGCGGACATACACATAGCCATATTTTGCGCCAATGGCATAACCACTAATTGCCAATCCCTCCAAAACTCGATGAGGATCG
Source organism: uncultured Candidatus Marinamargulisbacteria bacterium (assembly GCA_903902445.1). Lineage (GTDB taxonomy): Bacteria > Margulisbacteria > Riflemargulisbacteria > GWF2-35-9 > GWF2-35-9 > CAIUUT01. Next base: position 7,517 of record CAIUUT010000180.1, read on the forward strand.
CCTTCAATAACCGCTCTGTCCATAAAAGCACCTGGGTCGCCCTCATCAGCATTACATATGACATACTTCTCATTAGACTTAGAGTTTCTAGCCAACTCCCACTTGAGTCCAGTGGGAAAACCAGCTCCACCCCTTCCACGTAAACCAGAGGACTTAACTTCGCTAATTACTTGCTCAGGCAAAATATCAAGTAAAATTTTTTTTAAGGCTTGATACCCTTCCTTAGCTAAATAATCATCAATTTTATCGGGATTAATATGTCCACAATTTTCAAGCACTATTCTATTCTGCATTACTAAAAAATCATTATCCTCACTATCAATAATTTTATTATTAAGAATCTCATTAATAAGACGCGGAACTTCACCACAGCTCACGTTACTTAAAGAAATAATTCGGTCTTTTAAAATAATGTCCACAATTGGTTCACGGAAACACATACCATTACATGAGGTATACTCCAAAGTTAAGTTAGTCCCAGCTATCGCTTCTTTAAAAGCATCGTATACATCATTGGCTCCTGCAGAAATACCACAAGTACCCAACCCAACTCTTATAATAGTTTTATCTTTATTGTCCATGATGTTGTTTATAGTCCATTAATATTTCTTTAACTTTAGCGATAGTCATTTTACCGTACACTTTATCGTTAATCATCATAACCGGAGCTAGAGAACAACAGCCCAAACAAGCCACCGTTTCTAAAGAGAACAAACCATTTGAAGTTGTTTCATTTACTCGGATTTTTAACTCTTCAGAAACTGCAATTATTAATTTCTCTGCTCCTTTAACATGACAGGCCGTTCCCGCACAAAATCGAATAATGTTTTTTCCTTTGGGAGTCAAATTAAACTGAGAATAAAAGGTGGCTACGCCATACATCCTGTTATAATGGATATTTGACTTTTCACAAACTTCTTGCATCAATTTTATTGGTAAATATCCATAATCAGCTTGAATCGCTTGCAAAATAGGGATAGTCTTGGCTTCATCTACTCCATATTCATTTACGTAAAACTCTGCTGATTTTTGCACGATTTCCCTACTTCATTTTGCAATTTTGGGTACGAAGTTAATTTATTGAAATAATTAGAATTGACTAACTTTTACAATAAGCTGTCATACTACTTTTCACTTTTAGTTTAACAAATATTACTGCTTGTTACAATCATTTTAAGTAATGATTTATTAAATGCACATTGTTACTTTTACTCACCAGCCATGGAAATCAAAAAAAGGCAGAAGTTATCGCCTAACCTTCACAGACTGCGATAGCACATAATCTTTACGAAAAAACCAACAGGACTACAATAACATATTTAAAGGGTCGACATCATAGCTTATACGGGACTTATATTTTTTTTCTGCTAATACTTTCATTAAGAAAGCTTTGAGAGGCAATACATCTTTATGAGAAGGAAATTTAATTAAGTAATGCCAGCGATATCTATTTTTTATTTTATTAATCAAAGAAGGAACAGGCTCCAAGAGTTCGATATCCGGATCAGAAAAATTAACTTTTATCTCATTATAAAGAATATTTATCTCGCCCTCCACGATTTCATTATCTTTATTATCAAAACAAACTCTAATTAATCTGCTAAACGGAGGATTATTCGTCTCTTTTCGTAACCCAACTTCATGATTATAAAACTGTTCATATTCACCCTTTAGTGCGGCCTTAATTGCATAGTGCTCTGGGTTAGTAGTCTGCACTATGACGGTTCCAAGGCGCTCTCCTCGACCCGCCCTGCCTAATATCTGCACCAGTAAGTCAAAGGTCCTTTCAGGAGCATAAACATCAGGCAAATATAAACTTAAATCAGCATTAATTACCCCCACTAAGGTAACCAAGGGAAAATGATGCCCCTTTGCCAACATCTGTGTGCCGAAAATTATATCAATTTTATGCTGTGCAAACTCTTGCAACGTATCTTCCAAATAATTCCCCTTACCTGCAACATCACTATCTACACGCTTAATATTCGCACTTGGAAAGGTTCGCTTAATCTCAGACTGCAAAGCTTGCACTCCCTTACCAATTTTATGCAATTTCGTAGAAGAACAGCTAGGGCAAACCTCAACATGTTCCTGCAACCCGCAATAATGACACTTTAATAGTCCTTGTTCATGGGGAGTAAGGGTCACTGAGCAGCGCCTACAAACTAAGGGCTGGCCACAGTCCTGACACTGAACAAATCTAGATAACCCCCGCTGATTAAAAAATAATATTATTTGCTCACCCTTATCTAAAGTTTGCTTCATTGCCCTCACCAATTCCAAACTTAATAAATTCTTAGGATAACTGGAACTTTTCTTAATATCCACCACTTGCACCTGGGCTTGCGGAACATTCAGGTATCTGTTATTAATAGTGGAAATAATATAGTTCTGTTTGGCTTGAAAATAAGTAGAAATTAAAGGTGTTGCTGTGCCGAAAACTACTTGAGCTTTCTCTAGTTGAGCTTTTTTAAAAGCCACAACTTTTGCATTATATTTGGGCATTTGCTCTTGTTTGTAAGAATAGTCCTGCTCTTCATCTATAATAATAACCCCTAGGTTACGAATCGGCGAAAACACGGCTGACCTTGTCCCTAATACAATTGTTTGCGGATTATGAAAGATCTTCAACCACGCCTCCCTTTTCTCTTTAGGAGTAACTCTCGAATGGAGCACCACAACCAACTCTCCGTAGGTCTCCTTTAACTTATTATGCAACGCAAAGATTAAAGATATTTCAGGAACCAAGAGCATACTACTCTTCCCTAATTGATAGTAATAATGAATTAAACTAGAATAAACTTCCGTCTTCCCACTACCTGTTATTCCGTGAATGAGGTGATGTTTATTGGGATTATTTACAATTCTTTGAAAGACCACTGCCTGCTCTTTATTCAATTTATTGAGGGGCTCAAATTTTCCCGTCTTTATTGCATAATCAGATTTTAATTTATCAACATCTATCTTGAATTTATCTAAGGTCCTAGCACCCAATGGTAATATGGCGTTTAAAATTGTGGGCAAAGGTGTTACATAATAAGCAGAGAGCCAATCAATAAGTTCAGCCACCTTCTGATCAAAGAGTGAGTTTTCTGTTTTTACGTCCAGAATATCTTTTATTTCATAACCTACTGGGGTAATGCTTTCATATAATCGAAAAACATAACTCAAAACATGACGGTTGCGAATGGGGACAACAACGGCTTGACCAACTTTCACCTTCATATGTTGCGGAACTCTGTATGTTAGAGTTTTTATAAGACTTTGAGCTAATATTACCTCAGCATACATGCTAATAAACTAAAAAGTTTATCATTAAATTTCAGCTAAAGGTAACTTTTCCTCTTTATCTTCATCAGCAGGTTCTAGGTCTTCATCGTCTAAAGCAATAAGCGGATCAATATCTTCAGGCTCTATATCTTCGGTATCGATTTCATCCAAAGAAGTTTCTTTATCTAAGGAGGCTAATTCTTCTTCCTCTTCTTCGTCATCCTCTAAAATATCCTTATGACGCTTACGATCCATTTCAGGAATAATAACGGGCTTTACAATAATTTCTTGCTCTGGGAGTTTAAGATTATCATAAAGAGTATCTAAAGTATCCTCTTCTTCCTTAATTTCATGTATCTTGGTTTCAGAAATAAGCACATTCATAATGCCAGATTCAATTTCCTTGATAGCTTCCATTATAGGCTTATTCCCTTGCTCTTCTTCAGGTAAATAATGAACCCCTTCATCTAATATTTCCTTTGCTCTCTTTGAAACAGCATAGGTAAAAAGAAATTTATCGTATTTTTTATTCATTTCCGCTCTCCTTTTCCATAATAATCTTTTTTATTTCAACAACAGTTTGCTCTATTCTATCATTAACTATCGTTTTATCAAAATAGCAACCCGCAGCTAATTCATTCTGGGCATTTTTATATCTAATAGCCAGACTTTCTTCAGTTTCAGTCCCTCTTTTATTTAGCCTTGCGACAAGATCCGCCATTGAAGGAGGTTCTAAAAAAATACTAAGGTTATTACATTGCCTTTCTTGGCACAAATTAATTAGTTTTTTTGCACCCTGCACGTCAATTTCAAAAATAACCCTTTTGCCGTTAATTATCTCTTTTAGGTAATTAACACTGGTACCATAATAATTCCCGTGGACTTGAGCCCACTCAGCAAATTCACTATTTGCTATTTTTTGCTTGAACTCTTCGACAGAAACGAAAATATAATCTTTACCATTAGTTTCGTTCCCTCTTGGCTTCCGAGTACTATAAGAAAGCGAAAGTTCAAAATTAGACGAGGTATCTTTAATGTCACCATTACATGAGAAACTTTCCAGTAATTTACTAATTACTGTCCCTTTCCCTACGCCAGATGGCCCAGAGATAATAAGCGCTAATCCCTGGTTTCTTTTATCACTCATACAAGCTCAGTACTATAGCAAATATTGCTATTTCTAGCAAATAAAAAAATATTCACTTTATTGGCGTTAATTTAAGATATTTCTGGATATAATCTTTATCGACCTCTAGATAGGGATTGTCTTTTAAGTAGTTAATCTTAATATCGCCAATGCGTGTTCTTTGTAAATGGGTAACTTCATTCCCAATCTTTTGAAATACTCGGCGTACCTGACGATTTTTACCTTCTGTTAAGATTATGGAGTATATGAGAGGAGCATGCCTTTTGATGATACAAGGTTTTAGTTTTTCTCCATGAAAGTTTAAACCTTTTTCAATTTTTTCTTGAGCGGTTTTGGTAAGGGGACTGGCTAAAGTAACCAGATATTCCTTCTCAACCGACACATCTTCACCAATAATATGCTTGGTTAAAGTCCGATCATTGGTAACAATAATTAAACCTTCACTTTCTTTGTCTAATCTTCCAATAGGGAAAAGTCCTTTCACTTCAGGTAATAACCTTAAAATAGACATTCCCTCTGTTTCCACTACGGTAGAAAGATAGCTTGCAGGTTTATTTAATAAAAAATATCGATTTACTTTACCCTCACCCCTGTTTCGAACCTCCACTTTATTTAGCAAAGGATCAATTTTTAAACCAGGTTCAGTTATCTGGGTACCATCAACATGTATCCAGCCACTCTTTATCCATTCATCTGCCTCTCGACGAGAACAAAGGCCTTTAGTAGCCAGATACTTATTAATCCTAATGTTTTGTACTTCCATAATTTCTTATTATAGCATTTTCTTTGCACACAGTATTTCAATTTTTTTCCAAAATATGAAAAACGCTCTTAATAATATCTTCTTTGTCACACTGAAATTGAAGCATACATAAACGACTATTGATAAGATTAACATTGATATGTATAATTAACACTGTTAATATATTTTGCAGGAGTTGACGATAAATGGATAACAAAAAAATACAGGAAGAGCGCATGAAGTGCTACTTTATACAGGCCACTAAAGAAATCCTTAAGGGGGAAGGCTTAAAATGCATTAGCGTAAGAAATATTGCACAACGAGCCGGTTATTCTTATGCAACCCTTTACAATTACTTTAAAGATGTTAAGGATTTAATTTTTTTGTGTATTCATGACTTTCAAGTCGAATGTGAAGAATTTGTAAAACAAGAAACGGCAAGTCTTCCAGAAGGAATAGAAACTTTGAAAGCTATCAGTAAATCGTATATGAAATACTTTATTCAATATACAGGCGTTTATGAATTACTATTTATAGAGAGAATTAATGAAAACAAACAGATAACCGAGTCTGTTTGCACTTTACTCGACAAACTTTGTCAGAATAACTGGGATTATTGTGTGAAAGAACAATTACTTTCGCAGGAAGCATCTGAGGCAACTAAAATTCAATTAAGAAACGCTGTTTCTGGATTATTATTGTTTTACATTAACAGAAAATATCCAAATAGTTATAAGGACTTAACCGTGCTCACAGAAATACAGCTTAATAAAATATTATCGTTTTGAAATAATCTTATAGGGACTCATGATTTTACGTCTCTATAAGATTATTTTTTATACCTGAAATTATCTACTCTTTTGCAAATCTAAAATTGCTTCCTTCTTCTTTTGTTCGTAATCATTTGCATCAACAGGTTTGGTTTGTTGTTGGCTATTTTCGACTCCAGAAGAACCTCTATTTCCTAATTCTTTAATAGCATTATTTTTTTTCTGCTCATAGTCTGTTCGATCTACTGCTCTTAAGGGACTATTATTATTAACCGCTTGATTCGAATCAAACCCTCTATTATATCTCATAGTTGGTTGTGAATTTCTACGATAAAGGAACCCATTTTTGTAATGAACTCCATAGGGAGAGTATACATAATTTTGTTGTAAATAAACTACTTGCGTTTCAACTGGCTGGTTATCGGCATGTGCAGTTTGCCATTTTTGATTTAAAGAATCTAAGTTCTTTTGTGCTTCAGTTATCTTTCGATCAATAATAACTATCTGACTTTCCTTAAATTTAGCTTGATTGTATTTTGCCGTAAAATCCTTATTACTTTCATCATATTCATTACTACTATAGAAAATATCGATTTCTTCCTGCATTTGTTTTCTTTTTGTTTTCATTTGTGTTAATTCAGTTTGAATCTGTTGAATTTGTATTAATAGCTCTTCTTCCTCACTACTAAATTTGTATGGAGTAGTTGTAGCTTGAACTGGAGCAGATTGTTGTCTTTCAATTATCGGAATACTAAACTCCATTCCTATTATAAAAGCAGAACTTTCAAAATTACTTGCATTAAATACGCCTATAGAAGGAATGTAATACTTATTATATTCAGCAACTAAACAAAAACTCTTTAAAAGATTAATTTTAATCCCAGCTAATAAGTGTGGGCCAAAAACAGTTCCACTTTTCAGGCTTGAATCGATACCCAAAATATCTTGCCTAACATCATAAAAATATCCACCTACCCCACCGCCAATATATGGTTGGAATAGTGTTGAGGGTGTTCCCCAGTTATATACCACGGAAGCCAAAAGTGGCGATATTCCTACTCGTAAATTCTTATCAACATCAGCTGGATAATGACTTGCATTTGTATAGTTACCATAATTAGCTCTAATTCCCCAACCACTTTCGTCACTAATACCTAAAACTCCACTCCAGTAGAAATCCTTTCCCCATGTAGATTGAATACTAGCCTCGTTATCTGGAGCCATTCCACCCATCCCCAGACCAAAATAGACTCTTGGAATAGAGTAGGAATAAACTCCAAACAAAACCAAAAGCAACATAAATATTTTTTTCATGATATCTCCTTTAAATCGAGCTACACTTGTACTAATAAAAACAACTTCCAAACGAGTATAGTTCCAATAATTATAGCACTAAAATATTATATGAATAAAATTCGTACGCAAACTTCTGTATCTAACCGAAATATATAGAGATTTCTCTAGTTGCACTTTCTGCAGAATCCGAAGAATGCACCACATTTTGATTATTATAAATAGAATAGTCCCCACGAATTGTTCCAGCTTCAGCTAGCGCAGAGTCTGTGGCTCCACACATTTTACGTGCCACACTAATAGCTCTTTGCCCTTCTAAAACCATAGCAACCAGTGGCCCACTAGTAATAAAATCAATTAAAGGTGGATAAAAAGGTTTACCCACATGTTCTGCATAATGAAGCTGTGCTTTCTCTCTGGATAAAGACATCATTTCAAGTTTTAATACGGTTAAGCCTTTTTTCTCAAATCTTGATACCACTTCTCCGATTAACTGTTTTCTTACACCATCAGGTTTAATTAATATTAACGTTTTTTCTACATCATGCATTATTAGCCACCTCTTTTATTCGTTTTTTAGCCAGTTTGATCTGCTCCTTAACACATTTTGTAGCAGTACCACCATAACTATCTCGATTATTAACGCTGTGCATCACATCTAAATAGGGCATAACATCTTTCATGAATTCTGACGAATAATTCTGCAACTCATTATAAGCTAAATCCACTAAATGTTTTTCTTTACGCACACAATCTAAAACCACCTGTCCTACAATTTTATGAGCTTCTCTGAAGGGAACCCCCTTTAAAACCAGATAATCAGCTAAATCAGTAGCCAGCAAATAGCCACTATTTACATTTCTAGCCATACTATCCTCATTTATTTTCAAGTTTTGTAGCATGCCTATATTCACTTTTAAAGTCTGTTCAACCGTTCCTAAAGCATCAAACACCGCGTGCTTATCTTCTTGTAAATCTCGGTTATAGCCCATTGGCAAACCTTTTATGGTAGTAAATAAATTAAGCAAATCGCCAAAGACTCTGCCAGTTTTACCTCTGGTTAGCTCTGAGACATCTGGGTTTTTCTTTTGCGGCATGATCGAAGACCCCGTCGTATAGGCATCGCTAATGGTTATAAAACCAAATTCCTCGGAAGACCATAAGATCATGTCCTCACTAAGTCTAGAAAAGTGTTGCATTATGAGTGAGCAAGCATAAATGGTATCTAGAGCATAGTCTCTATCGGAAATACTATCCAGAGAATTACTCGTTGGTCTTCTAAAACCCAACTCTTGCGACATAAGTTGTCGATTCATTTTAAAAGGATTTCCAGCTAAGGCACCTGCACCAAGAGGTAATTCCATTAAATAGTTTTTAAAAAAAACAATTTTCTCAATATCTCGATAGAACATATCAAAATATGCCAAAAAGTAATGCGATAAAAGGATGGGTTGGGCCTTCTGTAAATGCGTATAGCCAGGAACAATAACGTGGAGATTTTTCACAGCTAAGTCAATGAGCGTATTTTCTAATTCTACCAGATACTGTGTTATCTTCTCTACTCTACCCAATACGGTTAGTTTAAAAGCTGTAACTACCTGGTCATTTCGACTACGTCCTGTATGTATTTTCTTACCAATATCACCTAGCTTATCGATAAGATAGGCCTCTATGTTCATGTGCACATCTTCCAAATCAGCCTTCAAAACAAATGTACCCGTTTTATACTCGGATAGCAATTGATCCAAACAGTCAGAAATAGCTTTCTCTTCCTTGGAAGTAACTAAGTCAACCCTACGCAATTCATGAAGGTGAACTTTAGAAGCACAAATATCAGCTTGAATTAACCTATAGTCTTCTTTGAGTGAGCTAGTAAATAGCTCCACATCTTTATTGGTTTTCTCTTCAAATCGTCCAGCCCATAATTTTTCAGCCATGGCGTTATATTAACATGAAGTATTAAATTTCAGCAATTCAATTAAGGGGCACAGCTGGAAAAATATATTGAAAAATTTAAACTACTTTTCGGACAGAGGATTCTCTACTTTATTCATAATTCGTAATGGTAAGCCTAATAATTTAATAAATCCAATAGCATCTTTTTGATCATAGGCATTACTCTCACCAAAAGTAGCTATATTCTCACTGTAAAGTGAGTAAGGAGAGGTTACTCCAGCAAGGATGATATTTCCTTTATACAGCTTTACTCTGACACTTCCAGTCATATGTTTTTGAGTAGTTTCTATAAAAGCATCAAAAGCTTCACGCAAAGGACAGAACCAAAAACCATTGTAAACGAGTTCTGCATACTTCAAAGAAATAAGTTCCTTATAATGAAAAGTTTCTTTATCTAACACCAAGGTTTCCATAGCATGTTGCGTAAAATACAGAATAGCCCCACCAGGAGTTTCATAGACCCCTCTGGACTTCATTCCCACTAACCTATTTTCTACTAAGTCAATTTGTCCAATAGCATGCTTTCCACCGATTACATTAAGCTGCGTAATAATCTCATAAAGCTTCATTCTTTTGCCGTTTAGGGCAACAGGACAACCTTTTTCATATTCAATATCCACATACTCCGCTTCATCAGGCGCCTTTTCAGGGGACACCGAAAGCACAAACAAGCGATCTTGCTTAGGCTCACAACTTGGGTCCTCAAGTTCTGCACCTTCGTGACTAATATGCCAAAGGTTTCTATCTCTGCTGTATATTTTCTCTTTGGTTTGAGCTAAAGGAATATTTCTTTTTGTAGCATAATCTATAGCATCTTCCCTGCTTTTTATTGTCCATTTATCGTCTTTCCATGGTGCAATAATTTTTAATTCAGGCGCAAGTGCTGCATAGGTAAGTTCAAATCGAACCTGATCGTTTCCTTTACCAGTGGCGCCATGAGAAACAGAATCCGCATTTTCTTTAAGGGCAATTTCCACTTGTTTTTTTGCGATTAAAGGCCTAGCAAAAGAAGTACCTAAGAGATACTTACCTTCGTACATAGCTCTAGCCTTTAAAGTTGGGAGAATATACTCATTGGCAAACTCTTCACGTAGGTCCATAACGTAGAACTTATCAGCACCAGTCTTAATGGCCTTTTCTTCTAATCCATCGAGCTCCTCAGCTTGTCCTAAATCAGCAGCAAAGGCAATAACCTTACAGCCATAAGTTTCCTTTAACCAAGGTATAATGACTGAGGTATCAAGACCTCCAGAATATGCTAAGACTACTTTATTATACATATCTATATATTGTTTTATCCCTAGAATTACCAATCGAAATAATATTGGCAGGTATACCCGCAATGTTTTCGATTTCTTTAATATACTTTTTACAATTAGCTGGTAAAGCAGAATATTCTCTAATCCCTGTTAAATCCTCTTCCCAACCTGCAAATGTTTGATAAATTGGTTTAACCAAAGAAAGCTCTTTAGCATCTGTTGGTAAATAGTCAATTTTTTTGCCATTAATTTCATAGGCGGTACATATTTTTATTTCTTTAAACCCAGATAGAATATCTAGCTTTGTAATCGCTAAGGAAGTCAGGCTATTTACATTTACTGAATACTTCAATATAACACCATCTAACCAACCACATCTGCGTGGTCGACCAGTCGTCGTCCCAAATTCTCCACCCTTGGTTCGTAGCATTTCCCCAGTCTCATTGGTCAGTTCAGTAGGAAATGGGCCTTCGCCAACTCTAGTAATATACGCCTTTGCAACACCGATTACTTCTCTAATCATGGTTGGACCAAGTCCACTTCCAGTGCAAGCACCGCCAGCGGTAGGATTAGAACTGGTGACAAATGGATAGGTTCCAAAATCAACGTCCAACATTGTACCTTGGGCACCTTCAAGTAATATTCTCTTTTTTTGAGCATATTGCTCATGTAAATAATTTACTGAATCGATAATATAAGGCTTAATAATCTGTCCGTAAGCATAGTAGTCAGCGATTACCTTATCAACATCAGCTTGCGTAACATCTAATATTTCTGTCCAATTTCTCCCATTAATAAGAGTTTCGAGTGTTTCCTTAACCAGAAGGTCTTTGACTCGCACGCCTCTTCTACTAACTTTATCTGTATACGCTGGGCCAATTCCACGAGAAGTAGTGCCTATTTTTGTACCTTCACTACGTGAAGACTCTTGTTGTTTATCCATCATTTCATGAAAGGGCAATATAACATGAGCAGTGTTGCTAATTTTCAAGTTGTTTACAGAATAACCCTTGGTTTTTAATTTATCTATTTCACCAATTAAAACTGCAGGTGATACCACTACCCCATTACCGATGACACACTCTACATTTTCATAGAGGATACCAGACGGTATCATGTGAAGCTTAAAAACCTCACCTTCAACGACTATCGTATGTCCAGCATTGTTCCCACCTTGGTATCTTACAACCACGTCTGCTTCATTACTGAGCAAATCAGTAATTTTACCTTTTCCTTCATCGCCCCATTGGGCACCAATCAATACCTTAACTGTCATAATATAATTCTCACTTTCAAAAAAAAAGCCCCACCATGCCGTGCGTTCACTAATGCTCTGAACCAGAATTAATTCAGAATGGGTTCCGCCGAGGCGGATAGAAATTAGCTACAATAAACCGCAGTAAATCGTAAACATAACTCCCAAATATAAAATTTGCTGGCTCATCTCTCAGTGTACATCACAAACATAGTCGGGCAAAATACCAAACTAAAAAATACTTATGTAATATAGCATTTATTGCCACTAGTTTCAATGCTAAATTACCATTTGAACTCTAATAATTTCAAACCAGAAATCAGCTGGAGGTAAGCTTATTAACAACCACTTTCTTTTGCTGTTTTAAGGTTAATAAATAGCGAACATAAAAATCGATTAAGACCGAAACGATTTCCTTTTTGAATATTGGCAAAGAAACAATATTCTGACTGTTAATAAATATCTGAAAATCATCTAATGTACCATTGGTTTTTATTACAATAAAGTTCTTTATACTTTGAGCACTTACTAAAGTAGCTTTTAGATTAGACAGGATAAGATTCTTTATTACTTCATCTTCCATTCCTGCAATAACTTCAGCGGGCACTTGGTCTCTTATTTTATTAAATATGTTAAATATATCCGAGGCTATCCGATCAAAATATCTCAATATCTCCTGACTAAATCTTTTGGTTAGATACGTAATTAATTTTGTTATATCGTCCACGGACAGTTTTGCAAACAGCCTCTCATTAACCTTAATTCCCTGTGGAACAAGATCAATATTCAACTTAATAATTACTATTTTATAGGGATCAAAGACATATATATTTTCATCTTTGTATGACTTAATAAGCTTCTTTAATTCTGAGAAAAAATCATTACCAAATGAATTTATTGCGGAATTATCCTTCATAAGTTATAAAAACCGTTTCCTATCCTTCGCTTGTTCAACCTCTCCCAGTATTTCATCAGAAGCTATAACCCCAGCCATAATTTGCTCTTCTTTTGAATGCTGATTACCTTCTTTTTTCTTACGAAAAAGAGAACCTACAAAAACAACCAGGGAGCCTAAGGAAGACAACTTCTCGCCCTTGGTCTCATTACTTACTCGATTTACTCCCGAGCTTGAATTTATTTTATTAATATTCATAACTCTATTGTATCTATTTCCTTAATTATCACAACCCTCGCTTTCATTGCTTTTGTAAGTTATTTTGTTCACTTTTTCCACCGATAAACGGCCCACAATAAAAAGAAGCAAAGCGAAAAAATAAGGTTGGGGATCCAAGCGCTCCAAACGGGAGGGAGCAATCCACCTAAACCCAAGGCTCTAAAAAAAGCAGTCAGAAAAAAGAACAATGAAATCAATATTAAAGAAGTAATTATAGAAAAGATTATCCCCCACATATCCTTAGCCGATTTCACAAATATAAAAATAATAACGACACCAATTAATGCGAAAATAAAATTTGTAAAAGGAAAGGCAAACTTCAAGAAATATTCCACTTTTAAGGCCTTCGTGTCCAGCCCCGCTTTGCCGATTTCATCAATCCTCTGCTTAAGCTCTCGAAACCCCATTTCTCTGGTATTTTTAATTTTCTGATAAGCGGAGTCCATATCATAATTGACTTTAATGGTCATGTTTTTAAAAACAGCCTCAAACTCCAAAAATCCATTTTTATTAAACTTATGCATCTTCCCATTAATCAATGTCCAATACTTATCATTCCAATTAGCCTGATCCGCAAGAATGACTCTAGGTTCATTGTCCTGTAACTCGTAGAGCATGACTCCTTCCATCTGATGCAGTTTCTTATTAACTTTTTTAATGTAAAAATAACGATTGTCGGTATCTTTAAAAAAGGTATTCTCCTCAATATCAGGGATGCTTTCTTTAAGTATGATACGATGAATTAGATTATTTGATTTATAGTTTGTATAGGGGATTAAATACTCACCTAGGTAGAAAGCCAAGGCAGTTACACTTATGGCAAAAACAATGACGGGTAAAAATATACGTTCGTAGCGAATACCTGAAGTCCACAAAACCATCATTTCATTATCTTTTATACTCTTAAAGATGGACAACATAACAGAAAATAAAGTAGCCAAAGGCAAGAACAAGACCACTATTGACGGAATTTTTAATAAAAGTAATTTAAAAATAACCGAAACAGAAACGCCCCTATTCACCAGATAATCTAATAGAGAAAAAACTATATCGACTAAACCAATGATAACAAAAGCGCTTAACGCAATGAAAAAAGGAAAAAGCAACTCTTTTAAAGTGTAGCTATCAAAAACCTTAACAAGCTTTCGTGGTTGCATTTAACCAGCAAAAGCTACCATTCGTCAGCTTGTGTTGCTTTGTTACGTCTTTCTGCAGCTTTTTTTACACGTAAAAAAATTTCTGAAGGCTTTTCATAAAACTCACGTTTTTTCACTTCTAATAGAATACCTTCTTCTTTAACTTTCTTTTTAAAACGACGCAAAACCCTATCAAAGGCTTCGTTCGGACGTTTTGTGCTTTCTGCCATTTATACCACTCCTCTAGCTATTTCTGTAATTAATTGCATATAGTATCGACTAATTAAATCCAACTGTCAATAATAAAAACGTCTAAACTACCCTGGAGGCCAACTATGTTTTCTTCCTGCCAAAACATGAAAATGTACATGAGGCACCTCTTGTCCACCGTCTTTTCCAAAGTTATTCACAACCCTAAATCCATCCCGACAAAGAGATGAAATAATTTTTATTGCGGCCTGAATTGAGGTGAGCTCTTCAGAATTTAATTCTAATATACCTTCAACGTGTCTTTTGGGTATAACTAAAAAGTGCACAGGAGATACTGGATTAATATCTGGAAAAGCCACAACCCTACTATCTTCAAAGAGGATTTGACTGGCGATTTCTTTTTTCGCAATCTTGCAAAATATACAATCAGCCATTTATAAACATACCGTCTTGGTAATTGTCTCGCTCGTAGGATAAACAACAGATTAAGCGTCCACAACAGCCAGAAAGCTTGGGTATATTAATGGCTAAACCTTGTTCTTTGGCCATTTTAACAGACACTGCAGAGCCTTTTTTGTTCCAATTTACACAACACAAGCTCTTTCCACAACTGCCTAAACCACCAAAAAGTTTTGCCTCGCCGCGATTGCCAACCTCTCGCAACTCAATTCTAGAATGAAGTTGAGCTGATAATTCACTAATGAAAGGCGCAAAGTTAAATTTCCTTCTGTTTTGAGGTTTTCTGGGATCATCATCCTCTTTTTTATAGTAAATAATTATTCTAGAAGCATCAAATATTTTTTCAACTTTGAAAAATTTTACTGGAAATTGATACTGCTCATTTTTTTTCACACATTCTATAAATGCTTCTTTCTCATCAGCCTCAAGTTTGTCAAAACGTTCGATATCGGTATCATTAGCTAACCGAATAATTTTATGTACTAAAATATCTAGTTTTGGTTTACGCGAACAAGCTATTTCTTTTCTTAAGGTAACTACCCCAAACTCGTGCCCCCTATCAGTTTCAACAACTACTTGGTCATCAAGCTTGATAGGAAAAGAAATACGCTGAATAGGATACACGTTGTCAAAATATCTAAACTTCACGCCAAAATAGATAGAACCCTCTGTTGTCTTATTTTTTTCACATTCATGCATATTTAAGTGTTTCCTTTACTTCCATGATTAATAATAACATATTATTTGTAATATTTACTGGTCTTTCTGCAATCTTAATATACTTATTTATTATTCTAATTATTTTGATATTTACACTATTCCTGTTTTCTAAGTAAGCATCAAACAACCAGCTACAAAACGCCTGCAAAAATGTTTTCGACTCAATTTTATCAATTTTCGAATCCTCTAAACACTTAATAATATCCTGTATTTTGTTATTTTCTATAAAATTCAAGAATTTGTCCACTGTTATCTCTGGCCATAACTCTATTTCGGGAATGCTCGTAACGACTGTTCCTAGGTTTAATACTTGAGATCTTGATCTAATTGTTGAAAGCAGTAAATAGGGGTTTGCAGCATCTAAAACAAAAATAATTCCCTCTGGAGTTTCTTCCAATATTTTCAGTAAACTATTAGCGGCAGAAATTGTTATTAAATGAGCTTTATGGATATAAACCACGGCAAAGCCTTGATAACTACCCTTCATTACACTCTTTTTTAAATCGAGAATATCCTCAATTTTTACAGACTCACCCTCTTCGTTAATTTGCACCAAGCCATAGTAATTGTTATTCTCAATATTCTGACAATTAGCACATACTCCACAAGGTAAAAACTCTGTAGGAGTAAGACAGTTTAACGCCTGCGTGAAATACTTAACAACTTCAAATTTAATCTCTGGCGTCACTCCACAAAAGAGGTAGCAACCATTAAACCTTTTAGATTTAAGCAAATTTACAAATTTTACCCTAATAAAATCTGGAATAGTTATCATTTATTATTCCATTATTTCCAAAAATATGTTCTCACTAAAATAGCTAAATGGCATTAAAAGTTCTTTAATATTTTGGCCTCGCAAAATATTTGACGAATTTTCATTTGAATACTGTCCATGTGATCCTTTGTTGTATCCAATCGTTTAATTCGCTCTGGAAATTTTTCTAGCAATTCTAAGTATTTTCTTTTTATCCTCTCATGGAAATCTCGATCTTCTCGCTCAAAGCGATCAGCGGCTACCTTGGTGGCTCGTTTAATACCTATACTGAAATCTACGTCTAACAAATAGGTTAGGTCTGGCGTTACCTCGTAAGAAGAGAAGTTATTGAGAAGTGTAATTAAGTCCTCAGGGAAGTGCCTACCGCCTACCTGATAGGCTATGGTAGAATCGATATAACGATCACATAAAACTATCTTTCCTTGGATTAAAGCAGGTTCGATAACATCCGAAACATGTTGCGCTCTGTCGGCCAGAAAAAGCAACAACTCAGCACGAGAGCAAATCCCCGTGAAGGAAGGATCTAGCAAAATATTGCGAATGGATATTCCAATACCTGTTCCCCCAGGTTCTCTGGTTAATACTACAGAATATCCCTGACTTTTTAAATAATCAGAGAGCATTGATATTTGAGTGGTCTTTCCGCCACCTTCTGGTCCTTCAAAAGTAATAAGTTTACCTTTCCTGTTTTCCATAAATCTTAACCCTCCTATTAGCTTCTTTTCCGACACTTTGACTACTATACCCCTGTGAACTAATAAACTGATGCTCGTAGCGCCTAACGTATGGATTAGCTGCCGGTAATTCCGCAGGTTTTCCATTGGCCTTAACTTTTTCGATAGCCGCGAAAATCATCTCCTTTACTTGCTCCATTTCTTCATCCTTTTCATAAGTTTCTAGTTTAAATATATACTTCAAAAAATTCACGAGATGTTCGTTGGTTGCCGACTTAATAACATACATTGGAATACCTTTATCTTGGCTAATTCGCTCTAACCTACTATTTCTTTTCAGCACTGCTTTAGTCGTTAAGATTAAATCAGCATCTTCATAGGAGTTGACCACATCGCTATTTACTTGCAAAGCTTTTATAGCCAATTCCAATAAGGCTCTATTTATTGAAAAAGGAAAAATACGAATGAGGCTTTTGTCGATTTCTTTAAACCCCATCTCATCAGCCTCATCAGAAGAAAGTTTACTAGTCTTAACAATGGCAACTTTTCCATCTTCTTGCATGGTTCTAATTTCAGGTTTAGCCAAACTACCACGTAGGATATTATCTACAGATCTGGCCACATCTGTATAACAATACAAAGTATTTCTATCTTTTATTTCAATTAATATATCAAAAGTTGGATTTTGCGCACGCTCTAGCACTGTTTTCTGGGTGCCTCTGCGCTTTGCTTCCTCATCACTAATCGTTACGATTTCAATCCCCCCGATTAGATCAGATAAGGTAGGGTTTTTTATTAAATTGTGAATCGTTTGCCCATGAGCCGTTGCAATCAGCTGAACTCCTCTTTCAGCAATTGTTCGAGCCGCCCTAGCTTCCATTTCAGTACCGATCTCATCCACAATAACTACTTCTGGCATATGATTTTCCACAGCTTCAATCATAACGGCATGTTGCAGTTCTGGCCTCAATACCTGCATTCGTCTGGCCTCTCCTATTCCGAGATGAGGGATATCCCCCTCACCAGCTATTTCATTAGAAGTATCTACTACAACTACTCGTTTGCCCTTTTGAGCCACAACTCTGGCTATCTCCCGCAACTTTGTTGTTTTACCAATTCCGGGAGGCCCCATAATCAATATAGACTTTCCTAAATCCAATAAATCGCCAATAATTTGTGCCGAACCATAAATAGCTCGACCCACTCTAATTGTTAAACCAATAATCCGCCCATTTCTGTTTAGCATGGCCGATATTCGATGTAACGTTTTGTCTAGACCAGAGCGATTATCACCTGTAAAAGCAGGTATTCGCTCAACAATATAGTCAATATCCGCATACGTTACTTCTCGATTAATTATTTTGCAGGATTTATCTTTAGAACGAATTTCAACCAATCTACCAACATCAAGGATTACTTCATCTACTGGGATTTGCTCAAAGTTCTTATAAACCTCTTGTACAATAAAATCAGGTAATATGTCTAATAAACTACTAAAGTCCTGGTCCATTCATCATCCTTAATTTCCCTTTAACTATGGCTGATTCCTTCACCATGGTCTTAAGTTTTTGTCCCATTTTAAACCCAATATGCACCGCACTTGGGATAATAATCTTTTTATGAGTTTTAGGATCTCTTCCTTCTCGTGAAGCCTTATAGCGCGGAGAAAAATTACCAAAACCAACCAAGGAAACGGTTTTCCCTTTGGCTAATTCTTTTTCCATTTCCTCAACCATTATATCTACAACTTCTTTAACTTCAAACTTTTTTAAATCAACAAGCTCTGTCACTCTATCTATTAATTCTTTTTTATTCATCTTCCCTTCCTCCAAACGTACATTTCAATAATGTTTAATATATTCTCAAATTCTACAGCAAAATAAATTACATTTACAATCTTTATAAACTATTTCTACCCTCAAAAGCTCTCCCCAAGGTAAGTTCATCTGCCCATTCCAACTCGCTTCCCAAGGGTATCCCCTGGGCAATCTGTGAAATTTTGATTCCTATTGGCTTTAGTAACTTTTGCAAATACAACACCGTTGTCTCTCCCTCAATCGAGGGACTTAAGGCAAAAATAATCTCTTCCACATCTTCTTTTTTCAAGCGCTCGATAAGCTCCTTGATGCGTAATTGTTCAGGTCCTATGCCATCCAATGGCGAGATTACCCCTCCCAATACATGATATAAACCTTTAAACTTATTCATTTTTTCCAAAACCATCACATCTTTTGGATAGGAAACGATACAAAGAGCGCGCTGGTTTCGTTTCTCATCTTGGCAAATACTGCAATGCTCATGGTTATAGGTGAGGTGAAAACAAATCGTGCAATACCCCACATTATTTTTCAAGTCATTAACGGACGTAACAAATTCGTCAATCTGCTCTTTCCTGAGGCTAAGTAAATAAAAGGCGAGACGTTGGGCTGTTTTCTGACCAATACCTGGCATCTTAGAAAACTCAAAAACTACATTTCTTAAGGGGTCTAAAGTTGACAAACTTACATCCCCGGTAGATTAAAGTTCTCTAAGCCTTTAAATTGGTCTACAGTCTTTAGCTTTACGTTATCAAAAGCTTGATTGATTGTGTCGCGGATAAGATGTGGTAATTGTTTCACATCAGTACCCTCTTTAATTTTAATTTCAATAATCTTTAACTCACCATTGCACTTCACCGTTACCTCTTCATTTTTTGAAGAATGTTCAACAACTAACTTTTTTAATTCCTTCATTTGTTTTTTCATATCGCCCAATTGCTTCATCATATTTCCCATGTTTCCAAACATTAGAACCTCCTATAATTAGTTTTCCAGTAGCATTCAACGGCTATCTGATTTACTTATACAAGAATTATAATACATTTATCAGCTCTAGTATACAAAGCACGTTGCGAATTAGTGAGTTGCGAGACCTTCCGACATTTTCCAGACGTCAGGAAAATGTCGGAAGCCACCGCAAAAACCTACAGATGCCTAAATCTATTATTGGAAATGGAAATACTTATATAAAAAAATAGAAAATTTATTTGACGGGGAATTTATTTATAAACTTAACTAAGAAACAGCTTCTTTAGTTCTAATATTCTCAAGCAAAACTGAAAAACGATTAAAAATCACATTGGGTTCTACGACTTTTTTCTGTTCCATTTTAAAAACGTTGTATGCCACATTTTTTAAGGAGCTGCCAACTTTAGTTCGGGGATAGTTTACGGCAATAGGCTTGCGAAGCTGAATAGACTCTTTTACAGTAATAGCATCTTCCAATATCATTCCATAACTTATTATCTTCATATTGAGAAATTTATCCGTTGCCA
Organism: uncultured Candidatus Marinamargulisbacteria bacterium; assembly: GCA_903902445.1. Taxonomy (GTDB): domain Bacteria; phylum Margulisbacteria; class Riflemargulisbacteria; order GWF2-35-9; family GWF2-35-9; genus CAIUUT01. The sequence continues at coordinate 27,670 of CAIUUT010000180.1, forward strand.
TATTAATCTTCTTAAAAACCAACTCTGCCTCATTTACGCTTCTCGCACGATTAACAACAACTCCAATATTTTCAGTAGACTTCCTCGTCTTAATAACCTTTATCGTGGCATAAGCATCCGATAAGGCTGTCAAGTCCGGAGTAGTCACGATAATTGTTCTATCGGCAATCGAAACGAACTTTAAAACATTGTGATTAATACCGGCCTCAGCGTCAATAATAATAACATCATAATCCTTCTCCAATTTATTAAGTTCATTTATTAAGAGCTGACGTTTTTGATGAGATAGCGTAGAAAGCTGAAAGATACCTGAAGCTCCAGGGATCACATGGATACCAGCTGGTCCTTCAATAATAACTTCTTGAATTGTTTTCTTATTATTAATAACGTCCATTAAATCAAAATCGGGATAAATTCCAGTCATAATATGGACATTGGCTAAACCTAAGTCACCATCGAGTATAAGAGTCTTCTTACCGGCCAAAGCGGACTCTATCGCAAGATTAATAGAAAACAAAGTTTTTCCGACTCCACCCTTACCACTTGCTACGGTAATAACTTCGGATTTATTTTCTTTGCTAATGCCTGTTTTTACTGATTCTTCGATTGGTATTGTAAACATAATTTATACTTGTATTATATTAATTTGCCTAAAATAATCAAGACATTTTTGAATTATTTTCATAGTATATACCTATTGTTAAAGAGTTGGATAACTAATGAATCCATATTATAGGAACTACGGTAATATTTTGGACACAATCTTATTGTAGATTAATTATACATAATCTATTTGCACAAATATTTAAGTTGTGATACAAATATGTATGTTTTATGGCGATGTAGCTCAGATGGTTAGAGCACACGGCTCATACCCGTGGTGTCAGTGGTTCGATTCCACTCATCGCTACCAAAATATTATTGACCATCTTCTCTAATTATAAGAGGGTTTTCAGTTAGCCATTGAAATGAGCGTCAAATTTAGTGTATTATCAATAATGTGCTAACTATACTGTCGTTATTGTTAAATAGGTCAAAACTCTAAAGGCCAAGGGGGTGAATTTTAAAATGGGAAATGTAAAAGTATTAGACTTAAAAGGTCTTCCTTGCCCTCAGCCAACTTTAAAAATGACCATTGAAGCCAATTCAATGAAACCAGGAGATGTAATCGAAGCAGTAGCAGATTGTCCAACATTTGTGGATGATGTAAAAAATTGGTGTCAGAGAATGAGAAAAACTTTGATGTGGGCTAAAGATGAAGGTGCAGGGGTTAAACGAGTTCAGGTTCAACTCTAATTTCTCAACTTAATTTGTATCTAGATATGCAAAACCCCATTTGTTATTGGGGTTTTGTTTTTGTAATAAATCTTCTATAATATATATCTCATGAGTAAGAAAATACTATTTGGTATTACGGGTGGCATTGCTGCCTATAAGAGTATCGAGCTAATTAACACTCTACAAAAAGATGGGCACCAAGTAAAAGTTATAGCAACCTCAATGGGGCTAAAATTTGTAACTACGCTAACATTACAAACCATTTCCAAGAATACTGTTTTCACTGACGAATTTGAGATTAAAGAAAGTAATTTGGCTCATATTGAACTATCCAAGTGGGCCGATTTAGTGATTATAGCTCCAGCTACCGCAAACACCCTTGCGAAGCTAGCCAATGGCCTAGCTGATAACTTGCTGACAACGAGTATCCTGGCCCTACCAACAAAAACACCCATATACATTGCCCCAGCCATGAACACTAGAATGTGGGATAACCCTCTTACCCAAGACAATCTAGAAAAACTTCAAAAATTTTATTCAAATTTAACACTCATCCCCCCTCGCGAAAGCATTCTAGCCTGTGGTGAGCAAGGTATCGGAGCTATGGCTAATCCAGGAGATATATACAATATACTTAAGGGATATCTATAGTGACGAGTGATCAGAGAAGGGGATGCGAGTGAAACATAACATACTCATTACTGCCGGCAATACTTGGGCTCCCATCGATGACGTACGTGTTATTACCAATATATTTAGCGGTGAAACGGGGTTAACTATTGCCTATACTTTAGCCAAAAAAGGATTTAATGTAACCTTAATTTTAGGGGACATTAGAGTGAGTCTTGAAAATTATAAGCATAGAAGGCTTAAAATAATTAGGGCGCTTACTTTTAAATCATTTTTCAAAACAACAAAAAAAGAAGTACAAACAAAAAAATATAAAGTCCTAATTCACGCAGCCGCCATCTCCGACTTTCTCTTAAAAAAGCAAATTAAGGGGAAAGTTAAATCTACAAAACAAATCACCTTAGCGCTTACTCCAACCCCAAAGATTGTGGACAAGATTAAAAAATGGGATCCCGAAATTTTGTTAATTAAATTTAAACTTGAAGCTAATATTAGCAAAGACAAGCTCTTTAAAATCGCCCTGAAAAGCAAGAAAAAATCGCAGGCAGACCTTATCATTGCCAATAAGCTTCCCATGGAAAAGAAGCATATTTTCTATTTATTAAAAAGCAAAAAGCAAAGCAAAAAGATTGTTGGGAAAAAGAATCTAGCGCTAAAATTAGCTAGTATTTTCCATAAAGAGTTAAATGCTAATACTCGGAATTGACCCTGGCTATGCCATAGTTGGCTACGCCATCATAGAGTGTAAAGGCAATCAACTTATTCCCATAACCTACAACCATATACAAACAGCAGCCACATTGGATTTTTTCTCCCGCATGAAAGAGATTAACACCCAGCTTAAGGACGTGCTTACTACCTATAAACCAACGGAACTTGCCATAGAGAAAATATTTTTCTCAAAGAACACCAAAACAGCCATTAATGTGGCTCAAGTTCGCGGAGCAATTATCCAAGAAGCGCTTAATCATAATCTTACTGTTTATGAATATACTCCCAACGAAATTAAGCTCGCCATTACCGGCTATGGAGGAGCAACAAAACCACAAATGCAAAAAATGATAAAAAGTCTCTTGAATTTGAAGGAAATCCCCAAACCCGACGATACAGCAGATGCAATTGCTGTCGCAATATGTCATAATAACTCCTCGAGAATAACTAAATTGAAAGTGAGATAAATGATGTATTCATATTTTAAAGGTTCCTTGATGGAATTAAACGATAATTACCTAGTAATTGATGTTAACCAAATTGGTTATCAAGTCTATATCTCTAAAAGAGACAAAGACGCTTTACTTCCCATGCTAAATCAAGAAATTACACTTTTCATTTACCTACACGTTAAGGAGGATGGGCATACCCTCTTTGGTTTTTCCACCAAACAAGCCAAAGAAATTTTTCTTATCATGCTCAGCATAAATGGAATTGGGCCAAAATTAGCCATGGGGGTTTTATCAGAGCTTGATAGTGAAAAACTGGTTAATGCCGTGCTCAGCAATAATTTACTCACACTTACCTCCATTTCCGGTATTGGGAAAAAAACTGCAGAAAGAATGGTTCTGGAGTTAAAAGACAAGTTTAGCAACTTACACTTAGGTATGAGCAATGTTACCGAAACAAGCAGTTCCCTTTCAGCCCAGGTTGAACAAGAAGTTTATGCTGCATTATCTTCCTTAGGATACAGCCAAAGCGAAGTCAGAAAAACACTAAGTAATATTCGTGATAAAATAACCCCCCAAACTAGATTGGAAGACATAATAACATTAGCCTTACGCAGCAGCTCCATAATCTAGTTAAGTTCTACCTTCGAGAAAATTAAGTAGCGCAAGCCCCCCCTAGCTTCAATAAATAGCCAGTAATGATAAGTTTTTCGACTTTAATCATCGTTCTACGCATTAAACTCGATTCTGGTCGTAATGGAAAAGTATAGATTGCTGGATATCCGCTCAGCTTCGCGCCAAAAATATCGGTAAACAATTGATCTCCGATATAAACAGTATTACTTGGATGACAATTAAAATCCTCTCGCATTTTTCTGTATATCCAAGGTAACGGTTTAAAGGAAAAATAGTTTATGGAAACTTCCAAAAAGGATGCGATTTTAATCATCCTTTTTATTCTTGAGTTATTGGATATTAAAAGCACATTAAACTTGTTTTCTTTTAGCTCACGAAAAAACTTTTTTAACTTCCATTCTGGCTGCTGAGAATGTCTTTCGATGATAGTATTGTCCACATCAAACATCAAATTACAAATACCCTCTTTTTTAAGCTGTTCATAATCTATTTCATAAATATTTTTTACGGCTACCTTTGGCACTAAATACTTAATAGCCGCCTCATTTATTATCTTCATAATCATGAATTATAGCATTGTTATGACTCGTAAGAAAACATACTCCTTCAACCATCGATGAGGATCTTAATTTATCGATAATTAAGAATATGTTACTTTAAGTGTTTAAGTGAGTAAATAA
>CAIUUT010000181.1 GCA_903902445.1 uncultured Candidatus Marinamargulisbacteria bacterium
CTGGTGCATCTGTATTAATAATGTCGTGTAAAGTCACTAAATAATTGTTAATAAGCCTCACCTATTGTAAGATACTATTAAGTATTTTTTGGGGTAAATAACATCGTTAATATTAGCAAAAACAATCTTATAGGTATTTACCTAAAGTCTCTTTTTTTAAGAGTCTTTAAGCTAAATAATAGACCTAAATTACTCTTAGGCTTTGTGCTACTATTTGGTGTATCAATAAGTTTTGGTCAGCCTTACAATTGTACCGTAACCATCAATAGCGGCGTATTATACACCGCAACCAACAACGTTTCCTTAATTCTTACCGCAACCGATGCTACTACTATGAATATAAGTAACACTGGCTACGGACAAGGAGTTGATGAAACCTATAACTCCGCTAAGTCTTGGGCCTTAACAATTGGCAACGGACTAAAGTCTGTTTACGTCCAATTTTCTAGCGCTACAGGTAACGTCAACGCTCCTCTTGCTAATATTACTTTGGACGACACCCGTCCTGGTGTACCAGGTTCATTAAGTCCTGTAAGTTGGACAAGCGTCAACGCTGTTGGCACCTTGACCTTCGGAACTGCCAGCGATTCTGGCGGCAGCGGCATAGCTCACTATGAAATCTTTTGGGGCACTGACAGAGTCGATAATTGGGCTACAGATACCATCCCCAATCAAGCCAACAGCCCTGCCGTAAATCATTCATTCTCGCCCTCTAGCCTCTTCGGCTCTCCAGCTGGCACTTACTACCTTATAGCCAGAGCAGTTGACGGTGCCAGCAATACAAGTAACTGGCAAACTGTTATGTATTATCAATATGATGGTACCCCTCCTGGTCTGCCAAGCACCTTGAATAATGTAATCTCTACTAGCAACAATATTCCTGGAACCATCGTTTTTGGTGGTGCTTCTGACAACGTAGGGGGCAGTGGAATAGACCATTACGAAATCTATTGGGGCACAAACAGTTGGATATCCAATCCCACTGAAATCGTAGCCAATATGGCCAGCACCTTAACAAACGAATTTAATCCTGGATATATCTCAGTAGCAGACACCTATTATTTAATTGTTCGTGCCATCGATAAAGCAGGAAATGGCGGCACTGCCAGTGACCAGTGGCAAACTATAATGAGTTACGACTACAACGGCGACGGGGCAGGCGTTCTTCTGGTCAACAATCAACCCATTTCACCTCTTTACTACTCACCCCTTGGATACATTACCCAAGGTTCTCAAAAAAATGCGGCTTATTACCTTAACATTACTCAAACCGCCAATATTTCGGGGAGCAGTATGGTTTTAGACAAAATCTGTTTATCGGTTTCTGGGTCAATTAACCTTGCGAATATTTCCCTAAAATTATATGAAGATACAGGAGTTGGATTACCTGGTGAAATTAGCCAGTTTTTTCTTTCCACCACAAAAATTGAAAATAATCGAGTAACCTTAGATGTTTTGCAAGTTCCATTTGCCTACGCAAGCAACAAGAACTTTTATTTAGTATTCAATCTTGCACCCACTTCTGACATGACAACTGAGGCTTTTAGCTTAACACTACTCAGCATTACCGCTAAATATTGGAAATTTGGTACTTCCAGCGATGCTACTGTATTTGTAACAGGCAATGGACTTACTAAAACCTTTTCCATTTCCGGCATGCAAATGGGATATAACGCCATCCAACCCACCTACCTCTGTGCAGATGATACTTCCGCTATAATAATCACCTTCAACATAAAACCCTACTTAGAAAACTCTAGAATGCTTAGCATCGACATAAAAGTAGAATCCAACCAAACCATGTCTCTCGGAACGTTGAATTTAACAGCACTTTTTGATACGACGAAATCGATATCTATGAATGTTTCTGCTTCTTGTACCATTGCTTTAACTTCAGCTGACATGTACGCAAACAATACCAGCTATGATTACAAACTTATCTTCATTCCCAACCCTAACCTACCAGCAGGTACTACCTTAAATATTACGATACAAAAGGTATATGGCCAGGGAAATCTTTCTAATTCTCAAACTAATATTTGGTCAACCTTACCCTCTTTTAATATCTATCTTGCAGGATTATCTTATACCATTCAAAGAAACACATCTGACTCCATTCTGATTGGAGGGATGAGTGTACCTATTTTAAAGTTCTCTGCCCGATCCTACTTTTGCACGTCCACCTTAAACTATCTAAGTATCTTTAATAATTCTGCTCTTCGCTTTAGTAAAAACTCTAGAAGCATACAAAATGTCTCAATCTATCAAGACATAAATACAAATAACTCTTTAGACGACTCTGACTGGCTTATTTCACAAACTCCAATCTATAATTTCACCTCCCCCAACGAGGAAATATCCATCACTATTGACCAAGCCATAGCAACCTACAATTCCCTAAACGATGAAAAAACGTTTTTCATAAACTATGATTTAGCTAGCCCAGTTGACGCTGGATTACAGTCTAGCGGAAAAATAACCAATCTTGTGTATAGCACCCCTTTTAGCACCTTTAGTCACTCTTTATTAAATTCACTTACCAACTCTATTACTGTTTCTTTTAACACTGGAATAGCCGATATTTACTTCTCTTCCTACAATGTACTATGCTCAACCTTCTCAGTTTTGGGAGAAACCCTCAGTCCTATTATGCTTTTAAAGGTAAATGCCATAAACAATGTAGCGGCTTACTCCTTAAGAGTCAGTAATAATTTATCGATTTTTACCGGTAACGATTACGGTATTAAACAAATAACTCTCGTGGAAGACATCGATAACAGCCAAACCTATTCTTTAGGAGATAAACTTCACTCGGTTCTTTCAACGTTTAATTCTACCACCACCGCGGATTTAACTCTTTTTGCCTTAAAACCCTACGAACAAAACTTTATTTTACTCTTCAATTTTGGCAGTCAAATTCCCATTTCCAGTTTTTCCAATAATTCGCTAAAAATTTCTGTATCCAAAATACCAACCGTAGGGTCAGTAAATATCACCAATATAGCAGGACTATTTCCCTTTCCTAAACCTGAAAGAGCCATAACTTTAACGTCTAACCTAGTCTCCATAGAGCTTCTCACGGTTACACCTACCGTATTACAAAATTCGAGCGATCCTCACATCTATGCCACTTTCAGAGTAAATAATCAATTTGCAAACCCCATTTCTATTTCCAACTTTTCACCCCAACTATACAAACAAACAGTTGGCAGCTTAAATCTTTCCTACCAATATCAAGCTATCTCGACGACAAGTTTCCCCGTCACACTAGAAGCCCAAACACAGCTAACCGTTTCTTTTATCATTTCACCTAATCAAAGTTTTGAACCTGGAAATTTATGGTTGGATGCCAACTTAAACTACTCCTACCTGAATAAAACCATTGTTTTAAGTAGAACAAAAATCACTAACTGGGGAAGCATCGTTTCTGGGAGCACTGGCATTCGTATTAATATTCCCACCTATAATGTTTTTTACCAAGAAATTCCCTATTACATCTCCCATATGGAAAGAGATTCCTACGGAGTCACTTACAATTTCAGAAATAAAGAAATAATTTCTCGAGGAGACTATCTTTCCCTCTTCTTTATTAACGAAGGTAAAGACATTAACCTCGGTAATACCCTAATAAATTATGCAACGGGAACTTCTACCAATGTAGCCCTCTCTGCCTTTACCTATCCAGCACTCAGCGTTGACTCCAATAAAGGTATTATTAAAATTGGCCCCCTTGATGCTAGCCAAGGTAGCTTAAGCGTAGCTCCTCAAGATTTAGCAGGCAACGCCTATCCTGTTGGCCAAATCAGTTTTTATGATAATACCAGTTTATTTATAAACGACTTCTTAGTTTATCCCTCTAAATTAATACAAAACAATGTACAAACCAACCCTTTAAAAATAGGGTTTCTTCTCAGTAAAGCCGCCACAACCTATATCTATTTATTTAACAGCTTAGGTGAAATGGTGTGGAATATTACACAAACTCACAACGATTTTGGGTACAAGTTAATAAATTTTGACGGCATATTAAATTCTGGTGAATTAATTCCAAAAGGAATCTATATTATAAAAATTGTTGCAAAGGAGTTAAGTGGTCAGCAAAATGCCAAAAGCCTTACTAAATTTATTGTTATGTAGCTTAGTTTCGCTAAGCATTTCTTATGCTGTGGACTTAGACATATCTAAAGCCTACCTCAACCCACAAATGGGAGCGATGGGAAACAGCGGACTTGCAAATACGGGGAGTTTTGCCACCAGCTACCTAAATCCTGCTATTCTTGGAAATATTAAAGCATGGTCGTTTTCTTTTTATAACGCGACTTTTGAAAATGAGATATTAAATAGCCACTATCAGTTAATTATCCCTTTTGGAAATAACACCTTTTCTTTGGCCTATTACACTCAAAATGTAAATGGTATACCTATAACGGACTACATCAACGAACGCATCAGAGCCAACGGCACTTTCTCGGCGGGAGCCTACCAATTGCGATGTGGATTTGGCCAAAAATATAAAGACCTTTGGTTATTTAAAGATTTAGATATTGGCTACAGTGCTGGAATACAGAAATATACTTTTTTAGATGACTACGGCACTTTGCACCGGCTGGGATTACTGGCCTCCTCATATTTATGGGAAAACACTTTTGGGGGAATTGTTTATGACATTAATCAAGATAGTAAAGTATTAAGTTACGGACTAACCTATAAAGATTCAAAATATCAGTTAAATTTAGATTACAATAGTAATCAAATAAGATCAGGCATTGAATACAGTTTGAGTAATTTTTTCCAGTTAAGATGCGGATACGAACCAAGGTACTACACCTTTGGACTTGGAATATTTTATGATCAGTTGTATGGACTCTTTAACTCCAATCTAGCCTTATATCTTGATTTAGCTTACCAACTTCCCATTAATGATTATTATTCAGCCTGCTCCTATTTTTCTTTTACTATTCAAGAAATGGAAAAATTACTTGCTCCACTAATCTATAAATATCCCTCACTGACTAATCAAAATACAACAACGCTTAGCGGTTGGGGACCAAAAAATTGCACCATTGTTTTCTATGTAAATGATACGTTACTCGATCAAACAAAAACCAATGATAATGGCCAATGGGAGAAAAGTATTCCACTTAGAGATGCCAATAATCGCATAAAAACCAAGTCCATAAGTGAAATCGGCAATAAATCCAGTGAATACTCAAAAGAGATTCAAATCTTAGTAGATAAGCAAAAACCTCTTCTTAAATTTATGGCCACAGTAATAAAAGATCATATTTTCCTAAAAATAGTTAGCAACAAGCAACTAAAGGCGCAACCTCAAATTATTACCGATAAAGAAAAAATTTCCGTCCCACTCTATGAGGGGAAATACGAACTCGAAACACAATTAGCAAGTTTTGGACAATCCTTTTCAGTTGAGGGAACAGATTTAGCCAACAATAAAGCCAGTTATCATTTTGCGGATGCTTTTATTTCCTTCTCTGGCCAAGAACAAAAAATAATAATCACCAGCTCATCTAACTATAAGTTTATTGGACAAACCGATAAATACGCCCAAATAGTGGCCAATAATAGTGATTTAAACTACGAAGAAATTATCCCCTTACAAAAGAATGGCCAATTTGAGAAAACAATTCCCTTAAAGTTCGGGAAAAACACTATAACCTTCCTAGTAAAACATACAAATGGCGAAATTAGTTATCCCTTTAATATATTACGTTTGTTTCAATATAACGATTCCAGAAATGAAGACTATAATAAGTTAGCGACCCTTGGCATTCTTGACCAAGAGGTCAATCTAAGGCCACAGGAAATGATTTCGCAAAAAGATTTAATTAGTTGGCTAATACGCTTTAAAGAAATTAACGTTGATACCATTAAAGACAACGATAACTGGCTTAATAATGCATATAACTACTGCCTGGATAATCATTTTATTACCAAACGAGATGACAAAGCGCTGCTTTCTAGGATAGAAGGCATGAATATACTTTGCAAAGTTCTGGATATAGATATTTATTCTGCACCCAAAGAAATTAGCTACTTTGAAAACATATCTATTAATGATGAAAACCTTAAGTATATAAATTATTTTGTCGAACATGGCTATATCAGTAATAAAACTAAAACGTACGATTTAACCGCTTTCCTTACAAGGGGTGAATTTCTTACGTGGTTAACGCATACCCCGCAATTAGACATTGTTTATAGTCACATACTTAATGAGGAAAAATAATTCAGAATTAGCTAGGAACTAAATACTTATTAACCTTTTCTTCCCATACTTCTATGTCTAAAGGCTTGGTAACAATCTCATTTATACCAAAGCCAATACCTCTTAAAATATCATCTTTTCCCGCCCAAGCCGTATAACCAATGATGGGTATATTTTGTGTTTTTCCATTATCTTTTATTACTTTTGCGGCATCCCAACCATTCATCCCTGGCATTCTATAGTCCATAATAATTAAATCTGGCATATATTCGGCTGCTTTTAATATTCCCTCTTCGCCAGAGAAAGCTCTCTGCACGTCTATTCCACCCATCAAAGAAAAAGTCATAGCCAATATTTCTGACAAAGCTGAATCATCATCTACTATTAATATCTTTTTATTCATTTATTTCTCCATTTCTAACTTAATTTTAATGCTTTTATTGCTATATTATCAATAGTTAAAACATAATCTACTACACCAGCTTCAAAGACAACTTTGGGCATGTCATAAATAAGGGAGAATCGGCTAATATTAATACTCTTATTCATAATTACTAAATTTAAAATAATCTCAGAGTGTCCAATAAGAAAAATCCATCTTTTTCTATAACTAAAAATACTATTTACAGCCATTTCTTTTTAAATACTATCAAAGTATATCATTACGTCGCAACAAAAAACAACCTTAAACTGTTGTTATACATGGAAAATCCCTCCCCACTTGAAGCCAACAATATTATGCTTAATTTTCAATTTACTTATTTAAAATTATTACTATAATGTAAGTTATGGATCTAGATAAATTTATTCGAACCATCCCCGATTTTCCCAAAACGGGCATAAACTTCAAAGACATTACGCCTTTGTTAAACCATGCAGAAGCTTTTCAATTTGCCATAGACAATCTTGCCAAGCAAATAACTCAAGATTTTGACGTAGTTGTAGGCATTGAATCTAGAGGATTCATTTTTGGAGCAGCTCTAGCCTATAAGCTAAATAAACGGTTTGTGCCTGTGCGCAAACGTAACAAACTCCCTGCAGAGGTTCACCGAACAGAATATAAACTTGAGTACGGCTCTGATATTTTAGAAATACATAAGGACGCACTTTCCCCTCAAGATAAGGTCATCATTGTGGATGATCTCTTGGCTACAGGTGGAACTGTAAGTGCCGTTGAAAAACTGGTAGCGTTAAGTGAGGCTGATATTAAGGCTATTGTGTTCCTTATTCATCTTGAATTTTTAATGGGTCACCAGAAACTTAAATGTCCAAATATTGTGTCTCTCCTGAGGTACAATTAAATGAAAACCTTAATCTTCTCAGATTTACATGGAAAAATTGATGTTCTAAATTTACTAATAAATGGCCCCTTTAAGGAAGTGGATACCATTATTTGCTTAGGCGACAACTTTAACAATTATAAGAATGACCCTGCCTCAAAACAAAATGCCGAACAATTAATCAACATCTTACTAAACTACAATGAGAAAAATATTGAGTATATAAAAGGAAATTGCGATGATTCACCAGAGTATAGCGCTTTTTATAGTAAGTATTTACCTGACCCCTTCTTGGTAAAAGAAGTTAATGAGTTAAGGATTGTTTTCACTCATGGGCATCTCGTAGAAAATGACGAACAAATAAAAACTATTATAGAAGATAACTTAGCCAACATTATCATTTCTGGACATACTCATCTTTATGGGTTTAAGGTTACAGATAATTACATTTACATAAATCCAGGGTCAACCTCTTTTCCTAGAGATGTGAACTCGCTTGCTACCTACCTAATATTTGACGATGAACTAAAGCTTTTCACTATAAAGGAAATCAACACTCATACCACTGTTGAGGAATTATCGATTGCATGCGCTTAATTCCATTTTTTCACAACTAAGGTAAATACATAAATTCCAGCACTAACCAAGGCGATTGTAGCACCCGCTGCAGTCCCAATATAAAAGGCAATGAGCAAACCACTTAGGCCAGAAAATATACTAATAATAATAGAAAACCGCATGTATTGTGCGCTATTTTTTGCCACATTTCTAGCCGCGGCTGCTGGTAAAATCAATAAAGAATTTATTACCAAAATACCCACTAAACGAATGGAGACAACTACAATTACTGCTACCAGAATTGAAAAACTAATTTCTACTAGGAAAACATTAACCTCTCTACTTTTTGCTAGTAGCGGATTTATTCCGATCAATAGCAAACGGTTACCAAAAATTATCCAATAAAATACTGTTATAATAAAAATAATGATCAACCAAGTAAATTGCTCGCCACTTACGGCCACTACATCTCCAATTAAATAAACGGAATACCTACTAAAATTACCACCACTACTCAATAAAACAACACCCAAAGCAGTTACAAAAGAAAACAAAACACCCAACACTGTATCGCTTGAAGAATTGGTAATCTTTTTTAGCAGACCTACAGCCAAAGCCAATAAAACTGCTAGGGCTATCATCGCCCACAGAGGTTCTTTAAGGCCCAGCAATATACCTATTGCTAAACCAGTTAAAGAAGAGTGGCCAATAATATCGGAAAAAAAGGCCATTTTATTATTAATAATCATGGTACCTAAAATGGCAAAAATGGGGCTCACTAGAAGTATGGCCACTAATGCATATTTCATAAAGTCATAATTCAACAAATCAAGCATTTACGTCACTTTCCCTACCTAAACTTCTTTTTTACTATTAAATTTATTAAAATCAACAACGGCTGCTACATTCCAGAGATTTGGCCCAAAGGTAAGCATCAACTTCTCATTGGCTAATACCTCCTCAGGTTTCCCATGCGCAACAACCGTCTTATTAAGTAGCAACATGTTGTCAGCATGAGCAGCAATTCCCGCAATATCATGAGTTACAATAATAATTGAAATATGATGGTCTTTTCTAAGGCCATTTACAATTTTGTAAAATAAAGCCAACCCATCAGGATCCACACCCGAAACAGGCTCATCTAAAAGCAGCAAATCTGGTAAAGGAGTAATGGCGGCTGACAACAATACTCTTTGCAACTCTCCTCCAGAAAGTTGACCAATTTTCCTATCTATCAAGTGTAAGGCTGCCACCTGCTCTAAAGCCTTGATTATTTGTTTCTTTCGTAATGCATTAACACCAAACCCCAAAGGAAAATTGCTGATGCTTATCAGCAAAAAGTCCATCACCGTTATGGGGATATCTAAATCGATATTAAGTTTTTGAGGAACAAAACCAATTCTATATTTTTCGTTTTGTAGGTTATTAATCGTGGACTTAACACTACCAGAATATGACAGTTCTCCCAAGATAGCCTTAAGTAGCGTAGTTTTACCTGCTCCATTGGGGCCAACAATGGCTAATAACTCTCCGCAAGCCACCTTTAAATTCACTTTATCTAAGATAGTATTTTGCCCTATACTGTAACCTAAGTCGTCAACCCTTAAGGAAAATTTCTTACAATTATCTTCTTGCATTAAAAACCTTCTTCAACACCGTCAAATTATCCTCCATAATTGCTATATACGCATTCTTTGTTAATGGCCCTGTTACCGCTGGGTCAAGAGTATAGAGGCTAGCCCCTGTCTGCTTCGCAATAACATCCGCAGCGAAGGACGGATACTGCGGTTCTGTAAAGAGCAGTTTCACTCCACTTTTTCTCACCACATCTATGATATATTTTAACTCTCTTGGACTCGGAGTACTTCCTGGCTCACGCTCAATTACTCCCGCGATAATCAGCCCATATTCCGCCGCAAAATATGGGAAAGATTCATGAAAAGTAATAATCTTTACCCCTCGAGAATAAGACAATCCACTTTTCATTTTCTTTTCTAGTTTTTCTAAATCTGACACATAATGATTTGTATTTTTAATATAAATATTAGCATTTGGCGTATCGATAATACTTAGCTCTTTCCCAATATTTCTCACCTGCTGAATACACTTCTTAAGGCTCAGCCAAAGATGAGGATTTGGGGCACCTGAATAGTTGTCTCTCAAAACCGAGATTCCATTTGAGGCTTGAATGATTTTTAAATTACCGTAACTGAGAGCAACTTTTTCCACAAAAGATTCCATCCCAAGACCATTAACAATAAGAACGTCCGCTTTTGCTAAAGATTTCATGTCAGCCATGGTTAGAGTGTAGTCATGCAAACACCCCACATTTTGTGCCGCTAAATTTACTAAATTAACACCAGTGGCACCTTGCGTAATATTTAGTGCCATAATATACATAGGATAGAAAGAAGTAACCACATTCAGTGTTGAAAAGGAAAAACTAAGAGATAATAAAAGAAGCAATCTTAATAGCACTTCTATATTTTAGAATAGAATAATTTCGATTACAATATTAAAACTTAATTTAAATAGACTCCACCAACTAAGCAAATTCCCGCAAAAGCGGGAATTTGGGTAAAAAGTAAATCTAAAAAAACAATCTAAAAAAGGCTAAAGAGACTATTTTACTCTTTCCACATATTGACCAGTCGTAGTGTCAATTCTGATTGAGTCATCAATATTACAAAAAATAGGAACTTGTACGGTATATCCAGTTTCCACTGTAGCTGGCTTCAGAACCTTTCCTGAAGTATCACCACGCACACCCGTTTCAGTATAAGTAATCTTTAAAACAACAGCCTTTGGCAACTCCACACTAACTGGACGCCCTTCGTAAATAAGAATATCCACATTATCTTGCTCTTTAATGAAGTTAACGTTGTCGCCTAAGTCTTCTTTTGGAATCTCTATCTGATCAAATGATTCCTGATCCATAAATGCGTACATTCCATCAGATTCATACAAAAATTGCATCACACGCTTATCTAAACGAACATCATCCAATTTCTCATCTGTCTTAAGTACGGCTTCACTAACGGCTCCAGTGCTCATATTTTTATATTTCGTTTTAATAACTGCATTGGAACGAGCTGCTCTAAAATATTCAGCTTTTATGATTACAAAAAGGTCTTTACCCATTTTAATTATGTTTCCAGCTCTTAAATCTTCTGCGAATTTCATACTACACACTCCGTTATATAGATTCGATAAATTGTTCCATACAGGGTATTAGTCCACCTTGAAGAATTAAATCCTGCCGCAACTTGTTTATCCAGTTGTGTATTGTAGCAAAATTTTTAAAAAAATGAAAATAGTTTTCAGGAGGAGGGTCATTATCGGTTTTGGTTTTACGCCAATTATACGCTCTCATCAGTTGAACGTACTGGGTAAATACTTGAACACTATCTTGGCACTTTATTAGCACCTCAAGAAAGGCTTCAACCTTTACTAATTGATAATTATCTCCCTGATCATAACTATGCCATAAAAAAGGTTTACCTGAAAGAATAGCCCTTGCTAAAGAATCTTCACCTCGCACAAAGTTAAAGTCCATGACCATCAATAAATTGTCATAATCTTCTTGCGGCATCAACTCTGGAAAAACAAGGTAATTGTTTCCAATTTTTGCCACCTCTTCGCTCAGCCAAAATGTTTGCTCATATTGCAAAGCTGTTTTCATTGACACTTGCGATTGATCACCCAAAACTATAAGCAACATATCATCATCACCGCTTTTGACATTCGTTAATAATATCTCGAAGTCATGTTCATAAGAAAAAATACTACCCATCTTAATTTGACTTAAATCACTGGGCAAAAAACTGCTATAGGGTTGAAGAAACTTATTACGCCACTTTTGCCTTGAATTATTTACGTCATTTATTGTTTTCTGTATATTGGGCTCTATTAAAATACCCGCACTTTTGTTTGAAAATCCTTGAGCCATTAAGTAACGTGGAATACCTTGTCTGTTGGGGACGGGGAGACCATGCATACTTTCAAATATTTTCTCTCCACTAAGGTGTTCAAGAGTAATAATCAACTCCACATCTTTGTGCACATGCTTACGAATAACCTCAGGGATAGGACTGGAGAGTGACTCTATAGCCAGAGAAGCAAACTGCAAATGAGTTATGCGCTTTACCTCTTGGTCAATAATTACAATAATGTCTACACCCTCAATATTTTGCATAGGCCGTTCAGGATTTACCCCAGGGATTATTTGCGCTAAAGTTTTTAGCTCGTTAATAAACAGTCTAATTTGACGTTGCGGTTTTGTTCTTTTCAAGAACTTGGCTAAACGGAAAGAGAACCCAGCATCACCAAAATTATCAACTACTTGGCAAAATATATCGATATTATTATTTTTAAGCTTCATTACCTCATAATACGCTATTTATTATGAATAGGAAATGACTACTCAAGCAGCAACTGATAGAGCGAATATGCGATTCCGACTTCCGATAAATGGAACCCATATGTTATGCCGTCTTGTGGCTCTTTAAAACTTCCATCTTTTTCTTGTTGCTTTGTAATAAAATCAAGTATCTTTTCCGCCTTATTTTTATAAGCTGGATCTTTTGTTGCCAAATATACTAAGCCTTGAGCATATAACCCATAATTATTGGGCGAAAAAGCATGACTGGAGATTGTCCCGCTACCTTTTGTAAGAAAAGCAGGACATAATAAGCCAGGCTTAGTATTTTTACTTACCCAGCTAATAAATTTGTCCAGCATTTTCTTGCTACTTTCATCCCCAGTCAAATAATAATATGAAGCCAAATGAGCAAAAACTCTAAATTGAAACCCCATCCAGTTGGTGTTGGAGTCGGGGCCATCCCAGCCAAAACCATTATAGCCATATTGACTTTCGGCTTTTGTGCCTTTTTCAATGTATACAGGCATAAAAGGGCCATCTACACCATATCTTTTATTATATTCATCTTGTGCTGCAGCTAAAAATTCTACGATATTAGTAGTTTGAGCAGTAGCCTTTGCCCCAGAAGCAGCAGCGATTGCACCTGGGTCTTGATAACCTGTATATAACTCCGTCCCATCAGCCATCCAGTTCCATTTCTCTAAGAGGTTACCACCCCAATATTTACCAAACTCAATTGCCCCATGCCACTGCCCCACTTTTAAAGTAACATTGTCATCTTTTCCTGTTTCGGTAAAAGCCTCCTGCTTTTGCACCAAATCTTTATTAAAATTTTTTACTCCAAAGAGTGTACCCCAATAATAACCATCAATCTCCCAAGCATCGGCATCACAGGCGGAACCAAACTTAAATGTATTATTATCATTTTGTAAGTAATTGTTTAAATCTGGAATCTTTGTTTGAGGGTCAAGAGCTATGGAAGGCCGTGAATCAACACCTGCCACAGATTTATCATATATTTCATAACCGTTATTTTCCCCAAAATTAATTACATTACGTGGGGAATTCGCTACCTGCACAAGCCACTGATTGAGGCCCTTTGGTAAATCAGCGAAAGTTGAAAACTCAGAATCAGGCATATTTAATGAGGACACTCCATCATTAGGATTAAAGTAAGCTTTCAAGTAATTATAGGCTCCTTCCATACCTTGTTTGTCACCATATAAAATAGCTTGAAATACCATATAGTTAAAAAAAAGCACCTGTCCCTCGCTTGTGGTAGCACCTGGGTTTTTGATGTGACTTGGTAGATTATCAAAAATATGATAAGCCGCAATTGCTGGTTTTCCTTCTATTGTTTTACTGGAAATAGTCATATTTGGCTTTGGCCCATTATTTAATAGAAAAAAACTGGCTAACTTTTTATTTACCGTTTCATATTTACCCAATTTATCACGAGTATATTCAAGTTTCCCAAACTCTATTAAATTAGGGGCATTTACACTATTAACTTCAACTAAATCACAATACATATCGGCTTGATTTATATCCAATACCGCTCTTGCCGCCATAAGCTCATCATAAGTATCAATTTTCCCAGAATAGTTTGAGCAACTATCAATTCCCTTTAAGATATCCTTTAAACATTGCAATTCAGCTGAATCAGATGGAATCGAATTATAATCAAAAGCAATATCACTAATAAATTTATTTGCTAAACTAACTGAATTCTTTTTGATATTTTCATAGCTTTCTAGTATTTCCGTTAAAGTATTTAATTTACCATCCTTACTTTTTTCCTCAGTAC
>CAIUUT010000182.1 GCA_903902445.1 uncultured Candidatus Marinamargulisbacteria bacterium
CATAATACCTATCATACCGCTCATGTGTTAATGAAAATAATGAGTTCTAAGCCTGAAAACCTTAGGTATGTCTGCTTAGTTGTATCTTCAGTTGAGCCTGAAATAGCTGAAAAAATATTATTTGAGTTTCCAGAGGAACTGAAGTCTGAAATTATTTCTGAGATTATGTCGCTGATTCAATTTACAAAAAAAGAGATTGAAGGGTTTGATATGGTCTTACGCAAGCTCTTAACGGAGCAATTTGGTGGGAAGTTTGTGTTGGCAAAAATTTTGGAAAACCTAGATATAGACCAAAAGCTATCCATATCGAAGTCAATAGCCTTGAAATATCCAGAAAACGAAAAGCTATTTAGAAGTATTATGATTCTATTTGAAGATTTACTCAAATTAAAGGATAGAGATTATACAAGGATATTTGGTGAGGTCTCTAGCGAAATCCTTTCCATGGCTTTTTGCAATCTAGAGGAGCAGCAAATTAATAAACTATACAATATTTTACCTAAGGGAGTAAAAGCGATTGTGCAACAGGGAATAGAGCTTGGAAAGAAGAACTACTCCAAATCGGAAATACTTAAGTCCCAGCAGTATATTATTGAGTTTGCCAAGAAGCTCGAAAAGGATGGTTTTATTGAACAAATCCTGAAAGAAGAAGGAACCACTTCCGCAGAGTAATATTTTAGAAAAGCATAGACTTTCAAGGGATAGAGCTGTTAGGAGGTTGCTGGGGAATAAATAGCGGCGCTAAGCATTAAGCCTCTGGAATATTAAACATAAGCATTCAAAAACTATTTGATACTATTGGAAATTATGCGGTTCGTGGGTATGCTTATATTAGGTAGAAGTGTTCGCTGTACCGTGGTTAGATATAGCCATTGGGCTAAAGGTGCAAAGCTTGGAGAACTATTGGGTGAAAAATGATATTAAAAGTTAAGCTCGTTGCTGTATTGTTAATTATTTCAGTGCTTTCAATAGCAAATATATCTTCAGTAACCTGGAGGTCAGCAACGGTTACAACTAATTACTTGAATGTAATGCAAAATGAATCGGTATATATTCAAGATCCAATTTCAACTGAAATCACCATCAATATTAATGATAAAATAAAAGTACATATAGTTAAATCACCCGTTTCCTTAAATGTGGTGGCTGGCTCGGAGTTTCTTGATAGTGGGGGATACAGCGGAAGTTATGCAGGAAATATCTGCTCTTTTTCCTTCAGACTGAAGTGGCAGAATGATTTTTTGCAAGATACTCAATACACGGTAACAATTGATGCGGACCAATCGGCAACAACTGTAAATTATATCACTTATAATGAGGCCGTAGTAATTCAAACCTTCAATATATCAGCAAACTCTCTTTACAAATTTGCAAACAATGAGGGTTTATGGTTTAAGGGGGGTATTGGCCCAAATGAAAGCTTGAAATGCACGGGATTGGTTTCTTATAAATATAATTTAAATGTTTATCCGCTTAAAGAAACAACAGCAAAAATTTATTTTGAGGGTAATCCAGAGGGGACAATTGTAAATGTAGGGCTGGATGGAAAATTTGAATTTAGTAATTTTTATTTGCCAGTTTCGGCCAGTATCAGTAAGAATATAGAGCTGAAAATACTCATAGATTTTGGACAAGCAGCTAACGCTTTTCTTGATAATACGATATACCCTAATACCAAAAATATTAACCTAGATAACCAACCGCCAGCTTTAGGGTTGGCCGCTATTCTATTATTGCCTGATTTAACGGATGAAGGTGGCGATGGCATTCTGCCTGAAACAGGTTGGTACGATCAGTTAACGGTCTCAGTTCAATTGGTGACGGATAATCTAAGTGACGGTAGTGGGGCTGGAATAAAGGATCAAATTTTATACAAGTCGATTAATCAGCAATTCTATGCTAGTCCTAATATAACCATAAACATTAAGACAATTGAAGGGGTTGGAAGAGAAATCCAAGCCTTAATCCCCGATAATGTTTATAATATTGCAACGCTTTCGGTTTTTGTTAGTGTTGATGTTTCAGTGCCTGGTATTTTTTATGTAAGTATTGATGATGATAAAGATGCAAGTGCTAATCAATTTCAACCAGAATCAGGTTGGTATAATGATGAGACGGTTAGTTTTAGCTGGACACTGCCCCCCGATGTTACCTTAAAAGATCTTCCCTTTCAAATTAGAAGCGATGTTGGCTGGAGTACGTGGTCAGCGGTAGTGGATCAGGTTGTTTCAATAAATCAGTTTCAAAATACCCGGAATGTGAGTTCCCTGTTCGTGATGGAGGGTGGAAATGTTAATCGCTATGTATACGTTAGAGCGGTGGATAAGGCGGGAAACATAAAAGAGGTAAACGCTTCGCTTAAAGTGGACAAAACACCACCTACAGTTAATTATTTGACCTTGATTGATGATACAACCCGAGCTGATGGACAGATGCTGCCCGAAAAAAGTTGGTACAATGATGGCACAGAGGTTCGCTGGATGTGGAGCGCCTCAGATGCGGGGAGCCTTCCCAACCAGCCGTATTTGTATAAAAACACCGTGGCTCCAAAAAATACGACATCCAATTGGATAAATTTAACGGACGTAGTGGTTGATACCTCTGTGTGCTTAACCGGCAACACCTTTTATTTATGGGTCAAAGATATGGCGGGTAATGTGCAGACGACTACCGGCGTGGTATATGTTAATGAAACCGCACCCTCCTTTAATAATTATACTATAAATTTTGAGCCAGATATGACCGACAATAATGGCGATGGTGTCTTTCCGAATATTGGCTGGTATGATCAGGCTACCTTAAATATTAGCCTTACCTGGAATATTGATTCCGTAAGTGATACCATCTCTCGCTTGTTTTTAAAGACGGATAAGGATACGGCATATTTACAGCACCAAGCGAATGCTCCTACCTTTTCAAATTATGAGGTCATCCCCCAAGATAATACCCCTATTATTTTCACCGCTTTATTTGTGGATAAAGCGGGTTGGACTAAAAGTATTAATTTACCGATAAGATCCGATATTACCCCTCCCAACAACTTTAATCTTTCTTTAGTTAAAGATACCGATAGTATGGGAGATGGGATTGATCCTGAGATCGGTTGGTACGATGATGATACAATCGATATTAATTGGCAGCATCCATTGGATAGTGGAACCTTGAGAAATACCCCTTATTTTATTAAAGTAAACGATAATGCTGTAGGGTGGCAATCAGAAACAAACCTTACCCAATTTGCTGTTTCCGCTAACAGCCAAAATATGATAACGGTTTTGTGTGCGGATGAGGCTGGGAATGTGGTTTCAAGCTCGGTTATTGTAACCGTTGATGTCGTTGCTCCAGAAGGGGACTTTTCGCTTGTGCTTATTCCTGATGTGGCTCATGGTGCTGGGGTAACTCCTGAAAGCGGTTGGTACTGTACTAATAATGTAATCGTGTCATTTGTGTCAGAAGATGTGGCCGATAACTTTGGGTGTAGAGATAATAGATATTTTATTAAAAATGACCTAGGGAAAGCAAGCTTTGGTGATGGCTTTGCAGTTTCGCAAAACATTTCCATATTTACTACCGAGGGGGGAAGCTTAACCCATTATATTTTGGGAGCGATTGTTGATCATGCAGGCAATGTCTTAAACAGACAAGTTAATGTTTTTGTGGACTTAGCCAATCCCAGCACTTTTTATGCCAATATTTTACCCGACACAACAGAGCAAAGTGGTTTAGCGCCAGAAATTGGTTGGTATAATCATGAAGCGATAAACGTAGTATGGAACCAGTCGAATGACGATGGGCAATTACCGCAAAAACCATACCGACTAGGTTGTGACACAACTCCAAATTGGACAGCATTTCAGAATGAATTATTTTATAACAATTTTGAAGTGTTAGAGGGTGGGGATACTACTAGAAATGTATCCATTCAGGTAAGAGATAAGGCGGGCAATCTTACACTGAAAAACCTAACCATTAAGGTTGATAAAACACCTCCACAAATTAACAGCTTTAACGTGATGTCGCAACTGCCCAATAGTGATCCGAAAATTCCAGCAGATGTTGTTTTGCCTTTGCCGGGTTGGTATAGTCAACACGTTGTGACAATAAGTTGGGGGCCGCCCATAGAAAATGGTCAGTTACGAGATAACCCATATAAAGTGCGCGTCGTCAATGGTGGAGGTCCGTACACGACATTTAATAATTCGCTGGAAACAACGGTGGATGTTAGTGTGGGTAGCCGTAGTACGGTGGATGTCTGTCTATTTGTTGTAGATCGAGCAGGTAACAATAGTGTGGCTACTCTAAGCATTATGGTGGATACATCCCCCCCCACCGCAACCCTAAATTTTACAATAAGTAGAAACTTTATGAAGCCTTATGTTATTCCTTCTGATGTACTCATTGTGTCGTTAGAGGTTTCTGAGGAAATAGTGGTTACTCCGATGCTGAGATACTACTTATTTGTAAGTAGTAATATCTCCTATAACGTGGACCTAATTTACGATAATGGAGTTTGGAGGGCACACCAGGATATTTCGGCTTTAGAGGATGGTTGGTATAACTTCTCTGTAACGATTTTTGATAATGCTGGCAATAAGACTACGACAGTAAACGGAGATAGTTTTTTTGTGGTTAGATCCAATGTTCCTCCTGCTCCTTCAAACTTCAAAGTAACCTCAATGACAGGTGATAATCAGCATACGAACATGGAAAACAACAAGGTTACTTTTAATGTTGACTCATTAATTACGAAGTATTGGATTACTGAAGAGCCAAATCCAGATTGGGCTGTAATAAGTATAAATAGTTTTCAAGATTATCCACTTCAAAATGATTATTATAATTTTGCCAATAATAGCAATGGGTTAAAAACCTTATACTTATGGGTGGCAAATGCCCAAGGAGTGGTTGCTAGTCAGTCCGTAAGTTGTTATATCTATTTTGACAACACTCCGCCAGTGCTCAGATTTATCCCAAATGACGAAGTAGGTGCTAGTAATGGTGATGTTTACAATAATATAACGGTGCCTAGAGGCCAAATTACGGGCAAGCTTCAAATATTTAACAAACTCGCCTATGAGGATTCTAGCTATATTGAGGCGGCTATTGTTACACCCTTTGCTCAAGTCGTACTACCTGGTTTAAATTATCCGATAACGGTTAACCTACACCCGATGATTCCCTTCTCAGAGGATTATGTATCTAATAACTATAGAGGTGTTAGTTGGATGGTGACTTACGACACCTCGCTCGCGCAGATTAGTGGCAACGCTTTTTTTAGAGCCAGTGTGACCGATAATGCGCTGAATGTTTCAAATATTATTACAGATGGTGGGACGTTTAATGTGAACGTAGATGCTGCCTCTAACCCCAAAATTTTTCTTTATTCCCTAGATGGAAGAACTAATTATACGAGATGGGTGACAATTAATGTGGTCATTAGCAAGGATCAGGAAAGCTCAATATATGACGCCTATAAAATTGTGGATAGCTCCGCAGCGGCTCCCTATGATTCCGTCAGTACCTTATGGCCTGGGGGCAACAAAATTTCGGTAAACGCATTCAGGCTGGATATATCTACAGATCAAGATAATGTGTTAGAAGGCAGAAAAGATATTTATGCTTGGGTCAGGAAAGGCTCGTATTTAAATCCTGGAATCGTTAAAGCATCAATTATTTATGATAAGACCGCCCCAACCTTTAGTATGCAGATTGCTATGTATAAAGATAAAACGAGCCCAATTAGCGAAGAGCTTAAAGTAACGGTCTTTGTTTGCGAAAAAATTGATGAATTAGCCTCTGCCAATATATATTTACTAAATGAGGATAGGATTAATACGATAAACACGAGTACTCTGGAATACCTAAAATTTGCAGATAATCAGTACCAGTATATAACAACAATAAATATGCCGGCTGACAAAAAAACTAAAAATAATTTTCTCAGACTGGTTGTTTCGGATTATGCTGGGAACACCTTAGATAATATAAGAGCCTTGAGACAGCAACTGGTGATAAAAGAATACATTGACTCTGTAGATGCGAAGCATCAATATGCTGAGCAAGGGGCGACTGATTATTTGTTTATGTCCTGCGTCGTTAGTGCTAATGACCAACCCATTCACCTTAAAGGCATTAAGTTACAATTTGAGGGGCATTATATTCCTTCAGACATTAAGACTATTACCGTTTATTTAGATGGAGACGGAAACTCCTTGTTTGAACCAAAAAGAAAATATGACACGGTAAAAGGTTCGGGCGAGAAGGATTTGGATGAAACCCGTATTTTATATGTCCCTTTTGACCAAGAGGAGTTGATTGTGAGTAGCAATCCAAAAAGATTTTTTGTGGTTGCAGATATTGGGGTGAGTGCTGCTAAGGGGAATAATATTAGCTTTAAATTTGCGAGTAGTAATGCGTTTACAGTTGCAGATAATGAGATTGTGGATTATGGAAACTGGATAAATAGCAACTTTAAAACAAAAATTGTAGACTTTGTGAAGCCTTTAAGTAGAGTAGTGGTAAATGGTATGGTTGATACAGGTATTAGCCCAACGTTAAGCCAAGGACTTTCCAAAATGGCCTTAAAGAAATTTAAACTTAATACCGATGTTGGTACGGTTTTGTGGAGTGGGGTTAAGATAAGCTATTCTGGCAATATTAGCCAAACGAATCTTAGCAATTTGGCGCTCTACAAAGACATTGATTTTAACCAGAGTTTTAATAAAGATATTGATGTGTTGATTAGTAACGGAACAGATTGTTTCTCGGCAACCAGCAAGCTAGTGACGGTTAACCTGAAGGTAAACCAACCGATTAATAATCAGTCAGACCTAGACACCTACTTTATTGTAGGAGATGTTAGCATTAGCGCCTCAGTGGGCGCAACGCTATCGATTAGTGTAGTAAAGGATACGGACTTTATTATCGAAACCCCAAATTTGATTGTCGGAACCTCGTTACCCATGAGTTCACAAGTCTTTAAAGTTGTAAAATATATATCCAAAGTTAGTATTAATTATCGAAAAAATACGGACGAAGATATTTACCAAGGCGATAGTGTTGTGTTGCTTAAATATAATCTGGCGGTTGATTTCAATAACCCGATTTTAACTTATATGGATTTTATCCTAGAGGGTACCGCGGCTTATACGGATTTAAAAGACATTGATGTTTATGCTTTAACTCCAAGTGTACCATACAACAATAGTAACTTTGACAAAGGAGACTCAGTGAAAATACCCGCAACCAATATTTGGTATGCAAGTAGTAAAAGGCTTAGGGTAAACTTTAATACGCCAATTACCTTAGTGTCGAATAATTCCTTTGCGCTGGTTGTGACGGTTGATAATAATGCTAACTATGAAAACAATAGCTTCTTGTTTTCCTTAAAATATATTTCAGCTACGGCGAATCCCTATGTAAATATTATTGATGGAACGGCTTATGCAGAAAAGACGATTACTACAAGTACTTTCTTAATTTTAGATTTGTATAAACCGACTCAACCCAAAATTAGCGGTAACTACTATTCTCGCTCAGTACAAAATATGCTGGTTGATTATGATTCCTACACAAAGAGAGGCATTATTTCTAAGATACAATATCGCCTAGGAACAACCCCTGGGGGTGTTGACATTTTAGCGCTGCAGGAAGCGGTTTTAAATAAGCCGAGTATTGCCATTGTGGATGAGCCGTTGTTGGTGAATAATATTATTTTGCAAGATAATACGAAATATTATCTGTCACTAAACACGATTAGTAATCGGCCAGATAATCCAATCGTTGATTACTTCTCTAAAACCGCTGTTTTTGAGTTTAAAACCGATTTTTCGCCTCCTCATATGCCTGGATATCCAGCGGATATTGTAGTGGGCGAATCTGACCTAAACAACATCAGCCATCAGCTAAGCTGGGGTGAGTTCGAGGAAAGCGAGTCGGGCATTGCTAGGTATACAGTGGAGGAAAAAAGTAACTACTCTCCAAGTTGGTCAGTGGTGAGGCAAATAGCGGTTGCGGATCCGACAAATCTTTTGTCCACTGAACGGCGAGCCCTCTTCTTAAATAGAAAGCCTAATATGTCTTATACCTACAGAATTAAAGCACAAAATTTGCCAGGATTGCAAAGTGAGTATGTATATTCTGCAGCCGCCACAACGATTGAAACCGATAAAGTATTGAGTCAGGTTTCAAACTATCCCAACCCCTTCTACTCTAGGAAGGAAACGACAAATGTTTTTTACTTTTTAAACCAAAACACGGGTATAGAAATTAAAATATATGATGCCTTGGGGCATTTTGTTAAAAAGTTAAACTATTCTTCTGGAATTCAAGGTAAAACAGTTAAAGGGGATTGTGTGGTGGAGTGGAATGGAAAAGATGAGTCTGGACAATTTGTTGAAAAAGGTGGATATTTTGTAGTAATTGAAGCCCCACAAGCAAAAGGGGAAAGCAAGAAAGTTGTGCGCATGGTAGGAGTGATCCATTAAAATGAAAAATATATTCATTACGACACCAATTTATTATGTTAACGATGTTCCTCATATCGGACATAGTTACACGACAATCATCGCCGATGTTCTGTCTCGATATCAGCGCTTATTGGGTAACAACGTTTTCTTTCTGACCGGTACCGATGAACATGGTCAGAAAATAGAAAAATCTGCCGAGCAGAGAGGCTTGCAACCAAGAGAATTGGTGGATTCAGTGGTTTTAAGATATAAAGAGCTGTGGGAAAAACTAAATATTTCCTATGATTATTTTGTGAGAACGACCGATGAACAACACAAAAGGATTGTACAAGAGGTCTTTCAAAAGATTTATGAAAAAGGCTATATATATTTAGGTAACTATGAAGGGTTATATTGTAGTCCCTGTGAGTCCTATTTTACAGCAACTCAAGCCGTAGAGGGGAAATGCCCTGACTGTGGCAGAGACTTAGTGCTACTGCAAGAGGAAGCTTTCTTTTTCAAGCTTTCCGCTTTCCAAGACAAGCTGCTGGCCTATATAAAGCAAAACGAACAATTTGTATTGCCGCATACTCGAAAAAATGAGGTGGTTAGCTTTATTGAACAGGGGCTTGAGGATCTATGTATTAGCCGCTCATCGATAAGCTGGGGGATTGAGGTGCCAGAACTGGGTATTGAGCTAAAAAATAAGCATTATATCTATGTTTGGTTTGATGCCCTACTTAATTATATTACAGCTATACAGTATATGGAAAATGAAAAGGTTTTTCAGCAGCATTGGCCTGCCTATGTGCAATTAATTGGTAAGGATATATTAAAATTTCACTGTATCATTTGGCCCGCCATGCTTATGGCGCTTGACTTAGAACTGCCAGAGCATGTTTTTGGGCATGGCTTTATTTATCAGGGTGGAGAAAAGATGTCTAAATCTAAGGGTAATGTGTTGGATCCTAATAAGATTATAGAAGAATACTCGGTGGATGCTTTTAGGTATTATATTACCCGCGAAATTGTGTTTGGGTTAGATGGTACTTATAGTGATGTAAATATGCGTCAAAGATATAACAGTGATTTGGCTAACGATTTTGGCAATCTGCTTAATAGAACACTGAGTATGATGGGGCGATATTTTGAGTTTAAAGTTGGGAAAAGTAATGAAGCTCAATTGTCTGAGGCGGAATTAATACTAAAAAAAGAAGTTCATGATTTGGAAATTAGAATCCGACAGAATATGCAAGATTTTAAGCTGTCTATTGTTTTGGAAGATATTTTTTCGGTTATTAGAAAAGCCAATAAATACATTGAAGATAATATGCCGTGGAAGCTTTATAAAGAAGAGCAAATCGATAAGCTGTCGAATATTATGATACAGTTATTAGAAACCATTAAAGTGGTAACCACTTGGCTAAGTCCCTTTATGCCTCAAACAGCGCAAAAGGTGTATGAACAACTGAACATTAGCTGGCAAGAAAAGAACCTCTATAATTGGGGTTATTTTAAAGAAGGTATGCTTCTGAACAAGCCCGAGCCCTTGTTCCCCAGAAAAGAATAGGACATTAACTAAGAGAGCAAGATAGTGGAAATAATCGATACCCATGTCCATCTCACTAGTGAAAAGTACGATGAACACGCGTTAGCGCAAATAATTCGTGAGGCTACGGCTAAGGGTGTAACCGGCATACTGACTTTAGGTACCGATATTGCTGACTCTTGGAGTGCTTGTAAGATATCTCAAAAATATGAAAACGTTTACTTCGGCGTGGGGATTCACCCGCATGAAGCCAAAAGCTATACCCAAGACTGCGTAACACAAGCTAGAGAGCTACTTTCCCAGCCTAAATGTGTGGCGGTGGGGGAGATTGGCTTGGATTACTATTATGAGCATAGCGACAGAGAGATTCAAAGAGTAGTATTTATTAAATTCTTAGAGCTTGCTCAAGAGTACCAATTGCCAGTGTCCATTCACTCTAGAAACGCAGAACAGGAGGTCTTGCAGATTATTCGGGCGTTTGCTGACGTGAAAATAGTTTGCCACTCTTATACGGGTTCGCTTGAAGCCCTGCACAAAATGCTGGAGCTGGGTGTTTATTTTTCAATTAATGGGATGGTAACCTTTAAAAAGAATGAAAATATTGTGCAGCTTATTAAGCATATCCCTTTGGAAAAGATACTATTAGAAACAGATGGGCCATATTTAGCGCCAGTTCCGTTTCGGGGTGGAATTTGCGAACCGAAACATTTGGTGGAAATAGGGTGCAAGGTGGCGGAAATTCTGGAAATGGATGTAGAGACTCTGACTAGGATTACAACGGAGAACGCTCGGAAAATTTTTAGGTTATGATCTATAAAGTTTATGGTTTCCATCTCAAACTCGGCTTTTTTTGCTTATATGCAACCGAAGAGAAGTTGCTAAGCCTTAGTCGACGCAAAATATATGTAATAGGGAAAGTCCTCGCTAAGCTTGGTTTAGCGCAGCAAAAAGAGTTTATTCGATTCCTGCAAATTTATTATCAAAAAGGAGAGAGCCTATTTGCTGTTCTCGAAAAATATAGAACCACAGTGTCTAAAAATAAAAAACGTCTATACACCACCATTTTACAGCAGCTTTCTAAGGGGAGATCTTTTCCCGATATCTTAAAGACTAATAAAATTCTCAATGAGGATAGCATGCTGTTGTTTAACGTGGCTTCTCTGACGGGAGATTATTCCAAAGCGATTGAGCAGTCTAGTGAGCAACTGAATAGCCTCATAGAAGCAAAGCAAAAGACAGCGAAACAGTTGGCCTATCCAGTGCTTCTTAGCCTTGCGGTAGTGGTGGTGGTTATTTTGTTTTCAACCGCTATTCTTCCTCAAATGACCAGTTTGTACCAGTCGTACAACATTCAAATACCGCTAATCTTTGAAGTGATGAAACCAGCAACCTTGTTAGGATTGACCGTGATTTTAGGGGTAGTCGCTATATTGGCATTATGGATTTGGCGAATACTTTCTCCCAGCTTGAAGATCAAATTTCCAATTATGGGTAGTTTATTAAAAATTAGGTTTCAAGATAAATATTTATATGTTTTATATACCACGCAAAAACATTTTATTGCTTTAGATAAAATGTTGGACTTAGTGCTGGAGAGCGAGAAGTCGAAGACCAACTGCTACTATTTCTCGACAATTAGCAACTTGCTTAAGCAAGGCAAATCCATTGAGCAAGCAATTAACTTGCCGATTATCGCTGACAAATATAGAGTGTTGCTGCGAGATTATGAAAATATTAATAAAGAGTCGTTTTTGAAAATCTTAGAGGCACTTATTTTGGAAAACAGGAAAGATTATGAGCGTTATTTTGAGGTTTTGTGCAGGCTCTTATATGGCATAGTGCTTATTGTTATCTCGATGTTTGTGTACGCCTTTAGCTATATATTAATGCAGCCACTAAGCAATATTAACCAGATAATTTAGAAGAGTAGCTTACCACTAAAGATTAAAGAAGTGATGGTGTAGTTGTAGTTAATGCCAGAGGCGTTACCCATCAAGTCTGTTTTTTCTACATAATTGCCTTCAGTGGTAAATACAAATTTTTCAATGTTGCCGTTACTACGATCGGACATGGGTATTTCAATATTAGCAGCGATAATCGCCACGGAAGTAATGTTGTTTATTTCTGTTATTTGTGTGGCAATAGACTGGGCATTAATTTGGTTGGTTTCTATTTTGGCAAAGTCATTTAAACCCACACCCCAGCTGTGATCTCGGCGAAAGGTAAAGACAATCGAACTGTTAAACTTTGTGGCTTGCGCCTGAGGAGGTTTGTACTCCAAGATGAAGGTGTCGGCATAGTTTTGGAAAGACTTGTTTATTATTTCATTAATGTTGGTTTTATAATTAAAGACGTAGCTACAAGATAGATTCGGCAATAGGTAGCTTTGGAGACCGATGCCTAAGCTATGCACACTTATGGCGCTGGAATTTGTTGTGGGAGGAGGGGCTTGTGTGTCCTCCTGAATACGTTTGTATCCATAGTTCATGAGTAGTGAAAACTGAGAAGAGAGCAGTTTGACGGCATCTAACGTGCCTTCCTGAGTTCTATTGTAGAGGTAGTTGTCGTATCTATTATTCTTCATCTCATTTAAGCTGATGTCAGCAGAAACTTTCAGATATTGTAAGGTTTTACTGAGGTTTACCTTGGGGGTTAAGTTGAAGTCCATTAATGGGAACGTGGTGTTTAAGCTGTAAATGTCATTTTTCCTGTACTTTAGCCCTTTGGCGCTGTCGATATAATCGTCGTAATTGATGCCGATATTTAAGTAGATAGGGGCTTTAGCGGGAAAGAATATGCTGTTTAAGCTTTGGTTTAAGATGTGAGTAGAGTTGTTGTAGAACAAAGTATAATTTAGGCTTTCGACGTTTTGAGTAGCATAAGAAAGGGTTTGCTTGTAGTTTTCTAATAAATTATAGTCGTGGATGTACTGAGTTTTAAAGAACTCATCAAAGTTTAATTGTAGTGACTGCTTAGTGTTTTGTTTTGGAAAGGTTTGAAAGGACTGCAAAAGCTCTGTTGTTTTGTTTTCAGTGGAGGTGGCGGTATTCTCATTAAAATAATAATCATTGTCGTATCTGACAAAGGAGAAGGGTTGCCAAGAGTAGCCGTATTTGGTTTCTGTACTGTTGGTTTCCCCAGAAGTAAAGAGCGTAATATCTCTGGGAATATTGTTGGAGTTTTTGGATTTAGTGAATTTTTTGGAGGAGTTTTGGATTTGCAGGGGAAACAGCGAGTTAAAGAGCGTAAAGCTACCGATGCCGTACTCGGAGTATAGGGTTTCTCTGTTGATGTTTTTATTGCTCTCGGCTCCAGTCGATTTTGAGTCTTTAATGGAAAGCGTGGTAAGATTTATGAATTTCCAGGAATACTGGTTTAATATGGAGAAGTTGGTGTCTGGTTCTTGGTTGAGCAGCAGAGAGGCTTTCTCGGAATTGGCTAAAGAGAATTGGTAGTTGGGATTATCGACAAGATATAAATAGACTGGAGGGTAAAGCGCTACATTGTACTGATAGTTTTGTAGGATCGTGAGTGTGCGATTTCCAGAGGCGGGTATATTTTTGGCATCGAAGCTGGAAATGGTTTCGGCGGTTTCTTTACTATACTGGCTATTGATGTCCACAAAACTTATGGGCTTTAAGGTGAGCTGAACGGATGATTTGCGGTAGAGCGTTTCTCTTAATTTCTGATTATAACTGCTGGGCGTACTGTCTAGTTCATTGGTTTCTGACAGGGCGGAGTTGATTTGAATCATGTTGTCTAAAGCAGAAGCCTTGTTGTTTACGACCCAGCTTCTGGAGTAGCGGTCGAGTATGTTGACTTGATCCAGATAATTGTCTCTAAAGTTAAATTGGTTCAGCGCTAAGGTGGTTAGAAAGTATTGCGGGCCGGCGGTAAGCGCGAGATTGTTTCTGTAGCCGATATTATCAACGGCACGTAAATTGGCAGAGGTGGAGTTGTCGATGTCGGATTTATTATCTTCACGCTCAAAGTGATACGTAAGTTGAAGTTCGTTTAGGGGTTTGTAGCCGAATTC
>CAIUUT010000183.1 GCA_903902445.1 uncultured Candidatus Marinamargulisbacteria bacterium
CTATAAAACACAGACAATCTCCTTGCCCTTAAAGATAATTTTTGATAATTTTATTAAGGATATAAACCATTTTATTCAGATATATTATAGCCAGCCCCATATAAAAATTGGTCAAATTGTTTTTTCTTCCCCAACGTTTAGTAAAAATAACTTAGATGATTTAATGCAGAAGGAAACCAACATACAATCCAAATATTTTGAGTTTAGAGCATTTATGAAAGATAAGCTCGATAACAGAGTGGTGGAGGTCGAAGATTTATTAACGATATACTCGATAAAGGAGATCGTAAAGCAGGGTGAAATATTTATACCTTTGCGAACGAAAAGCTTTGAGAGTAAGTATCTTCGTAAATTTTCTACTCGAGCCCTTTATAATAAAATGCAGCGCAAAGAAGATGCGAGTTCGCTAAAAGGCTCAAAAATATATCTTGTTAGCTTAATTTTAATTTCGTTAATATTTCTATTAAGCTATTTATCCCTTGTGCAATTAAAAAATATGTCAGACCGAAATCTATTGAAGTCAAAAAACAAACTTAGCAATGTGAAAAACGTCTATTTTGAGTCCGTTGACACCATCAAGGAAATCGAAGCAAAGAAGAATTTAATAACCATACTCCAAAACGAAATAATCATTCAACAAAGGTTAATAACAATTTTAGAGTGGACATTTACCTTGCGTAAAGATGGCTTGGGAATTAAAGAGATTAACTATAATAGGGGATTGCAAAATTTTGAGATAGAAGGTGTCGCCAAAGATGTGGGTAGTATCGATAAATATATTGAAAACTTAAGCGCCAAAGCAAAGATTACGGACCTAACCATGAATAAGGTTGAAAAACAAAACGATAATACTTATTCGTTTGTTATCGGAGTAAGAATCCTATGAATATAAAGAATATGCTTGTCCCAGAGGGTAAGGAATACTATGTATGGGTGTTTTTTGTTTTGTTTTTCATTTTGATGTTTCAGTTTTTGCTGTATCCCAAAATCTTTGCAATAAGAGTGAATGCCAAATTAACAAAAGGGTTTAGCGAGCAAATTATGCTTTATGAAAAGCGTGCTGGCATAAAATCGAGTGCAAAGAATGCGGTAAATAAACAAACAAGGGCTTTAGCGGATAAGTATTTTATTAGTAAGGGGTCGGTGGTGGATTTATTTTCTAAGCAATTTATTGCCAAGCAAAATAATGTCGTCATAAAAAGTATCACTTATGGTGAAAGCATAAAGAATGAATACACAAGTGAGCATCCCGTCTACATAGAGCTCAAATGTTCTATGGTTACTTTAAAAAACTTCTTAAATGAGCTGCAAACCCTTGGGTTTCCCCTTGAAATATCCAACTTGGAAATAGACAGCTTATCACAAGGCCAATTATTTGTTAAAATACACTTAATACTTAAAGAAGAGAAAGGATAAATATTTATGTTTGATATCAATAGGATTATGGAAATATTGCCTCATCGCTATCCTTTTTTGCTCGTAGATAAAATTATAGAGTTTGAATATGGAAAGAGAGCCGTCGGTATTAAAAATGTTACGATCAATGAACAGTTTTTTCAGGGACATTTTCCGGGTCATCCCGTAATGCCAGGTGTTTTGATTGTAGAGGCCTTGGCTCAAATTTCTGGAATTATTATGTTAAATTTCCCAGACATGAAGGGCAAAATTGCCTATTTTGCTGCCATGGAGAGTGTGCGTTTCCGAAGACCTGTAGTACCCGGTGATCAGCTAAGACTTGAGGTTGATTTATTGAAGGCTAAAGGGCCGGTTGGCAAAACGCTAGGGAGAGCCTTTGTTGACGGGATGGTAGTGGCCGAAGCAGAAATGACATTCTCGCTAGCTGATGCTCAAGTCGAAGCCCTTATAGACCCAACAGCTAAGATCCATCCTAGTGCCCAGATTGGGAAAGATGTACAAATAGGCCCTCATGCTTTTATTGGTGAAGGCGTAAAATTAGGGAACGGAGTTATTATTGAAGCCAATGTGGTTATTGAAAAATGGACGTCGATTGGGGATGATACCCACATCCATTATGGTGCTATTATCGGCAATACAACGCAAGACAAGAAGTTTAAGGGTGAAAGAAGTTATGTTGAAATTGGTGCAAGAAACGACATCAGAGAATACGTAACCATAAACCGCGCGACTAGTAAAGATGGTAAAACTATAATCGGGAATGATAACCTACTCTTAACCAATGTGCATATTGCTCATGATTGTGTTTTGGGGAGTGGTATCGTTATTTCAAATGCAGCTCAAATTGCAGGTCATGTTATTATTGAAGACAAAGTAGTTTTTGGTGGAATGGGTGGGGCTACACAGTTTTGTAGAATCGGCAAAATGGCGTTTGTAGGTGGATACACCAAGGTAAACCAAGACGTTGCTCCATTTACCTTAATTGAGGGCAATCCAGCGGTGATGAGAACTTTAAATATTGTAGCGCTTGAGAGAAATAATGTTAGCAAAGAGTCTCAACGTGCTATAAGAAAAGCCTATCGAATGCTGTTTCGTTCTGACCTAAACATGAGCCAAGCGATTATTCAGGTTCAAAAAGAGGTAGAGCAGACTGAAGAGGTTAAGCATTTACTGGGGTTTCTTCAGGCTGAGTCAAAGAATGGAATTATGCGCAGAGGCAAGAATCAGGCAGATGATGACAATGACGAATGAAGCGCAATCAAGAACGGTGCTCGCCCTTAGGATTTTCAGTTGAATTCACCGATAAATAATATTCTCTTTATAACGGGTGAAGTCTCTGGCGATTTACATGCTTCCTATCTAGTTAAAGCCTTAAAAAAGATTAATCCAAAGCTTACTTTTCATGCCATCGGTAGCCAGAAGTTGCGGGAAGCAGGCGTGGTAACTATTGATGATCTTACAAAAAGATCTACCATCGGATTTTTAGAGGCCTTTAGGCATATTCCTAAATTCATTTTACTCAAGAATAAGATTGTTAAGATGCTAAAAGCCAGAAAGTTTGACTTGCTTATTTGTGTAGATTACCAAGGCTTTAATATGCTTATTGCTGCAGAAGCAAAAAAATTAGGGATCCCTATTGTCTACTATATACCACCCCAAGAATGGGTTTGGGGTTCCGAAAAGGGGATGCAAAAAGTGGTGGGCACGGTGGATAAAGTAGTTGCTATTTTCCAAGAGGAGTACGACTGCTATAAAAAATATACAGATAATGTTCGCTATTTCGGACATCCTCTCATAGAAATAATTAAGGAGAATCTAGCACAAATTACGAAACCGATTGAGGTAAAAGAAAAGCTAATTTCAGTTTTCCCCGGATCGCGCAAACAAGAGATTAAATTCACCTTTCCGCAGATGATAAAAATAATGCAGGAGTTGCTGGCGTTAGACCCAGACTATAATTTTGTGGTAAATCTACCTAATGACTATTACGAGAAAGAAATTAGAACAGGTTTATGGAATGTTGCTCCGAATATACCGATACACTATCATAAAACATACCCTGTTTTACTGGAGAGTAAGTTTGCCCTGCTAACGTCGGGGACAATATGTTTAGAAGCAGCGATACTACTTAAGCCTCATGTGGTTCTTTATAAGTTTGGCTTTTTATCCTACAAAATTATTAAAAGAGTGATGAAGAAGTTTAAGTTTAATAATTATTCTTTAACAAATATTGTTGCGGGGAAAGAGGTTGTAAAAGAGTATTTGCAAAACTTTACTTCTAGGGAAGTTGCGCAATATATACATCAAGTAATTACAAATAATACCTTGCAGGAGCAGGTTGTGGCTGATTTAGAGCGCGTTAAAGAAAAGTTGCAAGTTAAAGACAATAATAATATATTAGACTCAGTAGCTCATTATATATTAGAATAAGATGTTTTATGGCTGACTGGCTGTAAACTGGTTTGGATTAAGTTAAGAAATTTACAAATATAGGTTGCATGGTTTCTTAAGATTTTGTAAAGGAGGAGATGCGTCTTGAAAAACATCGTTGTTCAAAAATATGGTGGTACCAGTGTGGGTACCACAGAAAAAATAAAAAATGTGGCAGAAAGAATTCTATCATTTAAAGCCAAAGGTAAAAACTTGGTGGTTATTGTTTCTGCAATGGGAGACTCCACAGACGAACTTATTAAATTAGCCAAAGAGATTACCCCTAATCCCTCAGGGAGAGAGTATGATGCCCTTATTTCCACCGGAGAAGCAGTCTCAGCCTCCTTGGTAGCCATGGCACTTAAACAGAAAGGCCAAGAAGCGGTTTCTCTTTCTGGTCGTCAGGCTGGTGTGCATACGGAAGACATGCATGGTAAAGCCAGAATATTGGATGTTAAACCTACCAGAATACTAGAAGAACTTAAAGCAGGCAAAATTGTTATTATTACTGGATTCCAAGGAGTAAATAGTTTTGATGACACGACCACAATTGGGCGCGGTGGGTCAGATACCTCTGCCGTAGTTATAGCTGCTGCGCTGAAGGCGGAGTTATGCGAAATTTACACCGATGTAGATGGTGTATATACAACCAATCCTAACCTGATTAAAGATGCTAGGAAGTTGGATGTAATCGCCTATGACGAGATGCTAGAGTTTGCTAGCCTTGGAGCGGGGGTCTTACATCCTAGGGCGGTAGAAGTCGCCAAGGCTTATGGTATTGAAATACATGTGCGTTCAAGTTTTAATTACAATGAAGGAACAATTGTTAAGGAGGTATTAAAGATGGAAATAAAAAATCCAGTTACAGGTGTGGCATACGATGAGAATACAGCTAAGATAGCTATTTTAGGTTTGTCTGATGAACCAGGTGTAGCGGGAAATCTGTTTACCCAACTTGCCGATAGTAAAGTAAATGTTGATATGATTGTACAGAGTAATCAAGTAAATCAAAAAAACGATATTGCTTTTACTGTTTCTTTAGATGATTTTCATAAAGCTAAGGAAATTACTGAGGCGCTTGCAAAAAAAGTAAAGGCCGAGAAAGTGGTGTATGATCAAGAAGTTGCCAAGGTTTCAATTGTAGGGGTGGGAATGGTCTCTAGCCCTGGTGTTGCCGCAAGAATGTTCTCTATGCTTGGCGAGAAAGGGATAAACATCGACCTAATTTCTACTTCAGAGATTAAGGTTTCATGCATTATCGATAGGAAGCTAACCGCCGAAGCCGTGAAAATATTGCATAGTGGATTTGATTTAGCCAAAAAATAATTGGCAAAATTAGAATAAATGGTAATATTAATTGAATTAATTGCTATTTATTTTATTGCGTCATTGCCGGGTTTTTATCAATTAGAAACTAGAGTAAATAAAAGCAAAAGACGCATCCAGTTTTCGCTAAATGAACATGTAAAGGTTAGTCAGTATTTAGAATTTACTGAGTTTTGGCCAGTATTGTTTTCTGAAATATTAAAATTTATGACCTTTATCTGGGTTATAAATACTGGGAATTACGTGTTATTCCTATCGTTTTACTTAGCTATTCTTTTCCCCTTCGCCAGTGCTTTTTTGCCAAAAGAAAATATCATTTATTTTATAGTTTTTGAATTTTATGTATTGTTTTGGTTAGGATTATTCGTAGTTTTTGCTTATTTGTTAGCCTATTTTAAAGCTAGAAGGGTGACTCCTTTTATTAGTATACTTTTATCAGCGGCAACAGCCCTTTTTTTGTGGCTATTGGACGCAGAGTTATTCATCGTAATGCAAGCGTTAAGTATCGCAGTGTTAGAAATAGCACGCCAGGTGTTTCTGTACTTTCAATTAGCTAAAGAGAAGCGGTTGAAATCGTAGATTTCCTATACAATGGATACTAAATCTTTGCCGATTTCTTCTTTAATTTTTTCAAGGTTTAAGGTGTTTACCCAGTATTTGCTGTTTAGCTTTATTTTATAGCCATCTGTTTCAAAAAATACAGGTGTATTCCCAGGAAATCTAAGAAGGGTTGTTTTAATTTGCTCTAAGTTTGCTGGATTAGGCTTAATGATAAGCGTTGGCTTCTTGTCTGTTTGATTGGAGTGGAATTCTTTTATGTCGTCGATCATAATTTGTGGTTGGTCGTTCCTGAAATCAAGGTTTCCGTTAATAAGATATACCTTATCTTCCTCGATCATATGAGCCAAAGCCTCGTATTTCTGTGGGAAGATAACAATATTTAGGCTGCCCGTCAAATCCTCAACGGTTCCGACCATCATCGTTTTTTTAGTTTTAGTAATTTTTTTCTTTAAATTGGTCAGGATTCCCAACATCTTAATCTTGTTTACTTGATCTTGGGGGAGGAGAACTAAATTCTTAATTTCGGGCAGTTCATTATTTAGCACATAGCCGATATGATCTTGCAACGGGTGTCCAGAAAGGTATATGCCCAAGATTTCTTTTTCCAGACGCAGTAGTTCTTTAGAACCAAACTCTTCTTCATGTACGAAAATATCTTTAGGGTGATGGGTTTCTTCAATGGCAAACATGTTTAATTGCCCTTTATCCTTTTCTTTTTGGGTTTTGATGGCTTGATTAAGGGTGTCTTCAACAATAGACAGCAGGGCTTTTCTCTTGCCGATGGTATCAAAGGCGCCCGATTTAATTAAGCTTTCCACAACTCTTTTATTAACGACTCTTAAATCAACTCTTGAGCAAAAATCAATTAAAGAATGAAAAATTCCATTCTCTTCTCTGGCCTTTAGTATGGACTCAATGGCGTTTCCCCCTACATTCATAATGGCGGCTAATCCAAAAAGAATGGAGCTATTAATGATAAAAAAGTCATTAAAACTTTCATTAATATCTGGGGGAAGTACGTTAATTCCCATTATTTTGGCTTCGGCAATGTATTGGGAAACTTTATCGGTGTCATTAATGCTGCTGGAAATCAGCGCTGCCATATATTCAACGGGGTAGTGTGTTTTTAAATAGGCGGTTTGGTAGGTAATTAGAGCATAAGCAGCACTGTGAGACTTGTTAAAACCGTATTCAGCAAATTTTGCCATCATGTCAAAAATAGCTGAAGATTTCTTCTCAGGAATGGTTTTAAGACTAGCCCCATCTATAAATTTTTGCTTCATATTGTCCATTTTTTCTTTATCTTTCTTGCCCATGGCTTTTCGTAAGGTATCGGCTTCACTCAAGCTAAAACCGCCAACTGCCGAGGCAATTTGCATCACTTGTTCCTGATAGAGGATCGTGCCATAAGTATCTTTAAGAATGGGCTCAAGCTCTGGTAGTAGATAGGCAATCTTTTGACGACCGTGTTTGCAGTTTACAAAATCTTTATCCATGCCACTACCCAGTGGCCCTGGACGATAAAGTGCTAGTAATGCGATAATGTCTTCAAAAACAGTAGGCTGTAAGGTTTTAAGAAGTGCCTGCATTCCTTGACTTTCAAGTTGAAATATCCCCATAGAACTTCCCGTGCTTAAGGAGTCGTAGGTTTCTTTATCGTCGGTTGGGAGGGTGTCGATATCCAAGGGAGAACCTGTACTTTGCTTAATTAAGGCTAAGGTTTTAGAAATCATGGTTAGGTTTCTTAGTCCCAGAAAATCCATTTTTAATAGGCCAAAACTTTCTAAATCGTCTTTGGAAAACATGGTGACCATTTGCCCATCTTTTTCCATAATCGGAACCATTGTAGTCAAAGGATCCTTGGAGATTACAACGCCGGCAGCATGAATTCCCGAGTGTCGCGCGATCCCCACTATTTTTGCTGAATAGTCCAATAATTCCTTTATCTGAGACTTAGCCAGATATTGTTGGTTTAATTCTGAAGATTCGGCTAAAGCTTTCTCAATGGTTTCGCTACCAAAAGGGATAAGCTTGGCAATTTTATCTACTTCCGATAGGGGAATGTCGAGAACGCGCCCGACATCTCGAACCGCCATGCGGGGAGCCATTCTTCCAAAAGTTATTATTTGAGCCACATGGTCTGTGCCATATTTGTTTTTAGTATAATCAATAACCTTCTGGCGATTATCGATACAAAAATCAATATCGATATCGGGCATACTTATTCTGTCGGGATTCAAGAATCGCTCAAACAGTAGATGATACTTAAGCGGTTCAATATTAGTAATGCCTAAGCTGTAAGCAATAATACTCCCTGCGGCGCTACCTCTTCCGGGTCCTACGCTAATGTTATTATTTTTGGCATGACTTACAAAGTCAGCCACGATGAGAAAGTAGGACGCAAATCCCATTTTATTTATAACCGATAGCTCATAGTTAAATCTATTGGTAACTTCTTCGGTTAAGGGTGTGTACCTTTTTTTTAGGCCGTCCATGGCGAGCTCTTGTAAATAGCTATCAGGGCTGTAGCCAGTGGGTACAATAAACTCGGGTAGAAAAATTTTTCCTAAAGGGAGTTCCAGATTACATTTATCTGCTATAACGGCTGTATTAGAAATAGCTTCGGGAATATGCTTAAAATTTTGCGCCATTTCCTCAGGCGATTTGAAGTAGAATTCAGTAGTCGAAAAGTGCATTCTTTCCTTATCACTTAGAGTTTTTCCAGTCGAGATAGCAATCAAAATATCCTGAACAATAGCGTCTTCTTTATTTAAGTAATGAGAATCGTTTGTGGCAACCAAGGGGATTTGCGTACTATTGCTTATTTCAATTAGCTTTCCATTAATAGCTTTTTGTTCTTCAAGCCCTTGATCCTGTATTTCCAGATAGAAGTCATTTCCAAAAATGCCTTTTAGTTTATTGGCATGCATTAAAGCCTCTTGATAATTATTATTCAGCAAATTACGCAGTACGGGGCTACTTAAACATCCGCTTAGGCAAATTAGCCCTTCGTGATGTTTTTCGAGAAGCTCATAATCAACCCTAGGTTTATAAAAGAAACCCTCTAGGTGCGCAAAAGAGACCAGTTTAATGAGGTTCTGGTAGCCAGTCAGGTCCTTGGCAAGGAAGGTTAAATGAAAAGAGGATTTATCAAGCTTTGCGTCTTTATCAAAACGAGTTCTGGCGGCTAAGTATAGTTCGCAACCAATAATGGGCTTGATTCCCTTTTTTTTGGCCTTACTAAAAAATTCAACAATTCCATACATAACGCCATGATCTGTAATGGCCAGTGCGGGCATATTGAACTCTTTGGCTTTGTTGAGTAGGTCATCAATCTTAATACAGCCATCCAAAAGACTATATTCCGAGTGTACATGTAAATGTATAAATGAAGCGTTATTCATAGTGAATATATCAGATCCAATACTAGGCTAAGTATTTAGTTATCGTTTTTTCCCATTCATCTAAATCAACGGGTTTTTTAAGAATCTCAGTGCAACCACTCTTAAAGCCTTCTTGAAGGTTTAGTTCACTTGCGTAACCTGTATGGCCAATTATTATTATATTTGGGTGAATGGATTTAATTAAGGCTGTTGCTTGCCAACC
This sequence comes from uncultured Candidatus Marinamargulisbacteria bacterium, assembly GCA_903902445.1. Classification (GTDB taxonomy): domain Bacteria; phylum Margulisbacteria; class Riflemargulisbacteria; order GWF2-35-9; family GWF2-35-9; genus CAIUUT01. The sequence goes on from CAIUUT010000183.1 coordinate 9,340, forward strand.
ATTCATATCGGGCATTTTATAGTCCATAATAACAAGGTCAGGCTTGATTTGCCTAACAATAGCCACCCCTTCTTCTCCCGAAGAAGCTTCTAGGATATTAAGGTCTTTGACTTCTAGTGCCATTTTAAGAATCCAACGGATAGTGGACTCATCATCAATGATTAGGATAGATTTTTTATTTATCAATGTTTTAAAGGATTCCTCTCAAAGCTCTTAGTCAAATTTTACCCTCATCATTTTAGTTCCGTCAACATAATCTTCAATTACTGGCTCTTGAATGTTTTGAATGTCGAGCAGTATTTTGGTGATTTTTTTTGTTTCCTCCTGAATTTTGTCTGAAGTGCAAATAAGAAACTTGAGCTTTGTCGTTTCCTCTTCTGGCACGTGCAACTCATTTATTATTTTATTTATTAACTGATTTCCGATTACAATAGTGGAGAGGGGCGAGTTAATTTCATGGTTCAGCCCAACACTGAGTTGAGTTATAGATAGTAACTGTTCTTTCTTTAGTTGGTCTATTTGTAGTTTTTTTAGGCTATTAACCATGCTATTAAATGCAATAGCAAGCTCGGAGAACTCATTTTTTTCTGAGATTTTTATTTCGTGGTTCAAGTTTCCTTTGCCAATAATTTTGGTTCCCTCCTGCAATATCCTGATGGGTTTTTCAATGATTCTTAGGAAAATAAAGGCCACGAAGAGGAAAATAACAATGGCAATCGTTGTGAAAAAGAAAGAGTTATATTGTGCGGATTGTAGCCCAGAAAAGGCGTCTATTTCGGGCTGACTCACGTTAATTATCAGACCATATTGTTTGTAAAGTTCGTGGGCTTCAAGATAGGTGCCTTTAATGACTTCCTCTTTTAGCGAATTTGCTTTGGCAGAAGAATAGATTTGTTCATAGCCATTGGAAAGTATTTGAATTTCTCCATTTTTTTCGAAAGTTAAGTCTTGTATCGCTTCCCATAATTTATCCGAGCTAAAGATAGCAATGAAATAATTTTTTATTTGCTTATTTGAATCATAAAGGGGATAGGTGATTTCTATTTTTTTACTTATAGGGTTTAGATGATAGTAGTAGCCAGTTTCCTTGCTGGCGTTTACTTGTTCAAGGAAAGCATCTTTCTTAGTGTTGTAGGTGAAGTTTATGTTGTTGCTGACGACTTCGAGTAGTGGTTCTCCAGCAGGAGATAAGACATATATTTTTTCTATATCATTAAGTTTGCCAAACTCATTTAAGATGGTTATACCTGTGTAGTAAGGACTTATAGAACTAGCATAGGGAGCGGCAAACTCTCTTAAATTATGGGTGTCAGAATCAAACTGTTTTTTTATTATATATTCAACCTGGCTAATTTTATTTTTAAAAAACTCTTTCTTGGCATTGACCAGTTCATTTTTTACAATGTAGAGAGTAGCGTAATTTACAAGCTCCAAAGCGATAATAATAATTACGGCCAAGGAAATAATCATGCGGAAAATAATTCTCTGGCGCAGATATAAAGAAGGATTTTTGTAGAAATCAATGCTTATAAATTCGGTCTCGCAAAGGATATATACTAGGAAAAGACTAGGAATAGAGAAGAACGCTTCTATAAGGTACCCATAATCTAAAATAGATGAAGCCCAGATGGTCCCAATACTTTGAGCCAAAAAATAGATGCCAAAGAGTTTCGTTAAGGCCATCCCCTTTTCTTGCTCAATTTCCTGTTTGTTTCGACTCTGTAAAAAGGTGAAGATACAAAAAATATAACCAGAAAATACCCACAAGCTTTTGGCGCCTTGTACTAATAAATAATTTGATACAAAGGGGTGGAAGCCCTCAAGGATATTGGATTTAACCCAAAAAAAGATGAAGGGCAATGCTAGTGCTAGATAGATGATATTTAATAAACGAAAAACTTTTTGGTTATTAAAAAGGAGGTTAATATTCATAAATAACGAATAAGCATAAAGCATGACAAGTATTCCTTGGAAATAGTAGGCATTTAGCCCAAAGAGGTTAAAGTTTGCCAAAATGCGAACGAGAAAATGAATAATTGTCAGAGAGCCTAGAGTGAG